>JANLJF010000064.1:0-18925 GCA_029255605.1 Azovibrio restrictus
TTTCTTAAATGATTATAAATATTTTAAAAAAGTATTCAAAAATAGCTGTTATCAACTTAATATTTAAACAGCATGCATTAAATAATATTAACTGATAATTAAACACACTCAAAATGTCAAGTTGCTGAGATTAAAATAAGGTTTAAATGCCGCAGCAATTGGCATTATATACAATATTTCTTTTAAGGATTATTTAACTTTAAACACACAATATATCGTCCATGCCCAACCTAAGGAAGATACCCTTCATTGCTCTTTTCTTATTACTGCATACCGTTACGTATGCACAGATAAGTGCCAGTTTTACAGCCAGCCCTACTGCGGCCTGCCCGGGAGAAACTATCAACTTTGATGGCTCTGCATCCAGTGGCTACACTTTATCTTCCAGTAACTGGGAATGGGATTTCGGCGACAGGTCTTCTAAAAGCTATAATAAAACATACGCCAGCCGTGTATATTCAGCCCCCGGCACATATACGGTTACGCTTACCATAAGGGATGGCGCTGCCAGCGGTAGCACTACCAGGACGGTCATCATACGCGATACCCCGATTGTTGACTTCTCAGCTACACCTGTAACAGGCTGCGCCCCCTTGAATGTAGTATATACCAATAATACCAATAACCAGTCTAGTACAACCTTCACATGGTACCTGGGGGGCGGTGCTACTCCGGGTTCATCCAGCCTTGCTGCACCATCCGTAGTTTACAATTCAGGCCCTAATACGGTAACACTGGTAGCTACCAATAGCTGGGGTTGCCAGGGCAGGAAAACCCGCCCTGCATATATTAGTCTGTATCCGAAGCCGGATCCGAGTTTTACGGCATCACCAGCAGAGAATTGCAGTTCGCCCGCTGCGGTTACATTTAGCGCTACACCGGGCAGTACACCGCCTTATACATACGACTGGTATTTTGGCGACTTTACTTCAACACTTAATGGTGGCAGTAGCACCACGCATACCTATACAGGAGGGCCGGGCTCACAGTTCTCTCCCAAGCTGGTAGTTACCGATGGTAATGGATGTAAAGACTCATTGACGAAGAACAACTATGTAAATATCCATAACGTACAAGTATCAATTTCATCTGCTGCCGGTGTGTGCGAAGGCGTGCCTATCATCACAACTGCCACCGGTACGCCTGCGGGGGGCACTTATTCATGGAGCTTTGGGTCTACCAACGCAGCCCCCAGTCCTGTATTCTATACTTCGGGGCCGCAAACGGTAACAGTAACATATACCTATCGCGGATGTAGCGCTACGGCCACAAAAACTATAAATGTTTTTCCTAAGCCGGTAGCCGATTTTGTGATAGACCCCGACACACTTTGCCCGGCACCCGTTACCACTAAATTTATTGCTAATGCCTCTTATGCCAGTTATCTGTGGGATTTCGGTGATTTTACCGGTACAAGCACAGCAACCAGCCCTACACATACCTACACTTTAAACGGTTATTACACACCTACACTGGTAGTAGCCACGGCAGATGGCTGCAGAGATACGGTGAGTAAAGAACATTATGTACAAGTACATGATTTCTTTATAGAAGATACGTCTGATGTACAGGATGGCTGTGCGCCATTAACCGTACGTTTTGCAGATTCTGCCTTCACTACTACACCCAATAACATTAAAAGAAGATATCCCTACCCCATTACAGCATGGAACTGGGATTTTGACGATGGTGGTACCTCTACGCTGGCAACTCCTTCCCACACATTTACACAACCCGGCATTTATCGTGTATTACTAACGGTAACTACCGGTGCAGGTTGTACAGCTACCGATAGTATGTATATAAAGGTGGGTACCAAACCCGATGCGAATTTTACCGAAGACAATACACACATCTGTAATAACAAATGCATCCATTTCACAGATTTGTCTACCGGTATTGTAAATGAATGGGATTGGGATTTTGAGTTGGGAATATCAAAACTTAAGGATCCTACGTTTTGTTATTCACAGCCAGGGATTTATGATGTTCGCCTCATAGTGGGGTATAATGGTTGCAAAGACACGTTGATCAAACAGCAATATATAACTGTTGACTCTCCCTGGGCGCTAATGGAAACAAAACCGGATTGCGACACAGCCACTAAAATATATTTCATCAACAGGTCGCAGGGCTTCACATGGCATAAATGGTATTTTGGTGATGGAGGAGAATCGACTGATATGAATCCGGTTCATAAGTATGCTTCCCTGGGTACATATGATGTAATGCTTGTGACTTTTAGCAGCAGAACTAATTGCTACGATACTGCCCGAAAAACAATGACATTGGTAAACCGGGCTATTACGCTTACGGCAAGTAAGCTGGCAGTTTGTAAAAATGGAAAAGTACGGTTTTCATCTACAATGACGGGGAGCACACCCGTAGAATTTAATTGGTACGTCAATGATGCTTGGGTGGGGGATAGTATGAATAATTTTACATACACCTTCTTAGATACCGGCCATTATAAAATAAAAGTGGTTACTAAGGATGTATACAGCTGCTCGGATTCTATTGTGCGGGTAGATTACATCCTGGTTTCAAAACCGTATGTCAATTTCACGGCCAGCCCGCTGGTAGGTTGTGTGCCTCTGAATGTATCTTTTACGGATAATAGTAAAGTTACTACCGGTGCTAGCATCAGCAACAGGATGTGGTATTTTGGTAATGGCAATGCCAGCACGGCATCTCCTACCATAACCAATTTGTATCCGGGGCGTGGCAAATTTGATATAAAGCTGGTAGTAACCGATAACATCGGGTGTAAAGACTCCTTGATAAAGACACAATACGTAGAAGCCAAAAAACCGGTAGCTGGTGCTATGATACCCGATACGGTGTGTGCCGATGCAGAAACTATTTTCACCAATACCTCATCAGACTACAATACTTCAGCCTGGGATTTTGGCGATGGTCAGCAATCTACGGATAACAACCCGAAACATACCTATGCCAGGGGCACCTACAACATAAGACTGATAGTTTCAGATAATACAGGTTGTAAGGATACTTTATTCAAACAAAACATAAATGCCGTGAGGCCGGATGCTGATATTGCCGTGAGCGATTCGCTGGCAGTATGCGCACCGCTGGCGGTGAAGTTTATTAATAACATACCATCCGACCCTACACAGAAATATGCATGGAACCTGGGTAATGGTAATAAATCGACCCTACACAAAGCTAAAGACGATGTATATACTGCACCGGGCCTGTATGTTATAACCTATATGGTAACCGACAGGCATGGTTGTAAAGCATATGATACTGCTACGGTTAGGGTGTTGGGTTATGCTGGTGCCTTCACATATGCCCCGCTTGAAGGTTGCAACCCACTTACGGTGAACTTCGATGCCACGACGTTGAATGTAAGCAGCATGACCTGGGACTTTAACGACGGCACTACACTGAAAACTACGCAAAGCAAGGTTACACATACCTACACGCACCCCGGCGCATATCTGCCCAAGCTGGTAGTGGAAGGCAATGGTGGCTGCAGGGCCGTAAGTCCCGGTAGCGATACTATTAAAGTAGATGCCGTGGAAGCCGACTTTATACCCGATGCGCCTTGCCAGTTTAGTGATGTAACGTTTGTAGACACCTCCGTTTCCTATTTTTCCGAAAAGAAAAAATGGGTATGGACTTTCCACGATGGTGATGTAAGAAATACAAAATCGCCTACGAAATATTATGGCCCTCCCGGTACATACACGGTTAAGCTGTATATAGAAAACATGCGCGGCTGTGTAGATAGTGTTACTAAAGAAATAACAATATATCCGCCACCGGATATCAATGCAGGTGGTGATACCATTATCTGCCTTACAGATTCGGCACACTTAAGTGCCACAGGCGGTGTGTCTTATGTTTGGAATACCACACCTTATCTCAGTTGCCTCAACTGTCCGGACCCTTATGCCTATCCTAAAGAAGCCTTCAATTTTATAGTAACCGGTAAAGACGAACATAACTGTACCAATAAGGATACGGTGCAGGTAAAGATTAAAACCAAGGTAACAACTATAACCGGCGGTGATAAAGAAATATGCCAGCGCGATAGTGTACAACTGCTGGTAGAAGGGGGTAAAGGATATATCTGGACACCGCCTTCGGGGCTGTCAAACAGCCATTCTGCGGTACCGGTGGCCTCACCCAATGGTACTACCAAATATATGGTAGTAGCTTACGAAGGCAGGTGTATACCGGATACTGACTTTGTGAATGTTACGGTGCATCCGCTGCCTACTGTAAATGCAACAGGTGAGAATACTATTATAGCCGGTAGTAGCACAACCATACAGGCTACAGGCACTTTGATAAACCGCTTTAAATGGACACCATCAGAAACGCTCAGTTGTGATGATTGCCCGGTATCTACGGCATCACCCATGAAAACAACGGATTATGTAGTGAAGGTATATACAGATCACGGCTGTGTAGATTCCGACATCGTGCGTATAACAGTGTTGTGCGATAAGAGCCAGCTTTTCATACCTAATACATTTACACCTAACGGCGATGGTCAGAACGATGTTTTCTATCCACGTGGTTCTGGGCTTGATAAGATACGCTCCTTCAGGATATACAATCGCTGGGGCGAAATGGTTTATGAAAGGAATGGCATCACCATCAACGATGCAAATGTAGGATGGGATGGTACCTTTAAAGGACAGGTATTGGCACCGGATGTGTTTGTATATATAGTGGAGGCCATTTGCGAAGACGGGCAAACCATATCGTGGAAAGGGGATGTAACTATTGTGCGATAAGAAAAAGCGAGCTTATGAAAAACATGAAGAAACAATTAAGAAACATACTTGCAGCAGCATGTATCCTGCCACTGTCAGCACAGGCGCAGGATATTCACTTCTCGCAGTTCTACGAAACTTCTATCCTGCGAAACCCTTCATTGACGGGCATCTTTACAGGCGATTATAAAGTGGGGGCTATATATAAGAACCAGTGGAGTAGCATCAGCAAACCATACCAGACGGGCCTGATAAATGCCGAACTGCGTATTCCGGTAAACAACGTGAACGATTTTGTAAGCGTAGGGTTGCTGGGATATTACGACAGGGCGGGTAGTATTAATATGCAAACTATTTCTGCATACCCTGCGGTAAGTTATAGCAAGTCGTTAGAAGATGGCCATAACTCATACTTGTCTGTGGGGTTTACGGGTGGCTACACGCAGCGCAACTACGACCCTACAAAGGCAACACTGAATAACCAGTTTGTGAATGGTTCATACAGCCCTGACAATCCGACCGGTGAGAACTTTAATAACCCCAAATACAGCTATTGGGATCTTGGTGCCGGTATTACATTCAGCAGCACATCGGGAGATGGCGAAGAGGCCAATAGGCTGAATTATGTAGTAGGCGTAGCCGGCTATCACTTTACACAGCCAAATACTTCTTTCGCCGACAATTCGGATTCAAGGCTGGATATGCGCTGGAATGTAAATGCTGCCGTAAGTAAAGAACTAAACGAAACTTTCAGCTTTCAGGTACATGCCAACTATATGCGCCAGGGCGATTATAACGAAACGATAGCCGGCGGCCTTATTGGCTGGAATAAAAAAGATGCAAGCGGCGATGTGCGCTTTGTGTTATTTGGGGGCGTATTTTATCGCTTTAAAGATGCATTCATCCCTACTATCAAATTGCGTTATAAAGATGTTGCATTCAACTTCAGCTACGATGTAAACACTTCAAGGCTAAGGGCAGCTACCAACCTGCAGGGTGGTTATGAAATATCAGTTATCAAAACAGGTATTTTCAACGATCCTGAGCGCAAGCAAGCCCGCGTTATCTGCCCTGTGTTTTATTGATTTTTTGAATAGGTATAAAAAACAAAGCCTGCAAATATTTGCAGGCTTTTTGCTGCTATAAGATTTTTGTATTTACAGGCCAGGTATATCAGGCTTTCATTTTGTATTTTAACCAATCGAAAAAAGCATTATGGAAAAGCCGGCTAAAACATGCTACAGTCATATAGGAGGTAAACTGGGAGAGCTATTGCTTGATATGTTTACAGAGAAAGAATGGATAGCAAAAAAACATCAGAACGACAAACATTATTATATCACGTCGAAGGGTGAAAAGGCATTTGAGAAATTAGGTGTGGATGTTTCTCAGATAAAAGATGAAGATATGTGATGCGGCTTCATGTTTTTTAACATCCGTTTACAGACCTGAATGCGGCATCTTTCTTATATTGAGAAACAATTTTCACAGAAAGATGAAGAATTTACTAGGCCCTGTTTTAGCATTGGTGATGATGTATGGTACCGGCACGGCATATGCACAGAATTACAGCAACCTGAAGCCTGTTGTAAAAGCTGCTGCAAAGAAGATGAACGAAGCACTGGTGAAAAAAGACCTTAAAGCTTTTATGGCTACCACGCACCCCACAGTGATAGCTACTACCGAAGGCGGTGCTGATAAATTGATAAGTGATTTATCCAAGCAAATAGAAAGCATGGAAAGCCAAGGTTCTAAAATACTCTCCGCTTGGCCCGGCGAAGCATCTGCTATTATTGATACGGCAGGCGAATTGCAATGTACCATTCCTCAATACATGAAAATGCAACTGAGCAATGGTGTGCTTACCACGCAAACCACACTCATAAGCGTTTCTATGGACAAGGGCAAGACCTGGTACTTTGTAGATGCTACTGATAAAACACTGGCCAATTGGCGCACGGTATTCCCTACGCTTAGCACACAGCTTACATGGCGCCCGGCACCGGAACCTAAGTTTGTGCCTAAAAAATAAACTGAGTTAAAATAAAGATTGATACACCTGCATTACAGCAGTAGCATGTGTATGCGTAGTAAAGTGGTGTGCATGTGCAATGCCCTTTGTTGTCATGTCTGTACGCAGCGTAGTATCAGTAGCTACACGTTCCATTGCAGTTGCCATTTCTTCCACGCTTAAAGGGTTGATGTAGTACGCAGCACCACCACCGGTTTCCGGCATGCACGATAGGTTGGATGTGATGACAGGTATGCGGCTCCATAGCGCTTCTAATATGGGTAGCCCAAAACCTTCAAATATGGAGGGATATATCATAGCAGTGGCTTGCTGGTATATTGCAGGGAAGTCATCGCCGCTGCGAAAAGCTATATCATTTTTAGTAGCTTGCTCTGAAAGAAAAATGACGCGATTACCAAGGCCGTTCTGGGCTATGTATGATTTTACTGTTTCCATATAGCTGCTGCCATTGCCTATCACTACGAGCGGTATATCTAATGATGGTGTTGTAGCTTTCAGGGCTTTGCATATCGTCAGCAGGTTCTTCCGTTCTATTATGGAACCTACGTACAGGAAGTAATGGTCCGGAAGGTTATACTTCTGTTTGATGCGCGATAATTCATCCAGGCTTGCCTGCTTTTCAAATATCGGGTTACAGCTCTGGTAGCAGATGTCTATTTTATGTTCAGGTGTCTTATAATAATCTATCAGGTCTTGTTTGGTTTGTTTGCTGATGGCTATCACTCTGTCAGCATGCTGCGCTGCATACCTGAACTTGCGACGGTATATGGCTGTGTTAACAGTACCATATTGTTTTGGGTAGCGTTCAAATATCAAATCGTGTATGGTAACAACAGATTTGATGCCACTACTGTTAATGCCTGCCGGTATTTCATTGCTAAGGCCGTGATAAAGGTCTATCGATAATTGCTTCAGGTCCTGCGTTACTCCATAGCTGCGCCATAGTGAACGGAAGTTTTTATAGAAGCCGGTAGGCAATATGGTTTGCACATTGGGCATGTCGCGTTTGAATAGGTGGCCCGGCTTAGGGGCCATCAGGTAATAGCTATGTGTTGCATAATCGCTTGCCAGCGATTGTATGAGCATACGGCTGTAATTACCCAGTCCTGTATTATTGTGAAAAGCCCTTTTTGCATCAAATGCTATGCGCATGTATCGTCCTTGCTATCTGTGCCGAAAGTAGTATAAAATCGGTAATTAAGCTGTTTCTTCATCCTGCATGCGTGCCGCCTTCTTCTGGGCAGGTGTGGGTTGCTGCACCCAGTTATTGGGATAATGTGCAAATACATCGCTTTGTTGTATCATATCCAGCCCTATCTTATCGTCCATATAATCGGCCAGCAGCTTAAAGGCTGCTTTGTTTTCTTTCCTGAAGATGAGCAGTGATGCATTGGTACCTGCTTTTACAGCTATAGGCACACCACCGCCCAGCTCTGCCCAATGCCCACCCAGCAGCAGGTTTTTCACAGGTGTTTGGTAGTGCGCTACTTTATCTTGCATGTTCTTTTTTCCCGGTTTGGCGCCCATCATGGTGCCACCACGGTTGCCGGTATAGCGCCAGTGTGTTACGGGTGTGGCCACATCATAAAAGAGGATATGCTTTCGCAACCCCGGTGCTACGGCCTGCTCTACCCGGTCTATTATTATCTCGGCAATACTGCCCTTTAGCTTCTTGTAGGCTTCACCACGCTCATAGTTGCCGGCTGCATCTTTCCCTGTTTGCCATTCGCCATCATAATCCATAAAGGCGGGCATAAAGAGCGTAAGCGTCCCTTGTCCTTCAGGCGCTAAAGAAGGGTCTCTGAAAGAGGGGGCCAGTATGCTTATTTCGCTGGTATAGGGGTTGCCATCACAATGCTGGCCTGCCGGCGTATTTTCAGACACGATGTGTACCAGTTCTTCATTGAAGCCTAATTCTTTTGGTGTACAATCCAGCGCTACAGATATGGTTACCGATGAGCTGTACAGTTCTGCATCTTTTAGTTTCGTTTTCAGCTTTTGAGGAATGGCGTGTTCCGGCAGCATTTTTTCATATAGCGTTTCCACATCGCAGGCAGCTATTACGTATTTGCTGTTTACGGTATAGGTATGCTTAAAATGTTCAAACGATACGCCCACGGCAGTGTTGCCATTCAGCAATATCTCTTTCACCGGCGCTTTGTAAAAAATATCATTGCCATAGTATTTCACTATATGCTCCATCCATTCAGGTATCACCTGCCCCCCACCTGCAGGTGGGCTTTGAAAATCGCCGTAGTAGGCCCAGCCTATAGGCACCAGGCACGATAACAGTTCTGTTTCCCCCGTGAATATCCGGTGCAGCTTTTCGTCTTTAAAAAATTTGTTCAATCCCTTCTTCAATCCCTTTTCACCTGTATAGCTGATGTAGGGAATGAATGGTATGGCAAACTTCAGCAAGGGTATCTTGTTCTTCATGCGTTCCTGCATCCCCATACTTTCTTCTGTACGGAATATCTTGCTGAAGTCATGAAAAGATTTGCCCAGCTTTTTAGCTGCTTTAAAAAAACGGATGAGGCCTTCCCGTTCATGCGGGAACTCCGCTATCCACTGATCGCGCAATTCGTCGGGATTGTTGGTCAGCAAATAGTCGAAGCTTTCACCTTTATACCTGCGTATCCTTTTTTGCGATACAGGCGTAGGGTGGTCGCTGCCCAGCAGGTCGAATATCTTGCTGGCCATGCCACCGGGGGCACATTGGTTCAGCCAGTGTATGGCGGTATCGAAACGGAAGTCTTTTCTCCGGAAACCGGCAAGGTATCCGCCGGCATGTGGTTCTTTTTCCAGCACACACACGCGCATGCCAGCTTTGCTGAGTATGGCAGCTGCGGTAAGGCCGCCTATACCGGCACCTATTATGGCTACGTCATAATAAGGTTTAACATCGGGCTTTTGCATCAATTGGGGTAAGGGCGCGGGGTAAACGCCCGTCCTAAATTATGGAAAATGAATGTAATGCTACGCTTTTGTAAGCGCTTGCTGGCGCAGCAGGTATTTGCCCAGCACATCAAACTCTATATTCACCACCGTCCCGGCTTCTATTTGCTGAAAGTTAGTATGCTCGTAAGTATAAGGAATGATGGTAACGGTCAGCTCATTTTCCTTTATGTTGAAGACGGTGAGGCTCACGCCATTGATGCATGCCGAACCTTTTTCTATCACTAGTGGTGCAAACTGTGCATCGTATTTAAAACGAAACAGCCAGCTACCATCCAGTATTTGCTTTTCTACACAGGTAGCCGTAGCATCGGCATGGCCTTGTACAAAATGGCCGTCCAGCCGGTCACCCAGCCTTAGCGAACGTTCCAGGTTTACTATATCGCCCGCTTTCCACCTGCCCAGGTTGGTTTTTTGCAGTGTTTCAGCCACTGCGGTTACTTTATAGCTGTTGTTCTCTATAGCTACTACGGTGAGGCACACGCCATTGTGTGCTACCGACTGGTCTATCTTCAGTTCGGGGGTGATTTTGCTTTCTACCCAAAAATCTATGTTGGAACCCGATGCTATTACATCTGTAATAATACCCGTAGCTTCTATTATGCCCGTAAACATGCTGTGTGGTCTTGTATTATTGCTTAATGCCTATGCCCTTGTGGTAGCTGGCGCCTGAATCGCTGGCCACGGTAAAAAAGAAGGTTAGTTTGTTGGAGTCCACCTTGTCCTTCAGCAGGTAACCGCTGATGGTGTCTGCCGTGCGGCACAGGTACTGGCCATACAGGTTATATTCTATATTATTCACCATCACAATGGTAGAATCCATGGTGGCTTTATAATACCTGTCAGCTGTTATTTTCAGTGGTTCACTGCCGCCGCAAAAGCCAAACATTTCCATTTTGGTATTGGAAGTGGCAGACAGGGTTATATAAAGCTCCTGCGCCTTGCGGAATTTATTATCAGCATCATATATAGAGTCTTTGAAAAGAAAAGAACCTTTAAATGGCTGCGTAGGAAAGTAGCAAATGCTGTTATCCGGCTTGCCGGGAAAGGTTTGGTTATAATTGATAGCATCCGGGTCGTTGCAGTAGGGTCTATCCAGGCCATCTATATTCATATTGGCCGAAGGTTCTTCCTTTTTGCAGGATAGCGCTAAAACCGTCACCATCACAATAAACACTAAACTTCTATACATATTGCCTGCCGCTTGGGTTTGCATCTCGTTATTATAAACGAAGTTATGAGATTTAAATTATCTGTTTCAAACGCCGTGCCTAAAAAGTTGGTTCAGATAATTATTTTTACTACCTTTGCCTTCCCAAATTACCAAAAGGGAGGTATACATTATGTTGATCATTGATTCTAAAGACTGCGAGAATATAGACAAGGCGCTGAAGAAGTACAAGAAAAAGTACGAGAAATCACGCACCCTTAATCAATTACGCAGCCGTCAGGCGTTTACAAAACCGTCTGTTAAGCGTCGTACAGAAGTGCTGAAAGCGATTTATCGCCAGCAACTGATGACAGGTCAATTGGATTAATCCGATTTAACAAAATTGTCAGGAATATAATTGTGCCTGGTACTGTAATATTGTATATTTACAGTACCAGGTTTTATTATGATAGGACAACGGATCACGGATTTTTTACAATACCTGAGGTTTGAAAAAAGATATGCTCAGCATACCCGTACCGCTTATGAAACGGACCTGTCTCAATTTCAGCAATATGCAAAGGCACAATTTGATATAGATGCCGTAGCTGATATTTCTCATTTTCATATACGTAGTTGGCTGGCCACTTTTAAAGATGAAGGACTGGCACCACGCAGCATCAACCGAAAGCTTTCGGGGCTCAATTCCTTTTATAAATATTTATTACGACTCGGGGTGGTAGAAAAGAACCCCGTAAAGCAATTGCATGCCCTGCGCCTGCCAGATAGGCTGCCCATGTACCTGAAAGAACAGGAAATGCAAAACCTGCTGGAAGGAATAACCTTTGAGGAGGGCTTTAAAGGCGCTACCAACCGACTGATATGCGAAATGCTATACAGGCTGGGCATACGCCGCAGCGAGCTGATAAATATTAAAGAAAATGACATTGAATGGAGCCTGAAGCAGCTGCGCGTACTGGGTAAAGGCAATAAAGAACGCTTGGTGCCCCTGAGCAGTGAAATGCTTAATACCTTCAAGGCATATATACAAGAGAAGAAAAGCCTGCTTGTGGATGATACGCATCATTTATTAGTGCTGGAAACAGGCCGACCTTTATACGAAAGTTATGTTTACAGGGTGGTAAAGCATTATCTGTCACAGGTTACTACGCTTTCAAAGCGCAGCCCGCACATTTTGCGGCACACTTTTGCTACCCATTTGCTGAACAATGGTGCCAATATACAAGCCATAAAAGAGCTGTTGGGGCATAGCAGCCTGGCAGCTACGCAGGTGTATACGCACAATAATATAGACAAACTGAAAGAAATACATAAGTTGAATCATCCGAGAGGATAACCATATATATTTTTAACCTTTAAATGTTGAATTATGAACGTACAAATTCAGTCAGTGCACTTCGACGCGGATAACAAGCTGTTAGAACATGTGAATAAGAAACTGGAGAAGTTGAGGACATTCCACGACAGGATAATTGGCGTAGAAGTGTACCTGGTGCTCGACAATGTGGTGCATAATATAAAAGACAAGATAGCCGAGATAAAAGTGTACGTACCGAAGCAGTCCTTCTTTGTAAAACATCAGTCTAAGGCTTTTGAAGAGTCTTTCGACCTGGCTTTCGACGCTATGGTAAACCGTATAAAGCGCCATAAAGACAAGGCTGCGGCTGTATAGTGCGCAAATCCTAACCATTTGACAATAAATCCGGTCTTTATTATAAAAAAGACCGGATTTATTTTTTTCGCTATTGCAATAAAAGACTAAATCAACTATTTTGCATAACTTAATAATATAACTATCCGAATCATGCTGCAACGTTTGATGAGAACCTTAGCGGTGTCTACTGCAACATGCGTACTGTTTTCTGCATGTAAGAAACACACTTACAGCCCTGATGAGCCACTGCAGCCTACATATTCTGCATCGGTATTCATAGCTAGTCAAAATAAAATCTTTTATGCCTTAGATCCTGTAAGCGGTGCACGCAAATGGGAAATAAATATGCACGATAATATCTTTGCCACACCACTGGTAGTAGGAGATAAAATATACGTTGCCGGCGAAAGTAATGACCTTGTGTTTACGGTAGATATAAAAGCAGCTAAATTAAAAGACACCATCGATCTGAATCCGCCCGACACACTGGCTGGTGGTATCATTTCTTCTCCGGTGGCCGATGGAAACAGCGTTTATTTCGGTACTACAGAAGGCTATTTGAGCGCCGTACCTTATAACTCAAAAACACCCAGGTGGACTGTTAAATTGACTGCGGGTATCCAGGCTTCGCTGGCGCTGAGTAGCGGCAACATTATAGTAGCAACCATTGATAATAAGGTACATGCTGTTAGCACTGCCAATGGTTCTGTTTTATGGACAACAAACCTTGGTACTGTTGGTTTCGGATTATTCTCATCTCCATTGGTGAGCCCTCCATACATCTATGTTGGCTCTCCGGATGGCAACCTGTATGCATTGGATGTAAACAGTGGTACCATCAGGTGGTCATTCATTACGCAGGCACAGGTGCTGTCTTCCCCCATCATGTATGGTGGTAATGTAATAATCGGTAGCAATGATAACTACCTTTATTGCATAGACACAGCCGCCAAGCAGCCGCGCTGGATGTTCAAAACAAACGACCGTATCATATCTTCTCCGGCAGCAGCCAACCAGGTAGTGTATATCGGTAGCTACGATTCTCACCTGTATGCCGTTAACATTATAGATGGCACACTGAAATGGAAATACCAGATGGGTGCACTGGTACAATCAACCCCATTGGTACACAATGGCACCGTATATGCAGCCAGCTTCGATAAACATATGTATACTTTCGATACATCAGGCGTTTTGAAATGGAAGTACAACATCAATGGTCCGGTACAAACATCTCCTGTGTATTACGACCTGACAAGGGCATATTACCCTACCATTACCGGCTCTGCAGCTTATTAATTGATTATCCATACAAGAAATAATAAAGGCGCTATTTATATAGCGCCTTCTTTTTTACTAAGCTATTTCGAAGTTTACTTCTTGCCACCTTCCTTAGGGCGAAATAGCATGATATCCCTGTCAAACAGGTAGATACCGCTCTTATCATCGCCTACCAGTTCCAGCTTATCATTCAGGGTACGTGCCAGGTGTTCTTCTTCTATCTGCTCACTCACATACCATTGCAGAAAGTTGTGCGTAGCAAAGTCTTTTTCCATAAGGGCAAGGCCTACCAGTTCGTTTATACTTTCAGATACCCTTATTTCATGTTTCAGAAACTCTTCAAATACACGTTGCAGCGACTGAAACGTAATGATGGGCTGCTTCAGTTCCGGCACCACTGCAAAGCCGCCACGCTCATTTATATAGCGTATCAGCTTCAGCATATGCATACGTTCCTCGTTCGATTGCTGGTAGAAGAATTCCGTCACGCCATCCAGGCCCGGCTGTATTTCTGCCCACGATGCCATTGCCAGGTATGCCTGCGATGATTCCGCTTCCATTTCTACCTGTTTGTTCAATGCTTCCTGTATCGATTTCTGTAACATAGTCCTTTGGTTTGCGTATACTACAATATACAAAAATACCCCTGCAAAAAGGCAGGGGTACCGTCAAACTATCTAAAAAATGGATTTTACTGTTTAGCCAATTCTTTCACTTTGTTGAATACTTCATTTTCACCACCTTCTTCGTAGCCAGCGTGTGTGTAGGCTACTTTACCATTCTTGTCTATGATCATGGTAAAAGGCACGGTCTGGAAGTTCAGCGAGCGTTTCAGGTCTGAATTGGCATCTATATAATAAGGGAAGTCCCAGCCTTGCGATTTGGCGTAGCTGCGTACCAGGCCCTCTGCACGAGACTCGTCGATAGATATCGTCATATAGTTGAAGTCCGCTTCTGTTTTCCATTGTGCCATCTTCTCACGTACGTTCTTTATCTCCTTCTTGCAAGGCACGCACCAGGTAGCCCAAAAGTTAATGAGCGTTACTTTTCCTTTCTCCACCGTTTGGTCGAAAGCTATCTTTTTGCTTGAATTAACATCCTTTATCTGCGTATTGGGTAATTCTGCGGGTTGGGCATAGGCAGCTATTCCTGACAATGCAACGGCAAACATGGTTGCCAACACTTTTTTCATAAACTTGTCTGTTTTAGTATAATGTAATCCAAAATCTTGCCAAAGTTTGGCAAAGAGACTAAATTCGCCAATCTTGTTAAAATTAACAACCTTTTAATGAAAAAAGTCGTGCTTTTTTTAACAGCAGCTTTGCTGTTAAACAGTAGCCTGCATGCGCAGGGTACACTATCCGGCGACCTGATGATGAACGCGAATTTCTTTCAGCGCGATTCGGCTATCAATGCTGCCAACAATCCGTTATACGACAACTACCTCAGTGGTGGTGAAGCCTGGTTGAGTCTCAGATATAATTACAAAGGGTTTACGGCAACACTGCGTGCAGATGCCTTTCACAATTCAAACCTGTACAATCCCGTACAGGCATTAAGCGGTTTCGGTATCGGTGCATGGAGTGTGAGTAAAGAGATACATGGCCTGACGGTAACAGCCGGTTACATCTACGACCAGATAGGTAGTGGTATCCTTTTCCGTGCATATGAAGATCGTGGCCTGCTGATAGATAATGCACTGGTAGGCGTGCACCTGAAATACCAGGTTGCAAATAATATATACATCAAAGGCTTTACCGGCCAGCACAAATTCCTGTACGAGCGTTATGCACCTATCGTGAAAGGCCTGAACATAGAGGGTGATTTCAACCTGGGCGATAAAGTACACCTGATACCCGGCGTAGGTGCACTGAACCGTACGCTCGACCAGAACAATATGGACAAGATAGTAGGTACTATCAACAGCCAGGATAGCATCACGCGCTTTGTACCCAGGTACAATATGTATGCTTTCACGGCTTACAATACACTTACTGCCGGTGATTTCTCATGGTATATAGAAGGTGCTTACAAAACACACGAAGCCTATGTAGATACGCGCGATAACATATTGCACGATGCGCCGGGCAATGTAGTATATACTACTCTGGGCTATGCACGTAAAGGCATCGCCGTAAACCTGACAGGTAAGCGCACCGAAAAATTCATCATGCGCACATCTCCAAACGAGGTGCTGCTGCGTGGTATGATGAACTGGCAACCTATTGTAGCACGTATGCGTCCGCAACGTCTGATGGCCCGTTACACACCGGCTTCTCAAGACCTGTCTGAAATGGCCATAGGTGGCGATGTGCTGCTGACGCCTAATGATAACTTAGACATCACGCTGAATGGTACTTATATCAATACACTGGAAGATGTAGAGCTATATCGCGAAGGCTATATCGAAGCAGAATACCGTGGCCTGAAGGACTGGATACTGCAAGGTGGTTTTCAATATATGCGCTACAACCAGGAAGTGTATCAGCTGAAACCTGGTGTGCCGATAGTAGAATCGATGATTCCTTTCTTCGAGGTTACAAAACGCCTTACCAGCCGTACATCTATCCGTACAGAATGGGAATACCAGCATACGGAGCAGGATTACGGTTCGTGGCTGTTTGGCCTGCTGGAACTGAATGTATCTCCACACTGGTCATTTGCCGTGTCTGATATGTATAACATTCAAAGGGGGCCTACCTCACCTCCTGGCGATGGTAAGCACTACTACAACGTATTTACTGCTTACAGAACAGGCCCGCACCGTATTACGGCATCTTACGTAAAACAGGTGGAAGGTATCAACTGTACGGGTGGTGTGTGCCGATATGAGCCTGCCTTCAGTGGTGTGCGTTTCGGCCTTACCTCACAGTTCTAATACAGTACTTCGGTCATAAATACTTAAATTGCAAAGCGGTTCCTTTTTATTAAGGGACCGTTTTGCTTTAATACCCATACAGTATGTTGAAGACAGATTTCCTTATCATAGGCTCGGGCATAGCAGGGCTTACGTTTGCCGCCAAAACAGCACAGCGTTTTCCCGACAAAACCATAACCATACTCACCAAGGCCAATACCGATGAAACCAATACTAAGTATGCGCAGGGTGGTATAGCGGTGGTGAATGATACAGAGAACGACAGCTTCGACAAGCATATAGAAGATACGCTGGTAGCCGGTGACGGATTGTGCAACAGGAAGATAGTAGAGATAGTAGTGAAGGAAGGCCCCGAACGTGTGAACGAGATAATAGACTGGGGTGCGCGCTTTGATAAAGAACCGGACGGTGCATATATGCGTGGGCGTGAAGGTGGCCACTCCGAATTTCGTATCCTGCATCATAAAGACATTACGGGCTTCGAGATAGAGCGTGCACTGGTAGCGGAAGTAAAGAAATATCCCAACATACAGATACACAACCACTGGTTTGTGCTCGATATCATTACACAGCACCATATGGGTATGCTGGTAACCAAGTCGGCGCCCGATATACAGTGCTATGGTGTATATGCATTGAACACACAGACAAATAATATAGAGAAGATACTGGCCAAAGTAACGCTGATGGCATCTGGTGGTGTAGGGCAGGTATACCGCACTACTACCAATCCTAAAATAGCTACGGGTGATGGTATAGCGATGGCCTATCGCGCCAAGGCCAGGATAGAGAACATGGAGTTCATCCAGTTTCACCCTACGGCCTTGTACGAAGCAGGGGTCAGCCCATCCTTCCTCATTACAGAAGCCGTACGCGGTGATGGCGGCATTTTACGAAACAAACAAGGCGAAGCCTTTATGGCCGGCTACGACCCGCGTGCCGACCTTGCCCCGCGCGATGTAGTGGCACGCGCCATAGATAATGAAATGAAGCGCACAGGTACCGAGCATGTGTACCTCGACTGCCGCCATATGGATGCAGAGAAATTCAAAGCACACTTCCCGAATATTTATGCCAAATGCAAGAGCATAGGTATAGATGTGATGGAACAGATGATACCCGTAGCGCCTGCGGCGCACTATTGCTGCGGTGGTGTTAAAACCAACGAACGCGGGGGCACCAGCATACAGCATTTATATGCCTGTGGTGAATGTGCCAGCACGGGCCTGCATGGTGCCAATCGCCTTGCTTCCAACTCATTGCTGGAGGCGCTGGTATTTGCACACCGCTGTGCCGAAGATGCAGCGGCTGTGATAGGTATGCTGGAATTTAACGATGCCATACCCGACTGGAATGCAGGTGGCACCACACAACCACGCGAGATGATATTGATAACCCAGAGCCTGAAAGAGATACAACTGGTAATGAGCGATTATGTGGGTATTGTGCGTAACGACGTGCGCTTGCAGCGCGCCCTTAGCCGTATAGACCTGCTGCATGCCGAAACCGAAGAGCTGTATAAAAGTGCTACCGTATCGCCACAGTTATGCGAGCTGCGCAACCTGATAACCACCGCCTACCTGATAGTAAAAAGCGCCCAGTTCCGTAAAGAAAGCAGAGGGCTGCACTATAATACCGATTACCCCAATAAAAGTGAATTATTGCAAAACATTGTGCTGTAGAATAGCTATTTAAAAATCGTTCTGTTCTACAAAAATAGTATAGCGCACGGTGCGTACATCCAGGCGTTCTCTGCTCCAATCTTGGTAGGTAGCGTATGCTTTCTTGTATTCTTTACCATCCTGCGTAATACTTTTCAGTCCTGTATTGGTATACTCACCGGCATTGTTGTCATCCCCCTTGCCCACGCCCGATTTTTGGGTCACATCATAATCTGTATGCGCAGCTACGGTGCGTGTCTCCGTTTCAGTGGTCACCACTATTTCTTTATCGGTATTGTTCTTCACTATAAAGTATTCCGTACCGGCAGGGTCGCACGATGATACGGTAAATAAAGTAACAGCCGCCAGTAGTATTGTAGAGATACGCATAGTGATAGCAAGTTAACAAAGTATTATGTTTTTTGAAACCAGCTACTGTAGCCACTCCGCATACCGAATTTTTTATCGGTTATTTTTTGCCTTGCATGGTTGAAGGATGTATGCTGTACAAAACAAAAGACTCATGCATACTGTAAATAAGG
>JANLJF010000064.1:18935-46934 GCA_029255605.1 Azovibrio restrictus
TGTACTTTTTTACTTCACCTGGCTCTTTATGCACGGGGCCGATAGGTTGCTGGCTATGACACCGGAGGCTATGGGTAAATACTTCCCGCTGCGCTATGCTATTATCCTGCATATTACCGCTGGTGGCGGGGCTTTGCTATCGGGGTTGATACAATTTTGGCCAAAGCTGCGCAACTATAGCTGGAAGTTGCATCGGTGGATAGGCTTTCTATACCTGCTGGCTGTGCTTACCAGTAGCATTACGGCTGCGATACTTGCCTTCACTACTGCATACGATGTCAACTGGGCTTATGCCTTTTCTGTACAGGTATGGGCTATGGTATGGATCACTTCTACCTTCATCGCTTACTATGCAGCTATCAAAAAGAAATTCAACCTGCACAGGCAGTGGATGGTGCGCAGCTACCTGGTAACGATGGCTTTTATGGTATCGGGGTTGTTATTGAAAACAAGCATGGTACAGCAGCTCGGCAGCTTCGAAGATGTGTCGCCATCGTTCTTTTGGCTGGGCTGGTCGGTACCGCTGTATGTATACGAAATGTGGCTGAGCCGCAAAGCTAAATCGTAACGGAAACCGGTAAGGTTGCTTGTGCAGGCGTTACACAATTCTTGCCCGGCTTGCCCTGGTTCGTCTGAATATAGTTCATGCCCCAGGTATCTATCGCCGTAACGATGGGTACGATGCTTTCTCCCAGTTCTGTCAGTCTATATTCACTTATCAGCGGGAAGCCCGTGCCCGTGGTTTTGCTTACTACACCCATATCATACAGTTCGCTCAGCTGCATATCCAGTACGCGTGGTGGCGCTTCAGGTATACGGCGGTGTATTTCGCTGGGGCGGCCATAGCCTTTAGCAATACAATCTATTATGCAGGGTTTCCACTTGGCACCAAATACTTTCATTGCTACTGTGATGCCGCAATCCATATCCTCCTTTATCTTTTTCTCGTACATAGGTCTCAGAATTAGGTGCTTAAAGTTAGGCAATACTGTTATTTGTAGGAAATGAAAAACTGTGGCGTCTTCAATAATAAAATATTGTGTAGGTGAACCTGCAATTATTGCCTGCCGCCATATTTTTCATAATAGGCTTTTTCGGTAATGGGTGCATTCTTTATGTATTCTTCTGCATCCCATACTATATTCCAGCGTTTCAGGTAGTCGGCCAATGGCCCTAAACCTACTGCTGCGCGCCTTTTATCTACATTGCGCGGGTCTTCCAGCGGGTCTATCTGGTAGGTGCCACTTCCGTCTCCGCTCAACTGCGAACCGTATATTTGCTTCTTACCATTGCGCACCGCTATGCGGTCTTCCAGCAGTGCCAGTTGTTGGGGCCATACTTTCTTTTGCTTTACAGCCTCGCGCATCAGGGGCAGGTATTTTTCCTGCACCTTCAGGTCGGCATGTTGTATCACCAGGAATACTGCCGATGCTGCGGTTTCGCCCACTTCATCTTTTCCCGGCCAGCCATATGTGTCCAGCAGTGCTGTTACCCTTATAACGTTTATGGAATCATGGTATTGAATATCCTCCCATAGCGCCATCATCTCTGCCGATCGAGGTCCGTATTGCTTTTCTATACTGTCAATTTTCATTCTGCCATTTTGGTCCGCATAGTATATACTATCCAGCGCCGATGCCAGTGCTTTGTTATAAGTACGTTGTTGTGCATGCGTGCCAAAGCTTACCAGCATAAACAGAAAACAGGCTGCCTGTTTCATAATACAATGTTTTTAAGGTGGGAGTTAAACCAGTTAGGTCTTTAAAATTACCGAAATGAATACAATAAAAAGCCCCTTGTTACAGGGGCTATTGATGCAGCGTCTATAGTTAAACCTAAACTTCTTATTTGGCAGTGCGGGGCATAGCAGCCATGCCGTTGCCTGCGCGTATTTCTTTGCGTTCGCCTATCTGCTGGCGCCACATAGCGTAGTACAGTCCTTTTTCTTCTATCAGGCTCATGTGCGTGCCCACTTCTACTATATTGCCTTTCTCCAGTACAAATATCTTATCGGCATGCATGATAGTGCTGAGCCTGTGGGCTATCATAACGGTAATATGCTGCCTTTGTTGTGTTATCTCCCTGATAGTTTGGCTGATGTCGTCTTCCGTCAGTGAATCGAGGGCAGAGGTAGCCTCGTCAAATATCATCAGCCTGGGGTGGCGCAGCAGGGCGCGGGCTATACTCAGCCTTTGGCGTTCCCCGCCACTCAGTTTCAGGCCGCCTTCACCTATCATGGTATCTATACCATTCTCTGCGCGCGACAGTAGGTTGTTGCACGATGCCTTGGTCAATACTTCCAGTATCTGCTCATCGGTGGCCGATGGGTTTACGAAGAGCAGGTTCTCTTTAATAGTACCGCTGAATAGCTGCGTATCCTGTGTTACAAAACCCAACTGGCGGCGCAGTTCATCAAAATCTATATCTGTATCGGCTATATTGTTATAGTATATCTTTCCTTTGTTGGGGTGATACAAGCCTACCAGCAGTTTCACCATCGTAGTTTTACCGCTACCGCTGGGGCCTACAAAGGCTACTGTTTCGCCAAGGTTCACATCGAAGGATATATTCTCAAGCGCCGGGCGGTTGGCTGTATTGTGCTGGAAGCTGACACCATCAAAACGCAGGTGTGCTATCTCGTTCAGTGTTTGCGGATTGGCAGGTTTGCGTTCTGTCTCCTTGCTCATCAGGGTTTTCATATTACCCAGCGATGCTTCTGCCTCACGATACGCCATTATCACATTACCCATTTCCTGCAGCGGGCCAAAGATGAAAAACGTATAGAACTGCATGGTCACCATCTGGCCCAGGGTCAGTTCATTGCGGAAGATGAAGTACAGCAAGGCGAACATAATACACTGGCGCAGGAAGTTTACAAACGTACCCTGCACAAAAGATATACTGCGTATGCTGCGCACCTTTTTCAGCTCCAGCCCCAGTATCTTGATGGTAGTAGCATTCAGCCGGTCTATTTCCTGGTTGGTAAGGCCCAGGCTTTTTACCAGTTCTATATTACGCAGGCTTTCGGTAGTGCTACCGGCAAGGGCCGTGGTTTCGCCCACTATCTTTTTCTGTATGCCTTTTATCTTTTTACTCAGCACATTGGTAAGCCAGCCGAGGATACCCGCACCTGCTACGTATAGCAGTACTATCCAGGGGCCTGCATCCAGCCGCAGGGCATATACCACTACGAATACGATACCCACTATGGTGGTAAACAGGATGTTTACAAAGGCATTGATGAATTTTTCACAATCGGCACGCACTTTTTGCAGTACGCTCAGGGTTTCACCGCTGCGCTGGTCTTCAAATTCCTGGTAGGGAAGCTGTAGTGCATGACGCAGGCCATCTGTGTACAGGCGGGCACCGAATTTCTGTATGATGACATTTACCGCATAATCCTGGAAGGCTTTGGCTATACGGCTCACCATAGCCGTGCCTATCAGCAGCAGCAGGCCGGTGATGATGCCGGAGATGAACTGTTGTTCCGTCCACTTATCGGGCTGTTTGGCGTAGGGGTCAATAATGTACTTACCAAAGATGTACGGGTCGAGCAGGGAGAATACCTGGTTGATAGCCGCCAACAACAACGCCAAAACGATAAGCCATTTATACCGAGCTAAATACTCTAACAATAATTTCATAGAACATGCAAAGGTAGGGGGAAACTACCACCGCATATATAGGTATTTGTGATTTATGCTTTAAATTTTATGATGCTATTCTTTCACAAAACTACCGGTAGCCACGCCATCTGCCCCCGAAAAGCGATAGAAATACACTCCCGGTGCCGATATCCTATGGCCGATGCGCACTTCATATTGCTGTTGCAACTGCACTTGCGCTACCACCTGCCCTATAGCGTTGGTAATCATCAGCATACCCGTCACCGGCGTTTTAAACCGTAAGGTGCTGGTTCCATCTACAGGGTTGGGGGAAAGGGTGGCAGGTGACATTACTGCATCATCTACAGATAGCAAGCAGGTGGCAGGCGAAAGGAAATTGTGCCCCCAAGGATTATCAACAGTAACGATATTCCCTTTGTTCTTGAAGCACTTAACAGCGCCCCACATATCTGGATGCGTGCAAACTACATTAAATATTTCCCTGAGTATGCCTATGCCTTCTATAACATCTTGGCCGCCATATAACTGCAGTTTGTGGGCATAGCCGCCAATGTATATTGTATAAACCGTATCCAATATTATAGGACAAGATTCTGAAAAGCCCAGTGTGTCGCCTATGGCCATGTTGTAGTCGTATAAAATACGCTCTGCAGTATCTCTCAAAGAGCGATAATATACCTTTCCTGCAAGAGTATCTTCTCTTACCAGTAGTGTTGGAATAGTAGTTTTGTTTTCGGTTAGCTTTTGGTATGAGATGCTATTAACGATAGAATCCCCCGTATACCTGAATATATGAACAGTGGCTGGGAGTGGCCCATTGAACGGATTTTTAAATACATAGGTCCACTCATTCGTAGTATCTGTAAAGCGTATCTTTTGCGCCTGCGATGTGTAGCTGCAAAGCAGCAAGGCTAAAAGTGTATAAAGTTTTATCATAGGGAGGGTGGTTTATATATAAAGATAAAAATAAAATGTAATACTGCGGTAGCCCTTGCACTCAGTCATATCTTCACACATGCCTTTGACGCTTCCTTCAATTTTAATGTGTTTGCTAAGCGCTGATACCCCGCCTATTGCAATACATATTTGCAATGATGTACGTACAATAACAAAATATATTAGTTATTGTTACTTTTTGTTCATACCTTACACTTGCATACGGATAAATATCTTGCATACGGATAAATATATCATCTCAATCCGCACTGGTTATCCTCCAATAGCTCTCTACGCTTTGATATCATATACAGAAAGACAAGTGTGAAAAGAATGCAGAAGGCATTCGTAGAATACCCATTCGGTACTTCTACGATACAAGGTGTTTCATACGATGAAACTCCGCAGATGCCCGGTTGCATTACGCAATAAGCTATAGCTTATCATATACGTCTGCATATTCATTTGCTGCTGTCTAATTAACAGTTAGTCAACATATACCATCACGCGTGGCACAATAATTTCTAACACTATTGTAGCCAAGCTAAAATATAAGCGCAAGGAAAGATTATTAAAGGAGCTTGGCCGCACCAATAATCATCTTGCGCTTCCTTATTTAAAACCCACATGCACCTGGCATAAGACTTTATGCTACTATAGCAACAATAGTAAGTTTACTCATATTCAGGGCCTGTGTATTTACACAGGCTTTTTACATTTTGATGTAACAAGCCACGCTGTGGCATAAGAATAATATTGCCTACCGGTTCATAGTTGGTAGTAATACCTTTGGTTAATTGTAAAGCAGGGGTATCTACCCCTGCTTTTTGTATAAAGGGGGCTGTGTGTAGTTGAAAGTATGCAGTAAAATGATGGTTATGCTACCTGGCTAACATCGGTGCCGCCATGAGCATCTGGCGCTTTCAGGCTATTCATACGCTGTTGGTGCACCCGGCTGAAGCATTCTTCCAACCTATCTTCTACACCCATTTCGCATAATAAAGACATAAGGGTGTAGATGGTTTCCGAAACCTCGTTGGTTACAATATCTGCATCTTTAGAGTGCCATGCGCGGCTGATGCTATCAACATGTCGCTGTAGCTGAATCTGTTTTTCTACCCAAAAGAAAGGCTTGAATGTGGTGATGTTGTGTGGCGCTGTTGTTTTAGCTGCCTTGTTGTAGGTGATGACCTGGCTGAGCAATTTCATAAGATGTTCCCTGTTTTTAAACGGTTCAATTAAAATAAAGCACAGATAAAAACGCTGGATAAGGCCGGTATGAATATAGCTTTCATAGTGCGGAAAGGGTTACAGATTGCTGAAGCTTGGCCGGACATCAAATATAATAAAAAGAGTTACAAAAAACTATTAATAATATCTATAAAAAACGCCTGTTGGTTAGAAACTATCTATACATGCGCCATACCCCGTAAATTGCAATTTATGAATACCCCGATGCATATATACCGCGTGCAGCCAACCGATGCCGAACGGCTGTGCGGCATTTCTATAGAAACCTTTACCACCGCCTTTGCTGCCGATAACACCGCAGCAAATATGCAGGCATATGTAGATGCCAACTTTACAACAGAAAAACTTAGCAGCGAAATAGCCCATCCACAGTCGGCATTTCACTTTGCCATGCACGGCGATGCCATATGCGGCTATTGCAAGCTGAATACCGGAACGGCACAAACAGAGATAAAAGACGACACCGGTGCCGAGCTGGAACGTATATATGTGCTGGCCGCCTACCAGGGGCAGCACGTGGGCAAACTGCTGTTTCACCACTGTATGCAGCAGGCGCGGCAGCTAGGCAAAAGCTACCTGTGGCTGGGCGTGTGGGAGCATAATGCCAAAGCCATCCGCTTTTACGAAGCACAGGGTATGCAGGTGTTTGATAAACATATATTTATGGTGGGCGATGATGCACAGACCGATGTGATGATGAAGCTGGCATTGTAGTAGTATGCATTTTAAGAAAATATTTACAGGGCTGGCATGGCATTATTTACATGCATAGAGAGCCCCTGTATAAGGATACCGTGAAACAGCAGCGCAGCCCTAAAGTGGCTGCGTTCGTTTTTTGTGGCTGTATGAAAGTATACAAACTCATAACCCCACTTGGCACGACATTTTTTAGCCACTGGTAGCGGCAGGTTACGCAATACCAAAAACAGCCGTTTACCGTTATGAAGAAGAAAAAAATAGCACTCAGTATTCCGCAGCCGGAAGAAGATGTAAAAGAGCCCAACCTGGTAGAGATCATCCTCTATACCTTCCTTACCGTGCTCATCATATGCCTGCCGCTGGTGGCTATGAGGGGGTAGTGCAGCCAACGCCGTATCTTTACACCATGCTGCTGACGGTAACAGATACCAACTTTAAATCGGGCAAAGACTGGATATTCCGCCTGTCCGATACGATGGGCGAACCCGTATACATAATGGACGACGACTTTTACCGCGCCCACGGTATGGAAAGCCCGCTCACCCACCATCACCTCGACCGTTATAAAAAAGGCACCCTCGTTATAGCTGAAGCCGTGTTTATAGGCGATAGGCAAGTAGTCATTTCCATCCACTAAGATTTCTATCCATAAAGAATGGCCATCATTTAGGAGAGCTACGCAATATGTATTTATTTTATGCGTTATAATACCGTCTGAAAATGTAACACCCATGGCAAAAACCAATAGAGAAGTATTCAGCATTAAAAGGTTTGGCTTATTACTATTGCTGGCCATAGCCATCACCATAGGGCTGTATTATGTAGATAGCGATACCCCCACCGATACCCTGCTGCAAAGGGCCTTCAACGTGCTATTCGTATTTGGGGTGATAGCTGTGATATATACCCTGGCAAACCTCCGCAAGCTAAGATCATAACAACGGCTGAATACCCGTGTCACGTTACATACCCTTCGCGTCATTGCGAGCGATAGCGAAGCAACCTCGAGATAACACAACCCGCGTCATTGCGAGGAGGCACGACGAAGCAATCTCAATAGAGCACGGGTAACTAATGATTGGTCCAAGCCACCGCACTACTATATAGCCACAGTGGCGTTGGCACCGTTCATCTGCGGGGTGCTATGAGGCAGCTCAATCAGCCTTGTCATTCAGAACGTAGTGATAACGTAGCGAAGAATCTGTTGGGTTATTGTTGACCAGCTTAATAGTACTACTCACCTAAGTTCGTAATGCCAGGCAGATTCTTCACTACGTTATCACTACGCTCTGAATGACACCCCTGATGCGCAATTCCCCACACCCGTCATTACGAGGAACGACAGCGACGTGGTAATGACGGGTGTGGGTGGTGTGGGTATATACCCTTCGCGTCATTGCGAGTGATAGCGAAGCAACCCCGCTACAACACAATTCGCGTCATTGCGAGGAGGCACGACGTGGCAATCTCAAGATAACACGGGTAAATAATGATTGTCCCAGCCACCGCACTACTATATAGCGATAGTGGCGTTGGCACCGTTCATCGGTAGGGGTGCTATGGGGCTTTCCCCACACTCGCGTCATTGCGAGGAGGCACACCACACCCGTCATTGCGAGGAGCGCAGCGACGTGGTAATCTCAAGATAACACCTTTACTCGCGTCATTGCGAGCGCAGCGAAGCAACCTCGCGGAAACACCACTCGCGTCATTGCGAGGAGGCACGACGTGGCAATCTCAAGAAAGCATCATTACTCGCGTCATTACGAGCGCTAGCAAAGCAACCTCGCGAGAACACACTCGCGTCATTGCGAGGAGGCACGACGTGGCAATCTCACGATAACACGGGTAAGTAATAATTGTCCAAACTGCATTGCTACTATATATCGATAGTGGCGTTGGCACCGTTCATCGGTAGGGGTGCTATGTAGCTTTCCCATACTCGCGTCATTGCGAGCGCTAGCGAAGCAACCTCGCGAGATGAGTGTATAAATCCCAAGGTTGAGTGATAAATGCTAATTTTAGTAAAAACAAATCCTATGAAAGTTTATTTAACAGGATATAATCATAGAAAAATAACAAGTCGCCCTAGTAAATATCCGATCACCTTGCATTTTTTTGAAGATTGTCAATTATTGAACGGTACAAATACAGGGAAAATTGAGTATGATTTCCCTATCGATATTATGCTAGAAAAAGCCCTTGACCCATTTGTTATGGACAATCGAGAATACATTTGTTGTTCTCAATGTATTCCGGCAAAATTCAAACACCATTATACAGAGTATATCTTTCGTGGGGCAAAAGAACAGGAATTAAAAAGAATGCAGGAGCGTGCTACAGAGCTTGCCAAACGACGGTTAGGTGAACTATAACTCTTCTATCCTATAATCTGGCATATCATCGTACGTACGACCATTAAGCAATCTACCAGCCTTCTTTTTATTAGTACCTCCCCATTGCTTGAAGAAAAATGAAACACCTGCAGTTTCACATTGATCTTGTATATCAAGAACCCAATCCGCATCCATTGGCCGAGGTTTCCGACCACTCTCGCCACCAACTATAACCCAGTCAATACCCTGAAGATTTAGATTAGACAGTGGCCCTATTAATGGCTCACATGACAGGAACTTTGTTCTTGCATTGGTTTGTCGAAGCATATCAATGCGGTCAACTACTCTACTATCTTCTACGGACACACCCATCCAAATGTTATGTGTCCATTTCAATTCTTGATGTACTTCTAATAACCTATCAGCACGTTTAGTTAATACCTGATAGACGTGAGGTGTTTCATTCATTACCTTAAAAACCCTTTTTATAAAGCTCAATGGCACTTGAGGATGAAAAAGGTCACTCATAGAGTTAACAAAAACTACCTTTTGCTTTTTCCAGGTATAAGGGGCATTTAGTGCTTCAGGATGTGTACGTACTGCAAATGCATCTTTATACTTTTCAATGCCCATAGCTTGCAAGCGTTTAGCCATTACTTCAGCATAACAGTATTTACAACCTGCTGATATTTTTGTGCACCCTGTAGTTGGGTTCCATGTCATCTCTGTCCACTCTATACTAGATTGTGCCATTATCGGTTGTATTTATTCACTATATCATTTGCTATAGTAATAGCTGCTTTGTTATTGGAAGCCAAATATAGATGATACATAATTGTATTTGCAGAATTCTTTAATTCAAATGGTTTTGAAACGAATTCAAATACTTCCTCTAATCGTTTTTTATAAAGCTGCCCAGATTTATTGATAGCATCGCTGCTTTTTATAAACATATCCTGATTAAATAAGTTCTGCACCTTCATATAAAAGAAACTTTCTATTTCCTCTCTGGATAAGCCTAAGAATAGCTCTAAACGCTTTATCCAAGCATCAGAAATTTGACCATTCTTCTTCAATAATCGATTAACGCCAAGACCTGTTGGAACTAATACCCACATATCAACTGGAAGACCTTTTAAGTTTTCAATAGATTTCCATTCAACCTGCATTCCACAAGGATCTATGTATGCTAGTATCTTGTGATATTTACCTTTTTTTGACTTTAAGAAAACTGCTAAATCACACATTTTTTTATTGCAATCTTCCTCTTGAATGTAAATTTTTTTTTGCGGGTATGCCTTTTTCGTATTTTGAATTAGCTGCTTTACTTTATTTGAATTCTTCTCAACAAAGTAATATTCATCAAACGGCTTAGGACTATCTATTTCGATAATTCTTCTTGCAGCCCCTATCGTGATATTAAAATCTACTGTATTCTCTTTGACAATAAAACCTGTTCCAGCGAATCCATCAAAATACATCAACTTCCAGTAGCTTCTTTTGTTCATTATTACTAAATATGCCTTTGCATATTCAACTAAAATTTCAATTTTTTTATCTGTCCAATCACCGCCGAATTGATTCATAAGGTTATAGTTATACTACAAAAATACATTTCTGATATATCAAAAACACCGTGAAAAACACCGGTATACTTAAATTTTAATTTCATAACGCATTACTAATCCGTGTAGTACACACCCTTATTCCGTGAGATTGCCACGTCGTACCTCCTCGCAATGACGCGGGTGGGTGTACAAAATAACCGTCTTTGCGAGGGAGTATCTGCGAAGGCAGATATGTACGAAGCAACCTTATCCAAACGAACAATACTTGCGGGATTAGATTGCTTCGTGCCTCGCAATGACGTGGGGTGGGTGTAGTCGCGAGGTTGCTTCGTGCCTCGCAATGACGGGAGTTATATGTGTAGTACGTACTTGTGTTCTAGTGAGATAGCCCACCCCAATAATTAACCGTACTTTTGCAGCTATGACTTTTGCGGAACTGAACCTGAATACTCCTTTGCACAATGCCCTGGCCGACCTTGGGTTTACCACCCCTACCACCATTCAGCACAAGGCCTTTGCGCCCATTATGAGTGGGGTAGATATAGTAGGTATCGCCCAGACGGGTACCGGTAAAACCTTTGCCTACCTGCTGCCCGTGCTGCGCCAGATGAAGTATTCGAAGGAACGCAACCTGCAAATGCTGATACTGGTACCCACCCGGGAACTGGTAGACCAAACCGTAACTGCGGTGCAGCAGCTTACCAAATACATGAGCGTCAGCGTAACAGGCGTATACGGTGGGGTCAATATGACCCGCCACGTCAATGCCATAGCCGATGGGGTAGACATACTGGTAGCCACCCCCGGTAGGTTGCTCGACCTTGCGTATCACGGCATCCTCAAGCTAAAGACCATCAAAAAGCTGGTGATAGATGAGGTGGATGAGATGTTCAACCTCGGCTTTCGCAAGCAGCTCAACGATATCTTTACCATGCTGCCCCCCAAGCGGCAAAACATCCTCTTCAGCGCCACCATCACCCCCGAGGTGGAAGCCCTGATGCAGGAATACTTTGAAACCACTACACGCATAGAAGCTGCCCCCACCGGCACCCCGCTGGAAAATATAGAGCAAACGGGCTATGAAGTACCCAACTTCAATACTAAGGTCAACCTGCTGGAATACCTGCTGCGCACCGATGACAGCATGACCAAAGTGTTGGTATTTGCAGGCACCAAGCAACTGGCCAACCAGCTATACGAACGCCTCGATGCCGACTACCCCGAACAGGTAGCCGTGATACATAGCAATAAGGAGCAGAACAACCGTATCCGCACCGTAGCGGGCTTTAAAGATGGCACTTACCGCATACTGATAGCTACCGACCTGGTAGCCCGCGGGCTGGATGTAAGCGAGGTAACCCACGTCATCAACCTCGACGTGCCCGAAGTGCCGGAAGACTATATACACCGCATAGGCCGTACCGGCCGTGCCGATAAAAAGGGTATCGCCATCACCTTCATTACAGAGAAGGAAGCCGCAAGGCGTGCAGCCATAGAAGCATTGATGCAGTACACCATCCCTATACAGCCATTGCCCGATGCCCTTGAAATATCTGCCGTGCTGACCGATGCCGAGATAGACAAGCCCTACATGCCCGATAGCCTTATAAAACTGCCCGATATACATACGGGTGGCGGTGCCTTTCACGAAAAGCTGGCAAAGAATAAGAAGGTGAATGTGCGCATAAGCCATGCCGATAAGATGATGAAGAAATACGGCAAGCCTAAAAAACGCCCTAAGAAAAGATAACCTAAGTAGCCGATAGTATTGTAATATCGTACCCTGTATGAACAAGTGGATCGTACCTTATATCTGTGGTTGTGTGGCCGTGCTGTTTCTGGCAGGTACGGTGCTGTGGCAGCGCTATAGCACCCGCCAGCGCTTTTACGATTTCGAGATAAAAGGTAAGATAATGGTGATGAAACCCGGCGACCCAGCTATTGTAATGGTAAGCGATAATTCCGTATTCTGGTTTAGCCCCGCCGATGACAGCCCTTACGATTTTGCACAGGTAGTGCACCGTGGCGATATGGTACACAAACCCGCCGGTTCTTTTACCCTACAGGTATATACCCCCCGTGGTCAGTATAGTTTTGAAGGACAGTAAAAATAAATGCCTCCCTTGCGGAGGCATTGTATCACATGGCGATAGAGTTGTGATGCGGTGTTGTTGGTCAAAAAAAGCGTTTCATGGCTTTTCTTAAGCTATAGGTGCTTTCATGGTGTTAGGGTCGTGCGCGGTATTTTTGTTTATTATTGTATATGGAAAAGGTGTCGGCAAGATATTGTCCGTTGTAATGGTTGTTGGTGGTCTGGTTCCTCGTGTTCATAATCTCTCTCTGTAAGTAGGAACGTAAAGGTAAATGGAAAATAGTATTCAAAAAACCCGTTAAAACACTGGACTTTTTAAGTTTTTTGAGTAGCAATAATACATTTTTACATACTGCATGTTGCCATAATATTATGGTTGGGTTACCTGTAGCAGTTTCAAATAGATTTAACATCTGCGTTAAAATTGCGCCAATTACTAATATGAAGGGTGCAGTCGGCATTTCGCCATTATATCTTTAGTCCTGTGCTGCGGGGCAGGGTGCTATCGGTCATCTGTCTAAAAATCATCTCCATATCATGCAAAGGTTTTTATTCTTATTGCTGCTGCTGCCTGCAGGTGTGTGGGCACAGGGGTTTTCCGTATCGGGTACGGTAAAAGATAGCACAGGGGCAGTGCTGCCGGGGGCATTGGTGCAACTGCTGCAAGATGCCGATAGCGCGGCTTCGCTACGTACCTATACAGATGATAAGGGCGCATATATTTTTAAAAGCGTACAGCAAGGCTTATACAATTTGCGGGTGCAGGCAGCAGGCTATACCATGCCGGAACGTACCCTGTATGTAGATGCCCCGATAAATAACATGGCGTTGGTAATGCAACGGGGTAATACCGTGCTGAAGGAAGTGACGGTAAGCAGCAAGAAACCCTATATGGAAACAGGTCTGGGTAAAACGGTGCTAAACCTCGATGCCGCTACGGTAACGGCGGGCAGCAATGTACTGGACCTGCTGCGCAAATCTCCCGGGGTGACGATAGATGGCGATAATAATATAAAGCTGGAAGGAACGGGTGCATTGGTGCTGGTAGACGATAAGCAAACCTACATGAGTGGCCAGCAACTGGCCGATTACCTGAAAGGCCTCAGTGCCGAACAGGTGGCGCAACTGGAACTGATAACACAGCCCTCCTCTAAATATGATGCCGAGGGAGTAGGTGGCATCATCAATATAAAGACAAGAAAGCTGCGTAAGCGTGGGTTCAATGGCAATCTTTCTACCAGTGCGGGCAGGGGCAAGTTTGGCAATACGCACAACTCGCTCAACCTTACCTGGCGCAGGGATAAATGGACAGTATATACCAATGCAGGGTACTACGTTGCATCGGGCTTTTTGACTGCAGATGTGAAACGTGCCCTGCGCGATGCGAATACCCATACGCTGCTGGCTACACAAAAGCAACACACCTATATGAAGGAAACCTTTGAAGACTATAGCCTGAGAGCCGGCGCTGATTATGATGTGAACGATAAGCTGACTGTGGGTGCCGGTGCTAAAGGCATCTACCACCCCAACAACCAGGTAGATACTACCATCGTAGCCATCGGTGATGCTACTAACGGTACACGTACGTACAACCGCGCTATCAACAGGCATGGCTTTAAACGGTACAATGGCATTATGAATGCGTATGCCAGGTACAAGCCTGCTCAAGACCATGTAATAGACATCAATGCCGACTACCTGCTGCGCGACTACAATGAATACGTAAACCTGGAAAGCTATAATTACGATGCACAAATGCAGGGTATGCCGGGTAATGTATTGCTGCGTGGCAATCAATCGTCGTATATAGCACCTGTAGCCGTTAAGGCCGACTATAGCGGTACGTTGGGTAAAGACTGGAAGATGGAAGCCGGCGTGAAAAGCAGCTATGCCTATATCAATAAGGTGGTAGCACTGCAACAGGAACAGAATGGCAGCTGGGTTTATGATAGCACGCGCAGCAACAATTTTACATACAAAGAACATATAAATGCAGCCTATGCCAATGCCACCTGCCAGGTGAGTAAGCAGTGGGTAGCGCAGGCAGGCATACGGGTAGAACAACTACATGCTACCGGCTACCAGCAGGCCAATGACCAAAGCATAGAAAGGAATACCACCGATGTATTTCCTACAGTGTTTGTAAGCTACAAGCCTGTTGAAAAACACAGCTTCGAGCTGAATTATGGGCGACGCATACAACGCCCTACTTATGTGGAACTGGACCCGTTTGTGCAATTCATATCGCAATACTTGTACCAGACTGGTAACCCCTTCCTGCAGGCATCATACAGAAACTATGCAGAACTGAAGCATAATTATAACAACATATTGTTTAGCAGTGTAAGTGCCAGCCGCATTACCGGCATTGCCAACCCCGCGGTGGTGTACGATGCTATTACCAAAGCATTATATCACAAACCATTGAATAATGCTAACCAGATAGTGCTGCATGCCTCGTGCGCAGCACAGCAAAAGATAATAGACTGGTGGCTATTGGGCTGGGGTGGCGACTACTATTACAATGAATTTGAAGACCTGGTAACAGGCAAGTATGTTTCTTCATCGCATGGGTTTAGCGGGTATATTACCAACCAGTTTACACTGGGTAAAGGCTGGACGATAGATACCCTTTACCAGTATGCCAGCGGCGACCTGCAGAGCATGATAGAGCGCAATAAATCTAACCACTACCTGAGCTTTAATGTAGGCAGGAAGTTCTGGAAAGATACGGCCACCATCAGGCTATCGGCAGAAGACCCTTTTGCCATGTATGGTTACCGGTCGGTATTGCGGAATAACGGGGTGGCAGGCGATGCAGATATGAAGTATGCCACGCAGATGTTTTCACTGGGCTTTACTTACAACTTTGGCAAGCAGACAGACATACGTGCCCGCGAATACAGTGCTGATGAGGCAAAGCGGATGTAATAGCATACCTTTGCAGCTTATCAATATAGAAGGCCGCGTGGCAAAAGTGTATGAAACCAACCTGCAGGTTATAGCAGAAATAGCAGCAGGGAAAGAGGAAGAGAACGACCATTTTATGCGGTCGCTGAGGAAGTATGATGGTGCTGAACTGGATGCACGTGCGCACAGGCTGAACACGGAAGTAAGCGCAGCAGTAAGCTGTACCGATTGCGGCAATTGCTGTACCCACCTGATAGTGAACATCACTAAGCCCGAGATAGAAAGGCTGGCCGTATTTATGGGCATGCCGGAGGCAGAACTGAGGGAGAAATATATAGAAGAAAGCATGGCGGGCAATTGCTTTATCAACAGTGTGCCTTGCCATTTCCTGTCGGGCTCCATATGCAGTATCTATAGTGAAAGATTTACCGAATGCAGGGATTTTCCCCACCTGCACAAGCCTGGTTTTCGTGAGCGTTTTTTAGGCACTATGCTGCATTACAGCAGCTGCCCTATCATCTACAATGTGGTAGAGGAAATGAAGCAGGAACTGGATTTTTTCCAATAAAAAAATGCAACCTGATAGGGTTGCATAAAACTGTGGGTTATATGGAGGTGTGGAGGTTTCTTGCTATGCGGTGCGTATTACCGGGTTGCGATTGATGAAATATTGCTTTTCGCCATCCTGCAGCAATACCCGTACACTACGCAGTCCACTATCATCAAAATCGAGCAGTGCCTGCACCGGTTCATTATCGGTAGGTTTGAAGATGTATTCCAACCCGTCTATCAGTACCGTTTTATTGGTGATGATGATGCTGCCGTTAGTTTCTTCCTGTATTACATGTTCCGATCCGTCTGATAAAAAAGAAAGTACCTGTGTGCGGTCGTAGGCGTAAGTTTTGCCGCCACGGCTCAGCATCCTGTAGAGGGCTACTGATAGCACACCTGCAACAACTAATAATATGGGGCGCAACATTTAGCTTTGTTCGAATTAGTTACCAATATATAATCTTCGTGCGAAATAATCTAAAATTATACGCAAAAAAAATTGATTGTCAACGCAGATACATCTCTCAAAATGTATCTTTTGTTCCGGGTGGGATAAGCAATTATTAATAATTAGTTTCCTCTATATGCTTACCTGTACTGCAAAGAAACGATTTTCACAGCTTTTTTAAAAGCCTGAATTGCGGATAGCGCTAAGTATTACATTTTCAATTATTTCTGCACCGTAGTATTTCGTTCTTTCAAAAGATATAGTACCGTACCCACTACAATGATGCCGATGGCAAACGCTATATATACTACCTCGCTGCTAAAGAGGATGAACAGCCATATGGCTATAGATATAATGGCAGGCAGGGGAAACAGTGGCATGGTATAAGGACGTTCATCGCTGCGATTGTTGTAATGCCACAGGATAACCCCCACCGCCTGCGATACGAACTGGATGAGGATGCGCATAACGATGATAGCGGTAATAACCTCTTTCATTTTAAACAGCAGGCTGAATACGAATGCCAGTCCGCCCAGTGCCAGTAGAGATACGTGCGGGAAGTGATGCCTGGGATGCACCTTTGCAAACACGGCAAAGAAATCGCCGTTTTTAGCAGCGGCATAGGGAATGCGTGAATACCCCAGTATCACCGAAAACAGCGAGGCCAGCGCAATGCACAGCACCAATACGGTAGCTACCTGCGCTACGGTATGGTTGTAGATGTGCTCGAAATAAGTGCTTACTACAAAGTCGGAAGCGGCAACGGTTTGCCAGGGCAGTACGCCCAGTATTGTGGTTTGCATACCCAAGTATAGCAGGGCAATACCCGTAATGGATATGAAGATGCTGCGGGGGATGTTCTTTGCAGGGTCTTTAATTTCTGCACCCAGGTGGCACACGTTGTAGTAGCCCAGGTAAGAATACACCGCCTTGAGCGATGCCTGCCCTACCGCTATAAAGAAAAGGGCGTTGAAACCATCCTGCGGAATATGAAAATCGAAAGCCTGTGCGGCACTAAAATGCCCAATGCCCGAAAAGATAAGCCACAGTATAGTGCCACCCGTGATGAACCATAGCAGCACCGATATTTTACCGATGCTTTTGATATTGCGGTATAGCAGTATGATGAGCAGTATGATGAGGCTGCCGCTTACTATCTTCTTCTCTACATCGCCCAGGGGGATGAGGAAGGAAAGGTATTGCGCAAAGCCGATGGCACCACTGGCTACTACCAGCGGGGCTTGTATACTGGTTTGCCATATAAAGAGAAAAGGCATCAGCCGCCCCCACTTACGGTTGCCAAACAGCTTTTGCAGAAATACATAGCTACCACCGGCCTCCGGCCATTTAGCCCCCATCTCTGCCCACACCATGCCATCCATATAGGCCAGCAGCGCACCCAGCAGCCATGCCAGCAGGCTCATAGGCCCTTGCAGCAGCCCTACTATAAAGGGGATGGTAATGAACGGGCCGATGCCCACCATATCTATCATATTGATGGCCGTGGCCTGCGTGAGCGATAGGCCTCTTTCCAGTGATGCGGATGGTTGCTGTTGTTGCAATGGGTACGATTGTGGCGGTAAAAATAATATTACGCCCCACGTTTTGGGTAGCTTTTAGCTGATATAGATATATAGGCAGGTTATAGGCCATAGAAAAGGCGCCTGGAAAAGCGCCTTACTTTACCTACTTCTATATCTATTACCATTACTCGCTTTGTTTCATCGATATATCCCCTATACAGAAAAGCCCTCTTGTGGGTATATACGAGGGAAGTGTGCCGATAGTTTTCAGGAAAGCATTAAAATAAAAAAACCGCTTTTTCAGGCGGTTTTATGCGGCAATATGTTGATTATCAACTGTAGTGTTTCTAAATAAACTTATTGTCCTTAGCCGTTTTTATAGCATCGGCCTTGCTGTGTACGTTCAATTTGTGGTAAATATTTTTGATATGGCTCTTTACCGTTTCCAGGTCTATAAATAATTCCTGTGCTATGCGTTTGCGGCTTTTGCCGGTAGCTATCTGCTCCAGTATCTCGGTTTCCCTGCGGGTGAGGGGCGATGCCTCATTGCGCTGAAAGGATGAGATGACCATGCGGGCGATGTGGGCGCTCATGGGGCCGCCGCCTTCCATCACCTCGTGTATGGCGCTGATGATTTTTTCGTGCGGGGTATTTTTGGTAAGATAGCCCGATGCGCCATTGCCCAGCGCGCGGAAGATGAGCATATCCTGCTCATACACCGTCAGTATCAGTATATAGGCTTCGGGTACCAGCTTTTTTATTTTGGGTATGGCATCTATGCCCGATATGCCGGGCAGCTCTACATCCAGCAGTATCACATCGGGGTCGTCGGCAGCTATTTTTTTGGCTGCGTCTTCAAACGATGGGTAATTGCCCACCACCTTGTAGCCGGGGGTATTGCCTATCAGGTACACATACCCATCGCGGATGGTTTCGTCGTCTTCTATTATGCAAACACGTATGTCAAGGTCGCGCGTCATACAGTTGAGGTTTGAATAAAGTTCTTATTAGTATGTGTAATTTCTATCACCCCTAACAGGTTATTTTAAATTTTTAACAAGTTTATGGCAAAGGGTGTGGAACGTCGTTTCACGTTCCGCGTTCCATTGTGGAACGCTGGAACTTTTGGAACGTGCGTTTTTTTTACAACATCTTTATATTTGAGTAGATGGCAGAAATTATAGGTGGTATTATTACAGAAGCTATATTGGATGGCTTACGCTATTTATACTACCGTATCCGCTTTGGTAAAAAATATAAGGCAATTTTAGCTGAAAGAAACCATCATCACCACGAACGGATGTATAGAAACCCGCTGCTGCAAATTGTTATTATCCTATTAGTGCTTGCAACTCTTGCTTTATTAGTAGGTAGTATCTACGCAGGTGTCAACCAGTTGTTTTAATCTGATTTTCCATTTTTTCCATTTTCCACAAATGGAATGCGCACTTTTTAAAATACATTTTTACATTTTTACAATCCGTCATTACGAGGAGCGTTAGCGACGTGGTAATCTCACGAAATGTTAGCCGGTAATAAGGGATATCTTACCAGTCTTGTATGGTCTGCTCTTTCAGGATTAAAAGGAGTGCCAAGTTTATCCTACCCAGTTGTATAGATTAGCTGTAACATCTATATATAGGGCCAATTTATAGGCGAGCAAATAATATATAACGTACCATCTCTTTGCATCAGCTAAGGACAGTGTTTCATCTTTTACTTATGTCTTGAGATTACCACGTCGCTAACGCTTCTCGTAATGGCGGGGGGAGCATGTTGCTTCATAGTGGCGAAGCGAGAAAAGCTGTAAAGATGCATTTTTAAGAATACCACATTCCATTTGTGGAAAATGGAAAAAGTGGAAAATGGAATTAGTATTAAAATAATAGTAATATTGTTATGGTAAAAAACACGCGTTCCAAAAGTTCCAGCGTTCCACAATGGAACGTGGAACGAATGGAACAAGTATATATTAAGTTGTAATATTGTTATAGTAAAACAGTTTGAAAACTGCGTTTTTAAAACACGGTATTCCATTCCATGGAATGTGGAATGAATGAAACGGCTACTTATCCTTTGGTGGCAGGCGGAAGCTGAGGCTGATGATGGTGCCTTTGCCGATGCGGGTATCTATGTACAGCTTGCCGTGCAGGCGGTTGGCACGCACGTTCATATTGTTTACCCCGTGGCCTTTTTTTACGGTATCCATATCAAAGCCCTGCCCGTTATCCTTCAGTTCTATATGCAGTATATCGGGAGCTTTCAGTTCGGCCAGCATGCTTACACGGGTGGCTTTAGAATATTTCAGGCAATTATTCAGTGCCTCTTTAAATATCATGATAAGGTTGCGGCTGCTATCCAGCGGCAGCTTATAGTGTTGCCAGCGCTCGTCCGTACCGTTGAAGAAGAAGTCTATATCGGTATCCTGAAACAGTTCGCCCCCAAAATCGCGTATGCGGTGCAGTATCTCGTACAGGCTATCGTTCGATGGTTTGAGCGACCACAATATATCGCGCGTGCCACTGTATAGCTGCCCGGTGTTGTCTTGTATCTGGTCCAGTATGCGCTGCGTATCAGGTGTTACATGGCCTATCTTATTCTTCAGCACATTGGTCAGCACATTGATGCGCGTCAGCTTATTGCCCACCTCATCATGAAAATCCTCTGCCGTCCGTTCGCGCACCTTGTTCTGCTCTTCACGGCGCAGGCGTTCCAGCAAGGCCATACGGTTTTGCTTGCGCTTGTTTACAATATACTGTATGGTAACACCCAGCAATATGCAGCCCAAAAGTATCACCAGGCGAAACCAACCTGTTTTATGAAACGGCGTAATGATTTCGAAAGGGTAAGAGAGTTTTGCCACCTCGGTATTACCGGCAATGGCTTCCACCATCAGGGTATACTTGCCCGGGGGCAGCGCGCTATAGGTTACAGTGTTGATGTTCGACCAGTCTGACCACGGCGCATCGAGCCCTGCTATGCGGTAGCGGTAGCGCACCTGTTCGCCACCCGTCAGGGTAATGGCCTGAAAATTGAACGTGATATTGTTTTTACGATACGGCAGGCGCAGATGATGCGGCACATTGTACCATGCATCGAGGCTATCGTAATAGCTGCTATCACCAATGTTTTCACCAAATACCTTTACCGACTGCAATACGATGCTGGCAGGCCTGGGCGTTACAAACTTCGATTGCGGGTTGTAGTGCACAGCACCATTGGTAGTGCCAAACCAGATGCTGCCATCGGGCATTTTGTATACCGCATTGTGATTGCTTTCCATACCCGTAATGCCCTGCCCGCGCCCGTAAAACTGTATGATGGGCGTATTATCGCGCATGGTTATTTTATGAATGCCATAGCCTGTGCCCGTCCACACATTGCCATCGTTATCGGTTATGATATTGTAGATAAAATCGGACTGTAGGCCATTGCCTTTATTCAGTGTAAGGGACTTACCCGTTTTCAGGTTGTAGCAGATAGCGCCATTATCACTGGTGCCTATCCACAGGTTATGGCCACTGATGGTAAAACACTGTGGCGTAGCACTGTCGGGCGCTGCATTGGTTTTATAATTGATGGTTTCATCATTCAGGATGCTGTATAATTTCAGCCCGTCGTTGGTAGCAAAAAGTATGCTATCGCTGCCCAGGGTAATGATGTCTTGTATCGTAGTGTAGATGCCCCGTACCCGGTGAAAAGTATCATGCTGATAATACACCGCACCATTATCAAAGCCTACCCACATGCGCCCGGTCGCATCGCGATACAGGCTAGTAACGAAGTTGGAAGGCAGTGTAGGTTTTGTGTACGATTTGAAAACGATACCATCATATCGCCACAGGCCACCACCGCGGCTGCCTATCCACATATCATACATGTTGCGTGGCTGCAGTGCTGTTATGGTGGTATTTACAGGAATGTTCACTTTATACACCCCACCATTTTCATAGGTGTATAAGCCTGCATCGTAGGTGCCGAAATACAGGCGCTGCCCCTGTGCGGCAATGCTCATCACCTGTGCACTGGGTAGCCCCGTGCTTTCATCCACTACGGAAAATTGCGCACCTGAAAAACGAAACACACCTTGCCCGTCTGATGCCATCCATATATTACCTTCCGCATCGCCCAGCACCTGGAATATGGTATTATCCGTCAGGCCATTGCTTTTATTGCAATAGGCCAGCGTGCTATCTTTTATACGGTAAGCGCCCGATGAGGCACCCAGCCATATATTGTTATACTTATCTTCTGTAATGCTGAAAATGGAAGGCAGGCCATACAGCGGTGTATTGCCTTTCAGCCTTGCTATCTTTATACGGTTGCTGTCTATAGTGTACAGTCCGCCATTAGTGCCCAGCCACACACGGCCTTTGCTGTCTTTATACATGGCCCACACATGTGGTGTGCCCTTCAGTTGCGGCTCGTTGAATGCCAGCCTTTGCCACTTACTGTTTTGATAACTATATACAATGCCCCTGGTAGTAGCTATCCACAGGTCTTTACCGCTTGCCAGTATAGATGATGCAGAGTCTTCTGCACGCGGCAGGTTCAGCGGTTTGCTTTTCCCATCTGCAATACTGTACACTTTATTGCCCGCTATGCAATACACCACGCCATTATCCGCAGGTTGTATAGACGATACCGAATTGCTACTTGGGTTTTCGGGCGACTGGAATACAAAGTGGCGGAAAGATTTACCATCATACCTCGATATGCCTTTAGGTGTACCCACCCATATATTACCCCTGTTGTCTACCGCTACTTTGCTAACGGTGTTAGTGGTCATGCCATTGCGCACGGTATAGTTGGTAAACACCCGCCCATCGTATCGCGAGAGGCCGCCTAATGTGCCTATCCACAAGTGGCCGAATTTATCCTGCGCTATGCTGGTAGCCTGCGATTGAATGAGGCCGTTCTCTACATTCAGGTTATAAAAAGGGTAGCGTTGTGCCATGGCTGTTGCACAGCAGCATAGCAATAGTAGTATGGTATAAAAACGTGTTCTCACTGTTGCCGTGAAGTTACACTATTCAATGCATACGCTAAATTCCCCCAATCAGGGTGAGGGGTAAAAAGGGCAAATCCCCCGCAGTGGGGTACGGCTTGCATAACAGCCAACGGTACTTTTGAAGCCTAAACGCCCCGCAATGCAGAACAGGTATCTTTTCCTTACGATTTTAAGTTTTTTTGCTGCTGTAAAAATAGCCTTTGGGGCGCCGGGAAACATAACCGGTATAGTGAAGGATGATGCGGGCAACCCGGTAGCTACGGTAAACATCGTACTGCTGAAAGAAGATGGCAAAACACTGGAGAAGGCCGTAATCAGTAACGATAGCGGGGTATATATACTGGATGATATAGCCGATGGCACCTACCTGCTGAAGGCCAACCTGGTAGGTTATGAACCTTATACATCTGCCAAACTATCCATAGCGGCAGGCAACGTATCGCTACCCGAGATAGTACTGAAAGCCAAAGCTAATACACTGAAAGAAGTGACTATAGCAGCACAAAAGCCACTGATAGAAATAAAGGCCGACAAGCTGGTGGTGAACGTAGAGAACAGCATTGTAAATGCAGGCAGCTCGGTACTGGAAGTAATAGCTCGTTCGCCCGGTGTGCGCGTAGACCAGAATGATAACATCAGCCTGAAAGGTAAGGCAGGTGTGAATGTAATGATAGATGGTAAACGCACCACGATGAGCGGCAGCGACCTTGCCAACCTGCTGAAGAGTATGCCATCCACCGCGGTAGACCAGATAGAAATTATTACTAATCCCTCTGCCCGTTACGATGCGGCAGGCACTGCGGGCATCATCAACCTGAAAATGAAACGTGATAAACGCATGGGTATGAACGGCAGCGTAAATGCCTTTTATGCGCAAGGTGTGTACCCCAAAGCAGGTGGTGGCTTTATGCTGAACTATCGCAACAAAAAAGTAACCGTGAATGCAGGTTATAATTATTCATACCGCAAAGGCTTCAACCACCTGACGCTATACCGCAGCTTTTATAACAATGGGCAGTTTGAAAATGCCTACGACCAGGATAATAACAGCATCTTCAACATATACCTAAATAGTGGTAATGCCAGTATAGATTATGCCGTAACGAAGAAGACCACTATAGGCATCAGCGGGAATATAGATAGAAACAACTTTGATGTAGATGGCAGAAACTTCTCTAAGATACTGGATGCAGGCCGCAGTCTGAGCTCATACTTTACCACCATCAACACTTCTGAAAATGCAAATGCCAACTATGCAGTGAACCTGAACCTGCGCCATAAGATAGACAGCACGGGTAAAGAACTAAGCATAGATGCCGACTATGGCCGGTATACCAACCAGCGCGACCAGCAGTTTACCACACGGTATATAGACCTGCAAGGTGCCGACTATCTACCTCGTTACTTGCTGATGGGCGACCTGTCTGGATATACAGAGATACGCAGTGTGAAAGCCGACTACGTGCATCCGCTAAAAAATAACCTGCGACTGGAAGCGGGGCTGAAAATGAGCTATGTAACACAGGATAACGATGTGCAGTTCTTCGACCGTAGTAATGGAGGCAACTTGTTTGATACGACGAAGAGCAACCACTTTATCTATAAAGAGAATATCAATGCAGCGTATGTAAATGCTGCCAAAGACTGGACGAAATGGAGCCTGCAGGCAGGCTTGCGTGCTGAACAGACATTGGCTAAAGGTGAGCAGGTTATCAACGCACAGAAATTTGACAGGAACTATACACAACTCTTCCCCAGCTTTGCCGTGCAGCGCCACATCAATGCCAATAACGACCTCGGCATTACCCTGAGCCGACGCATCAACCGTCCTAACTATGAACAGCTGAATCCGTTCAAATATTATCTAGACCCCAGCACCTACCGCACAGGCTATCCATTCCTGATACCGGAGCTGATATACAATGCAGAACTATCGTACACGTACAAGCAACGCTTTGTAACCAGCTTTGCCTACAGCTACCTGAAAGACCCGATAACAGAAGTGATACAACCCAGCGATGATACTACGCAGCGCCGCGTAACGGTGCAGACGAATAAGAACCTTACCAAACAGTTGTTCTATAACCTGAGTGGTTCTTACCAGTTTCAGTTCTTTAAATGGTGGAGCAACGTAACCAACTTCAATTGTTACTATAGTGAGTTTCACGGTAATATAGCCAACTCGGTGCTGAGTAACGGGCGTGTAACTTTTGAACTGAATACGAGCAATAGCTTTATGCTACCCAACAACTGGTCTACAGAAGTGGGGTTGTTCTATCAAAGCAAACAAGTGTATGGCTACATGACCATAGAACCACTTTGGGGATTGAGTGCGGGGATACAGAAACACTTGTTTGATAAACGGGCTACTATAAAACTGAATGCTACTGATATATTCTGGAAGAGCTATCCGCGTGCCACATCTGTCTACAGTAATTACACAGAATCGTTCACTGCCCAGCGCGAAACAAGGCAGGTGTCGCTCACATTCACCTACCGCTTTGGCAAGCGCAGTGTAGCGCCTGTAAACCGCCGCAGGGGCGGTGCGGAAGATGAGAAGCGTCGGGCAGGTACGGGGCAGGCATAACATATGTACAGTTGAAGTAAGTCCCCCTGAGTTGCATTCCTGCAAACAACCAAATGATCAGGGGGCCTTTTCTTTTTTTAACGTTTTGTTAGTTGGCTTAGAGCCAGGTGCTTAGCTGTCAGGTACAAGAAAGCACAATTATGAAGGCATAGTTTTTTGGTCTTTCAGCACTATAAAAAAACTGATTTATGAAAAAGCTCTTTTTGATCGCATGCCTCGGATTAGGATTGATCAGCACTGCTGTTGCACAATCGCAAACACAAACACAGAACCAGCCGCAACCGAATACAAACACAGGTACCGGCCCAACTAAGGAAGACAAAAAAGAAATGAAAGCAGAAAAGAAAGCTGCCAAAGCAGAAAAGAAAGAACTGAGTGGCAATGAACGTAAAGCAAAGAAGAAGGAAGTAAAGGCTGAAGTAAAAGAAAACAAGGCTGAGATCAAAGAAGAAAAGAACAAGTAATTTTTATTGCATCAACCCGGTGCATACTAAGAAGGCTTACAGTTAATGTAAGCCTTCTCGTTTGTTGTATAACAGTATGATTACAGCTTGCCTGCTTTGATTTCTTCTACCACCGATGGGTCTAATAGTGTAGAGGTATCACCAATGTTATCTAAATCATTCTCTGCTATTTTTCGCAGGATGCGGCGCATGATTTTGCCGCTGCGTGTTTTAGGTAGGCCCGATACGAACTGTATCTTATCCGGTTTGGCTATAGGGCCAATGATGCGCGATACAGTTTGCATTATATCCAGCCTTGTGAGGCTTTCATCGCCATGCGTGTTGCTATATACAATGTATGCATAAATACCCTGGCCTTTCACATCGTGCGGGTAACCAACTATGGCACTTTCTACCACACCTGCATGCATGTTGATGGCATTTTCCAGCTCGGCAGTGCCTATGCGGTGCCCGCTTACATTCAGTACATCATCTACGCGGCCTGTGATGCGGTAATTGCCCTTCTCATCGCGGTAGCAACCATCGCCGGTAAAATATAAGTTGGGATATGTACTGAAGTAATTGGTCCTGCAACGTTCATGATCGCCATAAGTAGTACGGATAATAGATGGCCATGGAGCCCTGATACAGAGATTGCCGCTTACATTGTTCTCTGTTATTTCATTACCATTTTCATCCACCAGCATGGGGTGCACACCGGGCAGTGGCAGGGTAGCATAAGATGGTTTTGCAGGTGTTACCCCTGCCATGTTCGATATCAGGATACCACCGGTTTCCGTTTGCCACCAGGTATCTACTATGGGGCATTTCTTTTTGCCGATGTTTTCGTTCAGCCAGTGCCATGCTTCTTCATTAATAGGTTCGCCCACAGAGCCCAGCACCTTAAGGCTGCTGAGGTCGTGGCCATGCACCGGCCCTAAACCATAACTCATCAGGCTGCGTATGGCAGTAGGTGCGGTGTATAGTATGTTTACTTTGTATTTATCTACAATGTTCCAAAACCTGCCGGCATCAGGCCATGTAGGCACGCCTTCAAATATCAATGTAGTAGCCCCGGCGCCCAATGGGCCGTACAGTATATAGCTATGCCCTGTTATCCACCCGATATCTGCCGTGCAGAAATGAATATCGCCGGGTGTGTACTGAAATACATTTACGAATGAATACGTGGTATATACCATATACCCACCGCAGGTATGCACTACACCCTTAGGTTTGCCTGTAGAGCCCGATGTATATAATATGAACAGCGGGTCTTCTGCATCCATTTCCTCTGCGGGGCAGTCGGGGTTGCCCATCGTTTCAACTTTCTTTATCTCATCTTCCCACCATACATCACGGCCTTTTATCATACTGACGGGCGTATGCGTGCGGGTAAGTACGATGACCCGTTCTACAAATCTGCATTGTACCAATGCATCATCTATCACATTTTTGAGCGGGATATCTTTATTGCCGCGGTATGCACCATCGCAGGTGATGATGCATTTAGCCTGTGCATCCTGTAGCCGGTCGGCTATGCTTTGCGCACTGAAGCCACCAAATATCACAGAATGTACGGCGCCGATACGTGCGCAGGCCAGTACGGCTACAGCCAGCTCAGGCACCATACCCATATAAATACATACACGGTCGCCTTTTACCACCCCATTGTTCTTCAGCACATTGGCAAATTGTATTACTTTATGGTGCAGATCGCGGTAGGTTATTACCCTGTGATGTTCTTCAGGGTCGTTTGGTTCCCATATAATGGCAGGTTTATTGGCCAGGGTGCCTAAGTGCCTGTCAAGGCAGTTTTCCGTTACATTCAATTTGCCACCGGCAAACCATTTTACATCAGGGCCTGTAAAATTCCATTCCAGTGTTGTGTGCCATTTCTTTTTCCATAAAAATGTAGATGCTACTGCTGCCCAAAAACCTTCGGGGTCTTCTACACTTTTTTTCCATGCGGCATTGTATGCTTCCAGCGACTTGATTTGATATGGATAAGACA
>JANLJF010000065.1 GCA_029255605.1 Azovibrio restrictus
GGTTAAACAGGAAAACATAGGTGTATTGCCTGCGAAGTATGGCGCTACTACACCGTACATATTTGGAAAGATCAACAACCTGTACACTTTACAAATAGGCTATAGTAAAGAGCAACTATTATTACCCGGTGTGGTGGAAGGAAATTTATCTGTGAGCTTTCGGTATGGAGGTGGTTTTAGCGTGGCGCTGTTAAAGCCGTATTATCTGAAAGTGGTAAAAACAGACTACACACAACCGGAGCCTGTGAGTGAATTGATCGAAACAAAATATACCGATAGCGTGGCTGCATTATTCCTGGAACGTACCCGCGTTTTAGGCAGCAGCAAATGGAGTAAAGGATTGAGTGAAACGAAATTAGTGCCGGGTATATACCTGGAGGCTGTTTTTGTAATAGAACCGGCACCGAATAAAGGATTGGTTCAGGCAATTACTTTGGGGGCGAACGCTGCTGTTTATACCCAATCATTACCTATCATGGCAGAATTAAGGGCTTATAATTGGAGTGCCAGCCTCTTTGCAGGACTGGCACTCGGTAAAAGATGGAAATGATGAAGAAGTACCGATTGTGTTTATGGCTGTTGCTTGCATGCGTCGTGGGTTTTGCAGCACGAGCAAATGGCCATCGGATTTTATTCCTGTTGGATGGGTCATCAAGTATGTCTCTACCTTACGAAAAAGGACAGACACGATTTCAGAAAGCAGCGGCTACGATACTTTCCATTATGGACAGCATTTCGGCAAAAGAAAACGATGTAGAGTTTGCGCTAAGGGTTTACGGACATCAATGCCCGGCCCAAGAAAAGAATTGTTTTGACTCAAAAATGGAAGTATCATTTAGTAAGGGCAATCGTGCTCAGATGGAGCTACGGTTAGACAATTTAAAACCGGCCGGTATCTCGCCACTTTCATACGCAATCCATGAAGCTGTTTTCAATGACCTTCAAGCTGCATTTAATTATTCCATTTTTATTATTTCAGACGGAGATGAGAGCTGCGGCGGGAATATTTGTGCTGAAGTAGCAGCAGCCGAAGTTAAAATAAAAACTAGTCTCCGGCCTACTCTCATAAATCTTGGAACAAAGACTTCAATTAAATTCGATTGTATCAATTACTGGAATAAAAGCGAGCCGGATCAACCATTAGCATTTTACAATAAAGAAATAGAAAAACAACAGAACGCGTCACCTAATATAGATACAGGCTATATCCTAATACGGAGTACAGAACAAATAAGCAAGCTAATGCTTTATAATTATAATGGATCTATTTACAACCTTAATAAACAACAATACCTAAATATTATAAAAGGCGAGCGATTAAAAGTAAAAACGGGCCGATACAAAATTACTTACACTATAAACAATGTAGACCGCTCCGTGGAACTTACGACTATAAAGAATATGATTACAGAAGTCAACAACTAATACTGTTTGTTGTAATAAATGTTTACATTATTCTCCCTGGTAATAACTTAAAGTATTAGTGCCAGCATATTTAAAGCTGGCACTAATACAAGAAATGGCAATTCTCCTCGTAGGACTAACTTAATTTTATCCCAATTATGGAACATTGATACCTACTATACGATTATCGTTACCATTCATCATATATGCAAATATGTATGTTTGAGCTCCAAGGCCTGTGTAATAAACATTAAAATAAATACTAACCGTACCGTCTCCTTGTTTAAAAGCAGCAAATTCTATAGTATCTACACTGTTCTCGGGGATTGCCGTTGACAACAAATTTTTAAGTTCTGCATCCGTCATTTTTGCTGTAATAGTTTCTGCTAAGAAAGGCTTAGCTTTTTCATAACCATTTTGAGTATAAACAAAAATGAAATTTCTACTCTTATTAAAAAAATCTATTGCATTTTGGACATCTTCTACCGAATAGGCATACACTTCCCTAGAGCCACCTACTTCGATTTGGAATCTAACACTATCTACATCTTTAACTTTAATGTCATCGATTATTTGCGTTGCAGCCACCGACGCCCAAGCCTCTGCATTCACCCAAGAATTACCCATTTTTTTCTGCTTTTCATTGAGTAACTCCGAATTGACAATTTTAATATTCAGCCGCCTTTGGCTCTTGTCGAAGGTTGCGGATATATTATCTGTTTTAAAATAACTCTTCAGCTCATTACTTTCAAATGGGACCTGTGTATTCCCCTTACAGCTAAATAACATAAATGACAACGGTAATAAATACTTCAACATTTCAATAAAATGGTGTTTGTATAAATATTTTTTTTATATTTCTTTTAAAAAAAAGATGTCGCTTTGCGTACCCGAAAATAGCTGATATAAACATAAGTATATACAACCAACTCTCACTCCAATTAATAATCATCAAATATGATAGAAACAATGTCACAATTACTAATCCGAAAATACTAAATTTATCTGGCCTTATAAAACCTTTAACTGTAGTGGATGTGCTATCATATTCAGTTAAGTTAAACTCAAAAACAAAAGTAGATGTTAGAATGGGCAACTGGGACGAGTTTTGTTTATAATATATTTGATACCCATGACGACTTTTTTTAAGAATTAACGTTGATTGATTCCTATCGCTAGCAGCAAGAAGACTGGCTTCTTGCTGCGATTTAAATAGAATCGTTTCTAACCTTGCTACCAATTCTATATAGCCAACCTCTATATTGAACTTCATTATTCTATTTCTTAAAAACAATATTAATTTTATATTCTATTCCTATTCCTAGCTTTACCCCCCCCCCAATACTTATCTTTCCGGCTGGCATTGTTTTTGGCGCGGGCTTAGTTTGTACGCCCCAAGCTTTTTGATATGTTCCAGTTGTCGCGACCCCGCTACCGGCACCTTTCCCATGACCAATATTAAAACCACCTTCTGCTTTAAATTCCCCATTCATTGCTGGTCCTCCTCCTTCAGCAGCTACAGAGAACTTATTCTCAACACCAAGTGTGAATACTTCTTTTACAGTGACCCCACTGGCGGATTTTAGGTTTATCAATCCATCCTTTCCAGCCCAATTGATTTCTGTATTTAAAGCTCCGCCTGGAATAGGTTTTAAGTAATTGTCACCACTTTCTTTTAATGTATTTTTTAGAGATGCTACATCCATGCTTAAAGCGTTAACTTCAACACCATGCTGTATAAGAGGTGCATCAATCTCATATCCGGCCTGAACACCTAATGTAACTTCGACATCCTGTGTTATTTCAACATTTTTCCAAATTTCTTTTATTTTTTTTGCTATTCTAGAAAAAAAATTGGGCCGTGTAGCCGCTATAACTACATTGTTCAACATAAAGTTTATGTTAGCTATGTTAAACATTGGCCTACCGCCGCCGCCGCCGCCGCCACCACCACCAGCATCGCCCATGACAAGTACATCCCCATTATAATAATTATTTGCAGCCCAGGCACGATACTCAGCAACCGACATAGATGCAACAATAAAACCAAAGCCATCAACTTCCAAATCTCCTCCCTCACCACTTCCATTAGACGAAATCATCCCTGTAGGATCGACGTCATTTGCAGGATCGTTAGCCATACCAGTGTATCCGCTTGGAAACTGATTGGCCGGATCTACTCCCCAGAATCTGCCTAGTTGAGGGTCGTATTGACGAGCATGAAAATCATAAAGATCAAGATTTAGTTCTGTTTGAAGCTTTTTACTTTGATACAGATACTTGTTTTCTAAGTCTGGCAGTATAGCTGTTTGAGGATCTATTAGCCTTCCGTGCGGATAGTAATGTTGCTCCTCGAGCTGGCGGCCAGAAACAACGGTAATGTTAGTGTTATCAATATGCAATTTCATTGCAGACTCAAGACTTATATATGCCATTACATACCCTGTAGCCTCTACAGTATATGTTGCATCTTTATCGAGACGATTCCAAACGTTAGAGCCGCCCTTTAGTTGCGTGATGCTTGATTGGTCAGGCAAAAGATTCATTTGTTGATCGAAGACCAAAAAATTTAGATATAATCTTGGGTATGCAGGGTCTGTAATGTTATTCTTAAGGTTTTCGTAAACATTATAGTTAGAAGGATTTAATATTGCACTCATAACTGGCTGTGATATACTGGGTGTTCCGCCTTCACCACCACCTACTAAGCCAGGACCACTAAAAGTAGTAAGCAGCGACTGAAACATATCTTCTGATGGAGCATATGTATTGAAATTTATGCTGTCAGCAGCCTCGTAATATGCCCAAGAATGCAGATCAATCTGATCTCCTGGTCGAGCTTTAAATATAATTGCCGTGCCCATACGTTTTGCAGGGTCTAAGCCATCTAATTCGCCACTCATTACATCGCCCGGAGTACCTACAGGCTTCGATTCGCGGATTGGAGCGATTTGTGTAAACAGCGCCTCTTCTGAAGGAGCACCAGCCATTTCAAAACCAGCCCAATAATCCATAGTTGCATAGCTAATGTCTGTAGTGAGCACAGATCTAACATTTCCTAAATGATCTTTTATAAAAAAATCATTTTTAAATTTGAGGCTGTCCTTCATCCAACGTGTGCGTCCCTCATCATGCGAAAAAAACTGCATAATATTATCGCGATACTGAAATGGTCCCCAATATTTATAGGTAGTATCAATACCGCCTACATTTGTTGTCTTTTGTACTATATTACCCAATCCATCGTATATGTTCTTGACGGAATTAGATCCGGAATTTATTTGCGTGGGTAAATCAAGGTAGTTGTAAGTAATGGACTGTATTCCTTTATTTAAGTCTGAGCTCAGGTTTCCGTTTTGATCATAAACATAATCACTCCCAGATACATTGCCATCAAAGAAGTCATTTGTTCCATGGTTAGCAGCATTATCTATGACGCGGGCTAGTCTATTTGAGTTTATCTGGTACTGATACTGTAACTGATCTACCACCACTTCAGATGCACTAGAGTTTAAATCCTTCTGTTGCATCGCCATTATATTACCATTGTGGTCATAATTCAAACCCCAAGTACTGTGCTTATCACTACTCCAATATGGGGGTATAATCCAAGGTGGTATTGAAGCATTATATTGCAGCACACGTTCATTAAAATCAGCAAACGTCATCCTGCCTGCCATATCATATCCATATCCGTATGAGCGAGGCATAGACAATGAACCAGTTCCCCTCCATATGTAGCCTGCTATTGTACCATCATAACGTTTTTGCTGAAAACCATGGTCATAATAAATGTTTTCTCCATAAGTCATCTTGTTATTATATGTAGGGTCTTCTACATATTTCTTGTTAATACTAATAATCTGACCTCTTATATTGTACTTATACTCTTGTTCTTCAACATCTCCAATAGCTTTTTTAATCAACTTGCCTCTCTTATCATAGCTATAAGAAGATAATGTCAACCAACCGTTATTGTCAACATTTTGCTTGACGTCTATTAACTGACCTGTATACTCATTATAATTGTATTTAGTCATTACGATCGTCTGAGGCTTAGTTGTTCCGCTCCAAGCATTATGTTCTTTTATATTAAAAACAAGGTCGCCTGTGAAATTATATTGATTGAATTCTACATCCCATGTAGTTGTAGTAGCCCAGTGATTCTTGCTATGCGTCTGTAGCAGTCTACCAAATTCATCATAGAAGAAAACCTTTGATATCCAAAGGTTATTATTAAGTGGATCTAAAACACGTACTTGAGATCCGACTTGCAGTCCAAAAGATTTAAATTTATGAACCTGATGAGGTCTAATAGTCTGACCAGTTAAAAAATCGGTAGCATAAGATGTCGAATAGTTTCTTCCAGCCATGGGAGAAGGCATGTTATTGTAATTATCGTAATAATTAACAACATTAATCTCGCAGCCTGGAAGTGTTGTTGGTGGATACTGATAGCGATTATCGAACCCTTTTGCCAAATAATAATCTATCGTACCATTAGGAGGGGTCGTACTAACAATAGATTGCCATGCGCTTTGTGAATTACTACTTTGAACGAGACCACTAAATGCCACCCTGTCCATGTCATCGTAAACGTTAAATAACCATTTTCCTTGCTGGGCCAACAGTGGAGATTGTTCTAGCACCATCCTATGTTTTCGATCGTATACGAATCTACTTACTCCTAATTGATCAGGCACTTTGCTTTCAATAACCTCTCCAAAGGCATTGTATACGTTGTGATAGCATAATCCGTCCAAAGCTGATGCCGACGGCGTCCAACCTACACCACTAATAGTTGCGGTTACCTTAGGAGTAAGTAACCAAACTAGCTTACTAAAGTCGTCATATACATAGTAAGTTTCAAGCCATCCGTTATCTATCTTTACCTTTTTACAGATTAGTTGGCCACTTTTATTATAATATTCTTGGGTTTCTGCATTATGCTCTCCATTTTTTATTTCTATCCTAATCTGGCCTGTTGAATAAGCGCCTGTAATCTCAGGTGCGCCTAACCCATTTAATGAAAATATCCATATGTTTCCGGCAGTATTATTATTATATATTGTATGCGTGCTTGTTCCTCTGTTACTGCCTGCAAAAGATGCCCCTGGGGAATATTTTTTGTGATAGACAAAATTTGTTTGTGGATCAATTTCAATTTTATCGATATCGAAGCTATTACCTAATTCCATGCTATACTCCGGATAGGCACTGCTATTGTAAAATGTCCTTTGATCGTTAAATGGGTCATTGTGAAATGAGGTATTACGCCCATTGATATAAGGCAAAAATGTGTACGCTGTCAATTTTGCGCGTTGGTCATTCGGAGTAATGATATCATCAACGGTTAGCGAGCCTGTCTTGATACTCTGAATAGGGTTTTCCCAACCATTAAAATAAGTAGTGTTAACACTTATCTTACCCCATCCAATAGGAATACTGCTGGTAGCGTAACGTGGCTTAAAAGTCCTATTATAATTGAACGCGTTTGCACTTAAATTAACACCTAAAAAATTTGGCAGCGTAAAAGTTGCTGGTGTGCCTGATGGGTTATCATTTTCTATTGGACGATTGACCTGTCCATAGCTATTGGTTGCTACAATTAGAAATGTAATGCTTGCTATAAATCTGAACATATTAGTGATTTTATAAGGTAATAGTTTACCATTTAGGGCCTTGGGTAATTTTATCTACTTGTGAAATGATATTTCCATATACATCTTTAACTCTCCATTGCCGACCATTTTCATCATATTCTGTGAATTTTATATTATTTGCTTGGTCGCAAGTGCTGGTTACTCCAAACAAGGGGTTATATGTGTATGTTTCCATTTGGGCATTTGATGGATGTAATCTCAATTCATCTATAAAAGTTGGGAATGGGGTATTATTACTGATAATCAAAGTCCGCAATGATGATGGTCCTAATAATGGCGAAATATTGTAGACCATTAATTTATATCCGTTAGCAGTCTGTGCAACTTGCCCAGTAAGCATAGACCCATCAACATACACCTGCGCATTTTTATCCGTCCAGAAACTAAGATAATAGTACTTATCACCGTTGATTGTTCGCATGATATTTGTTGTTGAATTATTTGTTAGCTCGTAGCAAAAAAGACCTGTCATCGCATGACCAGGGTTTGTTCCTGGAAGCGCTGAACCGAGATAGACCTTAGACGCATCAAAGTTCCAATTACCCTTATCATAATAGCCTAATGTTCTGCCTACATTAATACCTTCAAAACTAGTGTATGCAACATCTTCAAAACGAGCGTTATTTATTACAGCTATTCTGCTGTTTAATATTGTATCCCATATTTGGCTACTATATATTACACCGTCATCATATTCAGTTTCTATAGGATTAAACTTATCATCCCAGGCAATATTTTTTTCCTTTTGAGCAACGGTACCTGTTGCATTGGCTGAGGTCTTTATTAGTTGCCAATTATATAATGTATTAGTCTCTGAAATATTTAGATATATCTTCCTTAGGCCACTCACCTTTATATCAGTCACACCCATCTCTTTAAATATTTCTGCTCCTTCCAGGTGCTGTTGATGAGTATACCGATACATATATTGCTTGTAATAGCAGTCTCCTTTACTATCGCACCATTTTACCTTTGAAACATTATCGCGGTCGTCATATTCATACTCCAGTATTTGTTGTATTTGGGTGTTGCCAGAATAAGTAGTCGTAGTACTTTTATTCAGAAGTCTTTTGTAAGACGGAAAAAGGTATGCGTTATTCGTAAAAGGCGGATTTGTGTAAGATGGCACATACTTTGGACTGGTTATCGTAATATCGTCAAATATGTTCACAACAAAATAGCTTTGTCTTTGGTGGTTGGTCCGCGAATAGTTTGGTACAGTTGCGGATGCAATCTGAGAAGTTATATACTCATTTTCCACTTTGGTAATTAACAAATCAATAACACCGTTATTCAGGTAACTTTCTTTTTTTAGCAAAAGACCTATTTCATGTAGTCTAAAAAAAGCAGGCGAGGTAATCTGAGAACTGAAGCGCTTATCCTCCGTTAATTTGGAAGCTCCTATGCCTAAGCCGGTATTAGCTTCAACATTCACAATATTCGAAAAGGTATATTTGGTCTTTGATAAAATACTATTGTTATAACCTTCTTCAGTTACTGTAACAGTCGAATATCCATGATTGGATCCATTGTAAAAATCAACAGAATTAACAAATTGCGTAAACCATTTTTTCTGAACAATTGGATCTTGTTCTACAAAATTTAAATTACCACGTGCTGGCACCATTGGATTCGGATAGCCTGTAGGCACCCAATAATATAGCTTCTGATAAAACCTATATCCATCTTCATATGTATATTTCGTAACCGTTTTGTTATCAACCGTAACACCATCCTGATACTCAATTTTTTGAATTCTTAGGCCGTCATAAGAGTTTGTTCCTGTTTCAATGGTTGCACAATATGTATTAGGGTTAGGAGGAGAAAGAAGGCCGGTATGTGCCTCATAAAAAAACTCAATTTCTCCGCCCAAGGCATTTTTTATTTTCTTCAAACTCCCAGCTTTAAGATAATTTATATCGGGTGTTTTGTCTGTACCGTAAGTTACATTGAGTGACGACGGTATATTATTACCACAACTTGATTGATTCGAATAGGTAAGATTATGAAGTGGTATAGAGAACTGTAAAATATTGCCGGTGTTGTTTGTCACCCAAGATGAAGGTAATGGCACTGGGGTTTTACCATTGTAATAGCCATAATAATCTTGCGAGGGCGAAAGCCTAGCAGGTAATCTGGTATTATCATATTCAAAAGAGTAATAACGTTCGGAGGGTCCATTATTAACAACCCGATCAATAGAGTTTAGCCTGAGCCGATAATCTAGAGCATTCCCATCGGTAGTATTAGTCAAACTTCTATTTGGAGTGTTTCCTTGTGCATAAAAATAATCCTGATTGAACTTAAAGCTAATCGTATTCAAAAAATTGTTTCCATAGCCTGATGTAACATTAATTTTATCAAGAACTGGAAGGGTATTAATTTCTTTCCTGTAAGTTGAGCCGTTAACAACGCTTAATTTACTGCCGTTCGGATATACTATCTCCGATAAAAATTGCATTTTACCATTGAAAAAAACATCTTCCGATTTGACGAATTTTGGCGGCACTGCACACCATCTATCCCAAGCAACTTCATTGGGCAGACTCTCCGAAACACGTTCATCATGATAACTAGCATAATTTACATCTCGTTCGTCATACTTATAATATATCCAATGACCTGTATATGTTTTAATTTTTGAAAGTGACCACTTTGTTATTGCGTTATAAGATGTTGTTGAACCATCCTTCCACTCCATTTTTTTTTCTGTATAATCAACTTTGTCAAAATATAAAGTGTTTCCCTTCTCGTCTATCACTACAAAATTGTACAGCCTTGGGTCATATGAAGAATTGTTGCGCGCCCAATTAATGGCGTGATCTGCGAAACCAGTTTGATAATATAGTCTAACGTCGATTTCAGCGCGAGGAAAAGTGCCAATTTTTTTTGTATCGGTACCCGATAGGCTGCCCGTTAAATCCACAGAAAATTTTAGTCGTCTTCCACCAAAGTCTAAAACGAAAATATCGTGGTTTCGATCTTTAGGGAAATGATCGTGTATGTCTGACCATATCCATGTTCCGCCTATTTGATTATTGTCATCCTTATACACCCAAGCCTCGTCTTCAAGTCCATTAGCGATACGTTGTATAGATGGGACGCCATCTAGTTGCCACCCCAGTCCTACTTGAGATGGTACATCATCTACCTTGATACCTGTAGAAGCATAGCTTAAAGAAATGCCTAGATCCAAGTCGGCAATGCTGTAACCATATATTGGAATATTGACCCCAGCTGTGCCAGTAAATAAGTCTGTATGTGTTAGTCCTCCTCCATTAGTTTGTATATTGGTTTTGGAGTTAGCAACAGCATCTGGATCATCATCTGCCAATTCGCTAACTTGGGCTCTTGTGTCAAAAGCCATTAGCAAAAAAAATGCTAGTAAAAGGTTTAGGCGTTTCATATTATCTGATTGTTGTTATTCGTAATTGTATTGGTGTTCGTAGTCCTTTTTCTTTATACCATGTATCGTACAGAACCTGTATACAGCCGTTCATCTTATCATTGATGCGATAGCGTTTTGTGAGTCCAATTAATATGGATTCATTATACGCACTTGTGCTGTGCGGGTTTTCTTTCTGTACTGGAATTATTTCACTATTCTTTATAAAAGCAGCTTGCTTAAACATTCTCTCATAGCCAGCATAAGCGCCAATCCCATACTGCCATTGCCACTCAACGAAAGTTCTTACACCAATTCCCTCAAAGCTGAATTTGATATTGCTCCAGTTCTGCCCTAGACCTATTGCAGTTGCGATACCGACACCATAAATAAGGTGCGGAGTGTGCTTATATCCTGCCATTGCCGCCATTTGTAAAATGGCTGGCTTCCCATCTATAGTGGCACGATTAGTTTGCCAACTGAATTGCTTTTCAATACGTTTACTCAAAGGCAAACCACGCATTGGATTTATTCTAAAGCTGGGTTTATTAAGACTTCTAAGCTGGTGTATTGATTGCTTTGTCTGCTTTACAGAATTGGCGTTTGTTTGTAATTTTTTAATCTTGTCTTGGTAATCATTAATCTGTTTTCCCATATTTTGCTGAACACCGCCAATATTGGCACCAAACTTCTGCTGCAACTGCTCTGTTACCTGGCGTTTTGTCTGATAACCCATTTTCTCCAAATCTGAAGCACCCAGACTGCCTGCTGGCATTTTTCTACCACTTGCCTGTTCCATCCATTTGTCAAACCCTCGCTGGCCGTGTAAGATTTCTAATGCTTGCTCCTCAACTTTCGAAGGTTCATCGTTGATCTGCCTGAATACTTTTGTTTTCTCTTTAGCATAAAAGACCTGCTTATCAATCGACTTAAAGCCACCAATATTTTTGGCATTAACGTTGATGTTTTTAAGATTATTAAAACGTTGATTAATTAATTCTCCGATGTAACTATTGTATTGCTGATCAGACTTTAGAGTTCCAAGTTTATCAGTGTAAGCATTAGAGTTTAATTCTGTAGAAAATGGCGCTTTTTCACCCAGGAATTTTTGAATGGCCACAAGGCTGTCAACATTACTGCCACTTCTTATCCTAGATATATTTGCTGAGGATTTATTAATTCGGCTGATTGAATCAAACGATAGTGATTGTTGCTGATACCGAACATAAGAGGCACTGTCTTTACGCTTCAATTTTTCAGCATATACCTTCTCCTTTCTTTTAAGTTTATTCAGTAGTTTCTCCTGTTGACGCGAGACACGCCTATTGTATTTATCCAGTGATCTTATATTAAGATCAAGATATTTTTTACCATGCGCTAGGACCTCTTCTCCTTCTTGCTGAGAATAGAAATTTGCTCCGCCAAGAGTATCTGGCAGAATTCTGCTATAACCTTTTACAGACAGGCATAGCAATATCACAATTACATATGAGATTGGGGGTCTCAAGGCAACAAATTGATTCTTTTGGCTATGTATCTAAACTAAACTTGTGGGAATAATTTCGTTGAGATTGGATTTTGGTGTAGGCATTTTCGGTAATAATTTCATGTTGTTTGTTTTAGGTAGTGCAAAGGAATGTTTAAAATTTTAATTTTCAAATAGGTATGATAAAAAATGACATTTAAATCATAAGCTGTAGAAACAATGCATAATTCGATTATCTCTTAGGCATCCAAAATTAGCATCAAGCGATATTTTATTAGCGCAGCATTTGACGAAACTTCAATTTAATGGAGCGAAAGGTTAGCTTGATTAGATGAAGCAATGTTATACATAACCCTGCCCAAAATAATTGCTGTAATAGTTCCAACCGGACGAATTTCGGACGATTTTCAGGAAACTAAATGCAAAAACATGTAGTATGAAGTAATAGAAGAAGCTTATCAGTATTGCTTTACAAGGAAATTTCTAACGTAAAAATTCTTGGTTTTAATTCCTGTTCTGGGCACACTGCCAAATCTTAAAGTCCCTGTAAACATTGGTTTGCAGGGGCTTTTTGTTTGAATGTGTACCCAAGATGTACCCAGTTCACATCTTTTTAGGGTAAATTCCTTTATTAAACATGCCTCAAAGAACTAATAAGAATGCATAAACTTAGTAAAAAATTGAGGATGGCGCACGAGCTCAATCTTTATGCAGTTTTTTAACGCCTTACACACGAGTTTAGCAGTTCTACTTTTGCTGTCTGCACATTAGTTCGTATACGATTTGCAGGTACAGAAGCTGTAGCACGCATGGAGTGCTTAAAGACTCAAATTTGACTCTAATAACCAACCTTTAGTTACTATTCCTTTTGCATTGGTAAACTCTGTGTAGACAAAGCTATCGGCTTCCTTGACCATCTTAATACGTTCTCCCTTTATAAGATATGCTTTCTTAATTGTGGTTGCATTTGGTTGATCATAGAAATACGCTTTCTCAGTAGTTACATAGAAATATATTGTTGTGTCCTTTGCTTCTGCATATGATGCTGGCGGTGCTTGTTCCTCTGTATTAGTTTCATGAGGGGCATCCAACGCTTTTGTTTGCTCCCATTCCAATGAAACTTCTCTAAAGCTGTATTTCCCAATTTTAGCGCTCCCTTGAAAACACACCCCTTCAAGATTATTATTCAAAACATCACCTTTTAGATATAGGTTGCTACCAATGTTTATATGCCAACTATTATCCCTATTAACATAACCGTGTACTACTATAGCTTGATGAGTAGATTTATTATATAACGTACCTGTTAATTTAGTGTCTATGACACGTAGCTTCAATGCTGCATGTTGCATGTAGTTATCTATCCAACCAGTGTAGTTTCTTGGTCTGCGCGCCTCCTCTTCTGCCTTACGTTTATGATATTCGTCTGATTCAACTCTATTTCCTTTAGGGTCTATGTAGTATACACCTTTCATTGCGTTGTAGTCGGCGTCATTACATAGCCAACCATTATCTGTCTTTATAAATTGCGCATGTGCGTTTTCTATTTCAAGCCTATCCCCCTTCGCAAAACTCTCAAACACCCCAAATACTGGAGATTTTATATTGTAATCTTCTATGAATTCTATAGTACATGAAAAATACACTTCGTGTAATGTATACCCGTCTTTCTGCACCTCTACACCATTTTTCTTAGCAATATCTACTATGCGTATAGCATTGTTGAATTTCTTAGCGAAACACTCGCCACACTCGTCTATGGCTGGTTTACATGAACTAAATAATAGTAATGATGAAAGGAGCGTAAAAGCAAATAGACTATTAAGCCTCATAGATGATTATTTGGTGCTAAAATAAAATGCTTAGTTATACTAAGCAACAATATTTACATCATTCTATTACTTGGACGCATGGCTGCGCCTAAAAAGTCTAAGTTTGAAATGGCAGTAATTGCACGTATCGCCGAGTTGCGTCGTGAGCGTGGCTATTCGCAAGATGACTTGGCTATATTCTTAGATGTGTCGCGTGGTTTTATCGGGCAGGTGGAAAGTCCCAATAGTCCGAGTACATACAGCTTAAACCAAATTAATAGGTTAGCGTATAAATTAGAGTGTTCTATTCATGATATCATCCCCAGTAGTGCAGTTGAAGAAAAGGAGTGGGATGATTAATATCGACTTCCGCAAATATCATATATTGTAATTTCGTGCTTACTTTTGTGATATGAAAATACATCCTTCAGGCATCACTATTATTGATGAATATGTGAAGTTCAATATCAATAGGAGGCAGCCATACAGCGTGCATCAATCAGAACTGTCGAGAGATATTACGGTACACTACCCGCCGCAACAGCTTGTTGAAGATGCTCCGATTTTTGAAAATATAAGCTGGTTAATTTTTCATATTTTAACTTCAAAAATAGTTGAAGGGAATATTATTGAATTATTAAAACAAAAGAGCATAGAATTATATCCAGAAAGTAATATAAATTGGATAGCCACAGACAATTTTGTTAGATATCATACAGAATTCTACAAACGCTATTCCGAGAGGCTTACACCCTCTAATTCAGAATATGAAAACTTAAACGAACGAAGTGAAGAGCGCGATGTACTACGAAAGCAAATCGCTGCAGAATTAAAAGCTGAGAACAATTTATAAAGGTACAACGTACTGCCTACTATCCGTATTTGTCAACTAAATTTACATCTTCTATCCCGTACTCTTGCAACCATTTCAAGATTGATTGCTTAAGGTTTATAACCGCAGTTTTAAATTCGCCTGCGGTATTTAGTGAGGTGTGAAATTGCGCTACGTAAAAGATGCGTGTATCTGGAATGGGATTATTATAATTCCCAATAATCATACCGTTACGATTAAATACAAGGCTTCTTGTATAAACGAATTTATTGCGAATGCTTAACAGTTTTAGCTTCGCTGCAATGCCTTTAGGCAACAACGGGTTAGCATGAAATTTGGTATAAAAATCCCAGTTTAACGCGTTGTCTTCAGGATAATAGAAATAAAGGCTGTCTTCCCTGTTATTAAATGTTGGGTCTTCAATCATTTCAAAAATACTTTCTTCAAGTATCGTTCGTAATCCATTTTCATAAGCAACTGAAAAAACTTCAATACGATTCTTAGAATTGTGTATGCATTCCAATAAATCCAAGACAACATCAAGCTGCTTTTCATGTGCTTTCCTTTTTAGAAATCTATCATACGCGATATAGCCCAATAGAAGCGTGAGCGCATTAGCAACAAAAGAAAGGAATGCTATACCATCACTGTCATCTAAATTTAATATCCAGTTTATCATGCGGTGAACAGTTAATTGTAAAATAACCAGATAATGTGGTATTCATATAGGAATAATTTTTGTGTTACATTTTTTCTTTAATAAAAGAGGATACAGTTAGCCTATGTACCCCTAATAATCTACCAATTCCACTAACAGAGATTTTTTTCTTCAATAGACGCCTTATTTCTTCTTCCTGACCGCTAAGCTTTAAGCTGGTAGCTTTTCGCCCTTTAGGCCGACCTAAAACGACACCTTCGGCCTTTTTACGTGCCAGTGCTTCCTTTGTACGTTGTGATATCAGATTCCGTTCAATTTCTGCAGATAGGCCAAACGCGAATGCCAGCACCTTAGAATTGATATTGTTACCTAATTCGTAATGTTCTTTGATAGTATATACCTGTATTTCCTTTTCCATGCATAAATGCAGTATACTCATAATCTGCATTAGGTTTCTACCCAGCCTGGATAGTTCTGTTACAATTAGCTGATCACCTTTCTGCATCCGTAGTAGCAGCTTACCAAACTTCCTGTCATCAAGCCGCTTAGTTGCACTAATGGTTTCTTCTATCCATTCATCTATCACAATACCACGCTGCGTAGTAAACTTTTTGATTTCAAATCTTTGGTTTTCGTTGGTTTGCTTATCGGTGCTTACACGAATGTATCCGTAGTTCATGGTTAAATTTTTACCATTAAGATAGCAGAAAAAATGAGCGATTATTTTAGACAGAATAACCTTGCAATTTCAGGGTTCACTAAGGAAAAAAGTTGGACTGTAAACACTCCTGCTGAAGCAGAAATTAAAGGAAAAGTTGAACAAGCGGGTAAGCCATTGAAGGAATGGGGCATTCAAATAAACTACGGAATCAAAACAGGTTTCAATGAAGCGTTCATTATTGACAGCAAATTAAGGGACGATTTGGTTAATAAATCCCCAAAAAATGACGAAATTATACGTCCGATTTTATTGGGCAAGGATATTAAGCGTTATTCATACAACTGGGACGGTAAGTGGGTCATTTTTACTCGTAGGGGTATAGAAATTGATAGTTATCCATTCGTAAAAGAATATTTGTACAAATTCTATGAAAGATTGAAGCCACGGAATAATAATGAGACTGAAGGCAGGAAACCTGGTCCGTATAAATGGTACGAGATACAGGATAATGTCGCCTACTATCAAAGTTTCACAAAGCCTAAAATAGCATGGGGCAACTTGGCTTTAAACGCACAATTTTCACTCATTAAAGATGAGTATTATATAAATGCGCCTTCAGCGTTTATTTCATCAGACAGCCTTAGTTTATTAGCAATTCTCAATTCCAAGCTATCTGATTTTTATATTAAACAACTGGGTGTAACCCGCAATGGAGGTTATTTTGAATACAAACCTATGTTCATTGAGCAGCTTCCAATACCTGAACTAACACCTAAAGAGGATAAGGCACTATCAAACTTAGCGCAAAGCCTCATCAATACACCTTCAGATAAAATTATCGAGAATAGTATAAACCAAGTAGTATATGATTTGTATGATTTATCTGAAGAAGAGAAGCTTTATATGGATAGCATTTAATTTGTACGCCAAACTTCATCGAAATCATCAATGGCTTTTATTTCTATTTCGCTTAAACCGTAATGATTATAAATTAAGTTGTTCATAGCGCTTTCTATAGCCGATGAATCTTCGTTATTAGTCTTCATAAACATAATTTGACTTAGAATATCTTTGAAAACTAAGTTCTCAGATACAGATACTTCTTTCACTGGTATTTCCTGAAAGAAAATCTTTCTTAACTCCCTTGTACCACCTAATAATTCCGGGAAGTTGTCAATAAAACAATATCTAAATAGTTTAGAATTAAGGAAGCATGTTAAATATTCTAAAAATTCACCCGTAATAATAAAGCACTTGTTATTGACAAAATAATGCTCGTTTAAATCATAGGTGAAATTCATGAATTTCGTTATCTCAGGATATATTATTTTCGGCTGCTCAAACGATTTCCAGTAATTTGCTCCGAACCTTTGTAATGCATACCATTCATATCTAATTCCTGTTTCTGCTTTATTCCTTTGAGTCAACTGAGCTTTATATTTCATCAAATGGCTGTAAACGTCAGGATATTGCAATTCAAATTGTCTTTCAGCTTCGGTTGATGCGCCAGCAATATCGGTTTCATGCAAAGGAAAATGCCAAGGGATAAATAATAAATGTTGATCGCTCTTATCATAATAGAATCTTTGGATATCTCTGCCACGTAAAATCGGACGTATAATTTCGTCATTTTTAGATGATTTCTCAACCAATTCATTTCGAATATTACCGTTAATAATAAAGGCGTCATTATAACCAGTAAGGATACCTCTGTTTATTTGTAGATTCCACTCTTTTAAAGGCTGGCCTACTAATTCGACTTTAGTTTTAATTTCTCTTTCAATTTGCGATAGTACAGTCCAACTTTGGTTTGGCGTAAATGTTGATGTTTCAATACTATTCTGTCTAAAATAATCGCTCAAATTTTTTATGCTATCTATGTTCCCATTCAGCATACAAGTCTGAATTTGGGCTTTATAATCAGCTTTCTCAATTAATAAAATATTAGTATCGACTGTTGCTGCATCGAAAATATTCAACCCTGCAAGGTCTATTAATTCAAGAGGATTGCATTTAGATAGGAAGAACTGTCTCAACTGCTCACCATATCCAGCACGCATCCACTTATTAGACGTTATATAACACAGGTATCCATTAGGTTTCAAAAGATGGATTCCTAACTCATAAAATAGGCAGTATATATCTCCAGTTCGGACAAATGTGGTAAAATCTTGAGATTGAAGACAGTCAGCATATCCCCCCAGCTTCTGCAGTTGAATATATGGCGGATTTCCAATTAGAATGTCAAACCCAGCAAAGTTTCCATCATTATCTAATACTTCTGGAAACTCAAACCGCCACTCAAAAGCGTTTCGGTAGTTAACGTTGTCCTTTATTTCTGAAATTTCTTGCTCTATCTTTTCTATTTTCTTTTCAAGATTTTCTATCTTCTTTTTTGTAGTAGTATCGGGCTTTTTCGTTTCAAATAAGTTACCGCTTTGTAGTTTTACCAATTCACCCCTTGCTTTAGATAACTTCTCACGTCTTTCATCGTGTATGCTAAAGTATGTCTGAAAGTCCCGTTTTATACCCGCTATAAGTTCAAGTAGTTTACGCTTTTTCTCCCTGTCAGTTTCATTTTTGAAGTCCATTACAGCAGAGCGGTATTCAGGTATCGTATGGTTAATACTTTTCAGCGCTTTACTCAAATCTGCATTCAGGGCATACCTACTTATTAAGGCATTGCCTACCTTGATGTTTATATCAATGTTTGGCAGCGTTTCTAAATCTTTAAAATTGGTTTCTTCTTTGTAGTAAGCATTCTTTAACAGTTCTATCCATAACCGCAGGCGGCATATCTTAACAGAATTAGAATTTATATCAACACCAAACAAGCAGTTCTCTATTATGGTTTGCTTTTCGTGAAATAGTGTCTTCTGTATTCTCTGACTTTCCTTGCTATGGGGATTATATATGAATGGATCGCCGTATTCGTCCGTCATCACCAACTCATCGTTGATAACATCTACAGTATACTCTTTTATACGCTTACCATCACTGTCTATTAATATTCCTAATTCTGCCTTCAGCGCTATAATTTCGTTCAGTGCAGAAACCAAGAAGTGGCCACTACCGACAGCAGGGTCGCATATTTTAAGGGAGTTGATTATTTCATTGGCTTCTTGCCTATTGCTTATTTCATTGTGTACATCATTGATACTTTCGCACTTCCAGCCATATCTCTCATTAAATTTTTGAACTACGCTCTTTCGGATGGATTCCCTACACATGTACATGGTGATAAATCCCGGTGTGTATATCGAACCATCTTTGTAACCATTAATCTTTTCAAAAACCTTGCCTAATACTGACGCGTTTATTAATGTGCGGCTATCCTCCTGTATATCGTCCTTCCCTTCGCTGGCAAAATCGTAGGCATCAAGAAAGTCGAATATATACTCAATTGTTCGTATTGCACCTTTATTCTTATAGTGTCCCTTCAAGACGCTATTGGGCATCAACTCTAAGGTTGTTTCATTGTCAAGAGCATTAATTTTTACGGTTTCATCTTCTAACTCACTAATCTCGAACAGGGAACTGTTCAAATACGGCACATTAGCATATTTTTCTTTGATAGCTGCTGGCCTATCTTCTGCTTTACGCGCTAAAATCTGATGAAATAATTTATACAATTCATCAAAATCATGTATAGTAGCAGCATTAAGGAAACGTAGTTGCTGGTTGCCTCTATTATATGTGATAAGCTGGCCTTCCAGCAGCTTAATAAATAAAATTCTGTTAACCCAAGTAAGGGCTAATTCAACTGCAATATTAAATGCTCTTTCATCTTTGTTTGTGCCGTACTGTTCAACATTTTTAACCTTATAAAGCTCTTCTGTTTCTAATAAGGTTATAATATTTTCAATTAGGGAGCCTGCATTTCTACTATCCTTCTTTCTGCGAATTACATTCTTGCCGGACTCTTTCACCTCCTCCAAGCCAATGATGTAAAGCAGTTCCTTATAAAACTTATCATTCAGCGCATTACTGTCAACTGAAGATTTGCGCAGTAAATGGTATGGTGAATGGATTTTGTAAAGGGCTATCAGACTTTTATCCTCTTCCTTGTTGGTATCCTGTAGCGCCTTTTTGTATTTGCGTATATCAAACCTTGTTACAGGTATTTCATCCTTAATACTATCAATGTACGGCTTAGCAATTTCATTATAAAACAGCGAGGTATCCTTACTAACCTTTTGGTTATTTTTCCATTCCGTGTATTGCCTTACAAAGTCTTTGTTTTTGGCAAAGTGCTTTTCAAAATACTGTGCGTCAAAAATAAACCACTCATATACGTTGGTGGCAATACAATTTTTAATATCTATGTTATTCTCGTCTATACGCTCACGCATATAGTATAATACAAGCTCATGTAATGCTTTTGTATTTGGCTTGTCTAATGTCAGCATCTCACCTTTATTTCCTGGACGCTTTGCTTCCATTATCACGCCTACTTTATCCTTGTTGCTTTTACCTAAGTGTATTACGAGGTCTGTGGCATTCTTGGTATTGACTTCGTTGGTTTCCCGATAGTAGGTATTAAGCAAGAAGTCACGAATATGATTCTTCTGGTTCTCCTCTCTTTCAATTTCATCTACCTTACCTAAAAGATGTAGCAGGTTGTTTTTAAAGTTATCAATTTCACTGCGTAGCGGACGCAGCTTAATCAACTCTTTAGTGGCGATTTTGGGGGATACCTCTTTCAGTTTCATGATTAGGCAATTATGGCTAAAACGATATATGCAAGCGTATTGGGGCTAAATATATCCATACTACCGTTAATTTGCAAGGTGGCAAAATGCCACCCTGCGCCAGTCATTCACTGTATTTTTTCAATAGATATGCCAGTGTGCCTAACGAATAATGATATTTTGTTTTTAGGCACGCATCATATTGCCTATTGCAATTGTCATGGTTGTATTTGTTAGATAAGCTACTAATATCATGATATTTTGCACGGCCAGCTTCGCCGTAAATATTAGCAATGGCACACCCTGCGCCGAACCAATCGCTATATACTTCTGTAATGTCTGTTTTAAGGCTCAAAATTTCGGCCAATATCCTGTCTGAGGCTTTTCTATCTACACTGCGGTTGTGGGCGTGTAATGAGGTCTTTATCGGTGATTGCAGACATTGGGTTACAGGTATAGCATGATGGTTTACATATGGATCTGCGTCGTAGCTTATGCCCCGTAAGCGACATACATCTTTGCAGGCTTTATCTATATAAATACCATATGACGTTAGAAAAAACAATTCCATAGCTTTAAAATGCTGCTGGTGCTTTTCTGGGTATGCAATGGGTATGACCGTGTATACTCCTTTCCCCGAAGCCGACAAACCCGCAAAAGCGATATTTGGTACTTCTGCCATTTGAAATTTAAATGCAATCCAGTCATCAACACTGGGATTGTCCTTGCCATCAATATCAATACATATGAACCCGCTATGCTTCACTAACGTATTTATGCTTCGTTTTTTCTTAAAAATGCCGCTCGGTGTACATGCAGGCAACTGAGCCTTTAACTCCCTTATAGTTTCCGAATTGCTACATTTGCGAATCTCTAATATTTCGTCTTTATAGCCTTTGTTTACTAACCATTTATATAGCGGCATTGTGGCAAAAGGTTCAGGCGAATTAAAATCCCTGTATATGCTTATTTCCCCATTTAAAGTAGATTTCATGAAATTTACATTTAGAACCTGTTTCTGTTTCGAAACAGAAACAGGTGTGTTAACATTTGCTATTTTTTAATTACTCCAGCTTTTGTAAGCCAACGATATACTGTACCACTAAGCTTTGCATTATTCAAGACCTTAGCAGCAATCTGCCTGTATGTTAGGCCACCTTGTAGATAAAGTTCGATACACAGCTGTTTCGCAGCTAACTTATCGGTTTCATCCGCCAATGGCTGGCTATTGGTTCTACGACTGAACTGCATTAAGAAATCATACACTTTCATACTGTGGTCGAGGAGCGTTGTAGTTATCATCCAGGCACATTTAAAATCCACCTCTTTGCACATTATATCTTCCTCCAATTCTGATAGCTTATATGATGGGGAATAGCTACGGTAAATAGATAATATCATGGCGATACGGGTAAATATCAATGCGTACCTATGTATGACACCATCCATTTCCTCTGTGTGGACATCTCTGTATTCAGATTTTAATTTCTGGAACCTCATCTGCATACGTTGACTTTGTTGCTTAGTAAGGCAAAAAAACAATGGCGTTTCCTTGCGTTGCACAAGCTGACTGTGAACTTTCTTTACAATCTCCGCCTTAACACTCACAATATCCCTGAACTTTCCACGGCTACCTTCAAAAGGATTTTTAAATTCATGTGTTGATGGTGCCATATAAAACATGAACCTGCTAAATAGCCCATCCTCGGTATCACCAAAGAATGTTACCAGATGCTTTGGCGTACTCGTCAATAACATAGACAGGTAGGGATTTTCTATTTCTACAGTACCATCTGACTTACGGCTACAGCTAAACATTTCATGATGGAATGCTTTAAGTATCAAATCTGAAAAGCCTCCATGCTCCTGCCGTAGTGCAGTGGATAGCGTAGCTGCTTCCGTTTCACAAATAATAGCACGCCCATCATTGTCTGCCATCAACCGATAGATATTGCTTTTGGTGTTATTAGCTGGCATAAGCAGCATTTTATTACAATCTGACAACTCAATGGGCTTAGGGGCTTCTTCGATATCATCTTCATCATAAACCTTTTTACGCTTGATTGTTCTCGTCTTCTCATACTGCTCACGCGCAACTTTGGCATTTCCCGCCAATTCTCTGTGAATAGGCATTACCAGTTCTTGACATTTTTTAAGCATCCCTTTACCGACCCCAGCAAAACCGTATAAGTATCCGTACAAATTAGCTTCATAATGTTCATCCATGTAGGCCACTTTGTAGTTAGGAAGAACACCGCTTAACAGAACCAAAGAGCAAAAAACCGCGATATCAGCTTCCCCGTTATCATTGCAGCTTTGTACGATATCTTTAAAAAAAGGCGGTAGTAACTCAAATACTTCTTGCTGAAATTTTGGGTAACTATTAGTTTCACTAAAAAGGTCATTCAAATGCTCATCTATCGAGCGCGTCTTTTCACTGCCGTCTTTACGGCTGTATTGCTCCTTCATAATTTTTTTTTTAGTGTTTACAATTCAGAAACCATCAATTGCCTATTAGCGGTAAGCCAGCTATCTACTTCGTCCTTCTTAAAAAATAGCTTACGGCCGAATGGCGGCTTATAGTGTGGTATTTTCCTTTGATGTGCCAGTTTGTAGATATAGGATTTCTTGTAACCTGAGTATTCTACTAATTCGTCTACGGTAAATACGACTGTCTTTGAGTCTTCCCCATTGTGGGAGATTGTGATTTTTTTCATCGATTTTTCATTTACCTACTTAATAACGCCTGCACCAAAAATCCTTCTGAAAAATGCCCTTTTATTATCCACAGCCTGTGTATAAAAAAAATGGGACACAATGTGTCCCATTAAAAAGTAGGTAATAACTGTATTTGTTTCTCCTTCATACTATCAGCAATCCTGATATAGCGCTGAGTATATTTTACACTTCTTTGTCCCATTAGGCTGGAGGCGACCAGAATATTTGCTCCATAAAAGATGAGATTGGTTCCAAACGTATGCCGACCACAGTGCCATGTTATTTTCTTATTTACCCCTGATTTAACTACCCATTCTTTCAGCACCTTATTGCACCCATTAAGAGTGGTAGGCAGGGCAAATACCAAATCGTCTGGCCGACCAACTACTGGCAAAAATCTCACGGCAATCTCATGCAAATCCACAGTTACATTATAACCTGTCTTCGCCTGTGTCATACTGACCTTCCCTTCGGAAATATGCTTCCACCGCAAGCGAGAAACATCACAGTACCGTAAGCCAGTAAAGCAAGAGAATATAAATGCGCTTTTTACTGCAACGTTAATACAGCCAGCGCCAGCCAACACCTTCAATTCATCCATTGTGAGCACTTCTTTAGGAATACCTTCCTTACGCTTCATTCTGATATCTGCGGCTGGGTTATTGGCAAATATGCCTTCCTTTGTTGCGTGCTTCACCACCTTACAGAATAACTTAAAGTAATTGTGGGGTGTTTCACCTGATAGACTATCCTCTAAAAACCCCTTAAACCTCACTAAAAAGCTTTCATCTTCTACTATCGTAAATGGCAGTATACTTTTAGGGTAAAACAACTTCAATTTGTTTAACACGGCGCTGGCGCGACGCTCTTTTGTTGGAAACCTAACGAAGTAATCGTTGTAATATGAAAAGAAATCACCTTTCTTCTTATTAACAGGCAATGCCACTCTATTATTCAGCAGGTCATTTTCCTTTTTTACCCGCAGCTTTTCAAATCTTAGAAGATTATCTTTATTTAGCTGTTTGGTTCGTTCGTCTTTAGCTGGATAAATATGTAACCCTGTAGCCTCTTGCACCCTAACACCGTCAATTCTATAGTCAAGATAAAGTGCAGTACTCTTTTTCAATTTTCGTTCACGTTTGATTACTTTGATCATATTTTTTTGATTTTGTAATCCCTATTAATAACAGCACGAGGCCTGAAAATTCTGGAATAACCAAAAAAATATTTTTGTAACCAAAGTGTACCCAAAGCTGGGTAAAATAGGGTCAAGTAACATCTGGTGTAAGTAGTCACATAAGCCTTACTGATAAGGGGTTTCAAAAAAAAGATATTAAAAAAGTAGTTCCCATGAATTACCTGTTCTGGGCACACTGAAAAATGAAGCAGTTATGAATAAACCTCATAGCTGCTTTTTCTTTTCTCGAAATTCTTCGTGTACTAAACTCTAAAGAGGACAGATGTGATTTAAAGAATTGGTTTGCAAATTTTAGCATTTACTCCACATTTAGTATATTAGAATTAATTCATGTAGCATTGATTCCTATGTCAACTATGTCTATTCAAATTCCACCAGTGGTTTACAAATATCGTGACTGGTCGAATCCTGAACACAAACGTCTATTAACTAACTGCGAAATAAACTTTGCACCGCCAATTGATTGCCAAGAACAACATGAATGCAACTTGTCAAGAGATTACGATTCTGTGAATGAGGGACTACTCTATAAATATTATTACCACACGGCTCCAAATTATGGGTACTATTCTCATGAAGACCGCGACAACATCGCGAAAATGATGGTTAAAAACTCTCCGATGAATGATATTAAGCATCGGGAACGAACCAACGAACGGTTCAGAGCTATCATAAATCGCGATTTATCAATCTTTTGCGTTAGTCCTTATAAAGATGTAATGAATTTATGGGAAGTTTTTGCAGATGGTCATATGGGATTTTGTGTAGGTTTTGATAGTGCAGCTTTAATGAAATACTCAGATTATTTTGGCAGCGGCGGTAATGTTGTTTATTACGACACTAGTAACCCGCCCAAAATCAGACCATTTACATTTTCAAAAGAGGAGCTAATTGAGGATATGATGAAAATGATATACTCCTTACCTGACATATTTGTAGATGAGAAAGAATACAGATTTTCTAAATTGTATATTCCTAATCGGCAACTATCAGTTGATGTAAGTTGTTTTAAAGAAATCATACTTGGCAGTAGTATTTCCGAAAAGGATAAGGATGAAATTACAACTATTGTGAAGAAGCAATTTCCGAAAGTAGAATTCTCTCAAGCTAAATGTGACATAGCGAAGGAGTCCTTTGAATTTTATGGAATCTCTTTAACGTAATTCTGGATTATCTAATTTGCGTGTTATGAAAAGACGTACTTTTCCAAGTGGTGCATATGATATAAATTGGAAAATAATTAAGGATGCGAAATGGGGGCCATTTAAATCGTATCAATGTGTAATAAATGAAGAAGAAGCATTTTTTATACTTAAAAATGCCCAGTGTCATATTTTGTATCAGTACATTCACGCAGATGCACAATCGGTTCTCTTGAATTTTGACGATTTTTTCAGGGAAGTTAACACAATAGACCGTAAAATATCGGGCTTTGAAAGGTGCATGAAAACCGTTATCATCAACTTTCCTTGTAGTTATTTCAGCCAACAACAATTGCTTTCACTCCCACCCGACATCCGGTATTTAAGATTGAGTTGCGATTACAACAACTTTTATGGGACTGTTGAGAAAATTGATTTGATAGAGTGGGAATTTCGACACGACATTAAGCTAATAAACTGGCAGTTTGAGAAGAACGAATGTGAGTGTGAAGATTATGAGTTGGATGGCCGATTTATAATGAACTTCATTGTTAATGAAACATTATATAAAGCCTCAATTGGCAACTTGGAGTTAAGTACATTATTGCAATCTGCAAGTATAATCCCTAATTATATACAGTTGTCAATTGACAACTATAATCACGTATGGATTGAAGTAGACAAGGAAACTAAAAAAATTTTTATTGGAGATTACTTCAGAAACTACTTTACAAAACAAAATGCAATAGATTTTTGTTATCATGTTTGGAAGAATTGCAATTGGAGTAATAGTGGTGTAGTGAAACAAAAGCAGCTTGAATATAAGTACAAAGAAACTTAGTACTTCCTATAGGTCAGGCATCAAAAAATGAACTAAACCGGGCACACTGAAAAATGAAGCAGTTATGAATAAACCTCATTGCTGCTTTTTCTTTGGTACAACAATACTATACATTCCTCCTTCGTTATCCGCTCGTTAACCAATTCTAAATTCCCCGTTAACAGGCCGCCGGAATTTGGCAGCAGCCCGGTTGCCGTTGCATCTTTGCCCTATCAAACAAACACACACTATAAATAACAAACACAATGGCAAAGATCATCGCAATAGCATTCATCCTGTTTTCAGCTTACGTGGTTAAGCATCAAAACACAGCCGCAATAGCTGCTGCCGCCACGCACGATATGTCATACACCATTGCCCACAAATAATAATTTTCCAAACCTTATATAACGAAGGCTTGCCATATGGCAGGCCTTTTGCATAATATACAACTCATCGCTATTTTACGTATATTTGCTATAGTTCTTTGAAGGCGATTGAAAAGTGCAGCAGGATTATTTTATCGTAAACACATAAGGGAAAATAAAACCGGTGATTTCACAACAAATCACAATAATTGTTTCTTTTACCGGCAGCATAAAACCGGAAACAAACGGAAACAAAATGCTTGGATTGATATTGAAAATCAATAATTTAGGTAGGCGGAATTGATTGTTCCGTGAAATCGGAACCGTTTGGAACAGTTCCGGTTGTAAACGGCGGACTTGCGAATATTGACTGCCGACTTAATTATCCACAATCCTCTTAATGTTTCATAAAAATCACCGTGGAACATTATTTTTGTGGAAGACCGTTTTTTTCAACCACACAAATCCATGCGTTTCACATATTATGGCCAGTCCTGCTTTATGGTAGAGGTTGCAGGTAAAAAACTGCTATTCGATCCGTTTATTACAGGTAATGAACTGGCTAAAGATATAGATGTCAATAGCTTACAGGCCGATTATATATTGGCTTCGCATGGCCATGGCGACCACGTAGGAGACTTGCTGACGATAGCTAAAAATACGAATGCTACGGTCATCTGCTCGCCCGAAGTGGAAAACTGGGTGAACGGCAAGGGCTATAGCCATACCATAGGCATGAACATGGGGCTGATGAAAACCGAATTTGGCGAGGTGCGCATGGTAATAGCAGGCCACAGCAGCTCGATGCCTGATGGCACTTATGGCGGCAACCCGGCAGGCTTTGTTATCAAAACGGCAGAAGGCAACTTCTACTATTCCGGCGATACCTGCCTGATGCTGGATATGCAGCTGATACCCAGGTACTTTGCAAAGCTCGATTTTGCACTGTTACCCATCGGCGGCCACTTTACTATGAATGCGGAAGATGCAGTGATAGCTGCCGGGTTTATAGAATGCGATAAAATCATAGGTGTGCACTTCGATACCTTTGGCTATATCAAAATAGACCATGATGCAGCTGTGCAGGCATTCAAGGCCGCAGGAAAAGAGCTTATTTTGCCAACCATTGGTAAAACGATAGATATATAATAATAATTCACCTTATCTCAATAGAAAGGAAAACATAAGTGACAATGGCGAAAGTAATAGCGATAGCGAACCAAAAGGGAGGAGTAGGGAAGACTACTACGGCCATCAACCTGGCTGCAAGCCTGGCTGTACTGGAATATAAAACACTGCTGGTAGATGCCGACCCCCAGGCCAATAGTACCACGGGTAATGGCTTCGACCTGAAGAATATACAGGTGAGCCTGTACGATTGCATGGTGAATGATACACCGGCATCGCAGGTGATACTGGAAACAGGCACGCCCAACCTGTACCTGGTGCCCAGCCACCTGGACCTGGTAGGTGCCGAAATAGAGCTGATACATCACCCCAACAGGGAACATGTAATGCGCAATGCACTGGAAGAGCAACGTAAGAATTTTGATTTCATCATTATAGACTGCTCACCATCGCTGGGCCTGATAACGGTAAATGCCCTTACAGCTGCCGATAGCGTGGTGATACCCGTACAGTGCGAATACTTTGCCCTGGAAGGTTTGGGCAAATTGCTGAACACCATCAAAATAGTACAAACCCGCATCAATACCGATCTGCAGATAGAAGGTATCCTGATGACGATGTACGATGGTCGCCTGCGCCTGAGCAATCAGGTGGTGGAAGAAATTAAAAACCACTTTGGCGAGTTGGTGTTCGATACCATCGTACACCGCAACACCCGCCTGGGCGAGGCCCCAAGCTTTGGCACTCCTGCATTAATGTATGATGCGGAAAGCACCGGCGCTGTCAATTATCTCAACCTGGCAAAAGAGATATTGCAGAAGAACAACCTGACCAAAATAAAGAACGAAGACAAAATCTTTGAAACCGACGACCATGTCGCAGACCAATAAGAAGCAAGCATTAGGAAAAGGTATTCGCGCATTGCTGAATACCATTGATGAGGAAATGAAAGGGCCTTCGGAAACCGGTTCTGTACCCCCATCGGTATCTGGTAATAACACCCCGGCAGCAGGCAGTATCACGCGCATCCCTGTCGATCAGATAGAAGTGAACCCCAAGCAGCCCCGCCACGATTTTGATGAGCAGGCGCTGAAAGAATTATCAGAAAGCATCAAGTTGCACGATATCATCCAGCCTGTCACAGTAGTGAAGGTGGGCGCTACTACATATCAATTGATATCGGGCGAACGCCGCTGGCGCGCATCGCGCATGGCTGGCCTGAAAGATATACCTGCATACATACGCACGGCTGATGACCAGCAGATGCTGGAAATGGCCCTGCTGGAAAACCTGCAGCGCGAAGACCTGAATGCGATAGAAATATCACTAAGCTATAAAAGGCTGATGGATGAGTGCGACCTGACACAGGAACAAGTGGCAGAACGCATGAAGAAAGACCGCAGTACGGTTACCAACTATCTGCGCCTGCTGAAACTGCCGCCAGATGTGCAGAAGTCGGTACGCGATGGCCAGCTGAGCATGGGGCACGCACGTGCCATCATAGGGCTTGATAAGGTAGATGAGCAACTGTATGTGTACCGCGAAGCTATGCAGAAAGGCCTATCTGTAAGGCAGGTGGAACAACTGGTGAAGAATATGGCCAGTGGTGCCGAAAAACCGGTGGCATCTGCTGCACCAACCAATAAGATACCACCTGCATACAAGCGTATAGAAGACAATATGGCTTCTCACTTCAGCACCCGCGTAAAGCTGGACAGGAAGAAGAACGGCAAGGGTAAGATTGTGATAGAGTTCTATAACGATACCGACCTGGAGCGCATCATGGAGAAAATGAGCCTTTAGTTGACCTGTTGATTGGTTGATTAGTTGACTTGTTAATCAATTAACCATTTCCTCCCCTTGGGGGAGGCCGGGAGGGGCGATAGTATTAATTATAACCACAAAACTACTTCCTCCCCCTTGGGGGGAGGCCAGGAGGGGGCAAATGATTCCGCAAAACTGGGAAAAGGAAGCGAAGGAACACCAGAAGGCTTACAAAAGGCTGCTGGAAAAGGGTAACAGGAACAAGATGCTGAAAGCCTTGCCAGACCTGCATGAAGAAGCCTTTAGCAAGATAGACTGCCTGGAATGTGCTAACTGCTGCAAGAACTATTCCCCCCGCTTCAAACAACCCGATATAAAACGCATAACCAAAGTGCTGCGCATGAAAGAAGGTGATTTTGCAGCTACCTACCTGCGCTTAGATACCGATGGCGACTATGTGGTAAAGCAATCGCCCTGCCCATTCCTGGCGGCTGATAATACCTGCAACATCTACGAAGATCGCCCCAGCGACTGCCGCCGCTATCCGTATACTGATGAAGATGTACTGCTGAAACGCGTACAATTGACATTAAAAAATGCCACCGTTTGCCCCGCTACCTACACGGTACTGGAAGCGTTGCTGAAGATGGAAGGAAAGTAGTTTCAGCTTGCAGTAAGTTCTTTATACACACTCCCCAGCTCATTCACAATATCACCCGCTATCAAAGCTTCCTGCGATATGGCTTCGGCAGCAAGGTCTCCTGCACGGCCATGAAGGTACACACCCAGCAATGCAGCATTGTAAGATGAATAGCCTTGTGCCAGCAGGGAAGTAAGGATGCCTGTCAGCACATCGCCGCTGCCGCCTGTGGCCATACCGGCATTACCGGTTATGTTATACCAGCATTCACCTTCGGGGGTTACTACAGCGCTGTACCGGTCTTTGAGGATAATGTAGATATTGTAGCGCATAGCCTGTGTACGCGCCAGTTCCAGCCGCTGCATGCTGTTGCCCGTTTTACCAAACAGCTTTTCAAACTCTTTGGGGTGGGGCGTTATAATGCTATCGGCAGGTATCTTGTGTAATAGCTCCGGTTGCTTAGCCAGTATATTGATGGCATCGGCATCTATAACCAATGGGTTTTTATAGGTCTCTATGAAATCGGCAAAGGCCTTGATGGTATATTCATGTGTGCCCATGCCGGGGCCTATGCCTATTGTATCATCGTCTGTATATCCACTAATGGCTGATATGTACTTATCTCCCTTAGTTGTAAACATGGCTTCGGGTAGGGCCGTTTGCAGAATGGTATAGCCGCATTCCGGCGCCATTACCTTTACTTTGCCGGCACCTGTGCGCATCGCAGCTTTGGCAGATAGCGTAATGGCACCCATCATCCCGTGGCTGCCACCTACCAGCAATGCAGTGCCGTAAGTGCCTTTGTGAGAAAAGGGTTGGCGTGGCTTATAGATGCTCCCGGCAGTCAGGCTGTCTATCACGTTATAGTTGGTAGCAGTGGCCTCTATGAAGGTTTGGTTCAGGCCAATGTCTAATATGTGTATATCACCTGCAAGCTTGCCTGTTTCAGGATGCAGGAAGGCACGTTTGTAAAACTGGAAGCTAAGAGTATCGTTCACGGCCAATACCTGTTCCGTATCGGCTGGTATGGTGTCGGCGGGCATGCCGCTGGGTATATCTATGGCTATCTTCCTGTTGGGTAGCTGGTTGATGTGGTTAATAAAGTCGGCTACCCAGCCTTCTACAGCGCGGTTCAGCCCCGTACCTAATATGGCATCTATGATGACGATGTTGGCAGGTATGTCGGTTATAAAGGCATCCGGTTGCAGTATCTCTACCAGCGATGCATCTATATGCTGCAGCTTCTTCAGGTTCATCTCACAGTCTTCCGATAGCTTGTCGGCAAATTGCAGTAGAAAAGCCTTTACGCCATAGCCCATGCGGTGCAGCATGCGTGTAATGGCCAGTCCATCGCCGCCATTGTTGCCGCTGCCACAGAGCACCACAAATACGGTGTCTTTGGGTTGATGTGCCGTGAGCCATTCCACACAGCGTGCAGCGGCACGCTCCATCAGGTCGAAAGAGGATATGGACGAGGCATGTATAGTATAGGCATCGCAAGCCTTTATCTGAGAAGCTGTGAACAGTTTCATATAACAATATTAAGCAAACAATGAGATGACAAAAATTATATGCCTAAATATCTGGAAATGTGTAGATAACTGCTTTTGGTCACTGTAGTGTAATTCCTATCTTTGTTGCGCTTCAGGAATAATATAAAAGACTATTTTTCGGGGCAAATTTTAATATTCATTTAATGAAAACCACTTCTATCCAAAAGCAAACCTTATGGCTGGTGCTGTTATTAGCACTTTTCGGCACCACCGCTATTGCCCAAACCGTCAAAACAGGTGCCGTAAAAGGTTTCGTGTACGACAAAGCATCGGGCGAACCTGTAATATATACCAATGTAATACTGCTGGGAACCAAAATAGGGGTGCAGACCGATGTGAATGGTTATTTCTCCATCACGCAGGTACCGGAGGGCGACTATACACTCTTCACCAGCCTGATAGGATACGATAGTGTTAAAGTCGCCATCTCTGTTAAGGCAGGGCAGGTTATTACGAAAAAACTATTCCTGGGGCAGAAGAGCCAGGAACTGAAAGCCGTAGAAATATCGGCCCGTAAAACAGAAAAGCAAACGCAGATAAATGCCGGTAGCATAAACATAACCCCACGCGAAATGAAGCTGCTGCCCAGCACCGGTGGCGAGGCCGATATAGCCCAATACCTGCAGGTAGTGCCGGGTGTGGTATTTACCGGCGACCAGGGCGGACAATTATATATACGTGGTGGCGCACCTTCGCAAACAGGTATATTGCTGGATGGTGTAACGATATACAACCCCTTCCATACGATAGGGCTGTTTTCTGTATTTGAAACAGACGCTATACGTAACGTAGAAGTACAAACTGCGGGTTTCAATGCGCAATACGGCAACCGTACATCGGCTATACTGGATGTGCGTACCAAAGACGGTAACAAAAACCGCTTGTCGGGCAAGGTATCGGCATCGCCACTGATGGCGCGCGTAATGCTGGAAGGCCCGCTGGCAAAAGCAAAACGCGAGGGTGGTTCATCTACTACTTTCCTGCTGACAGCTAAACACAGCTACCTGGCATCTACTTCAAAATCTTTATATGGCGGTTTGGGCGAGCCTTTCAAAAGCGGTCTGCCTTATACCTTTACCGACCTGTATGGTAAAATAACCTTCAATGGTGATAACGGTAGTAAGCTGAATGTATTTGGTTTCAGTTTTGACGATAAAGCCAAAATACTGAACCCTGTAACTCATACCGAAGATGCCACCTTCAACTGGAAGGCATATGGTGGTGGTACCACCTTCGTAGTAACGCCTGCCGGTAGTTCATCGCTGATAAGCGGCCGCTTTGCTTACTCAAAATACCTGATAGACTATACCAACTTTAAGGATGCTAATTCGGCACCACGTACCAGCGGTATTGATGGGTTTGAAGGTGCTATCGACTTCACTTACTTCCTGCCGGGCTATAGCCAGCTGAAGTATGGTGTGGAAGTGAGCGGCTTCCATACATCGCTGGATTATAAAAATGAAATGTCGGGAACCTTTACGACATTAGACCGCCGTCATACACTGGCTGCGCTTTATGCTATGTATCGTAAGAACTTCAGTGAGAAGCTGGTATTTGAGCCCGGTCTGAGGGTGCAGTATTATGCAGCATTGAATAAGCTATCCCCTGAGCCACGCCTGGGCCTGAAATATAACATGACAAGTAACATCCGCCTGAAAGCTGCGGCCGGTATGTATTCCCAAAATATTATCAGTACCAAGAGCGACAAGGATATCGTAAACTTTTTTACAGGCTTCATACTGAGCCCGGACGAAACGGTTAAGAACACAGACAATGAGGAGGTGAACCATAACCTGCAAACAGCGTACCATGTATTAGGTGGAATAGAAGTAGATGTACAGAATGTAGAATTTAACCTGGAGCCATGGTATAAGAACTTTTCACAGAACATGGAGTTGAGCCGCGTGAAAGTATCTAACAGCGATGGCAACTTTACAGCCGGTAGCGGCCAGGCTTATGGCATAGACCTTTCCGCACGCTACAATAAAAAGCGCTGGTACCTGTGGGGCGTAGTGTCTTACCAGAAAGTAGAGTATGAAACAATGGTAATGAAAGATAATGTGCTTCATTCTACACCGGTTAAGCAACCGGACGGCACGATTACTTACGGATATACATACGAGCTGGAAAAACAAACCTATGCTCCGCCATTCGACCGCAGGGTGAACATGAACGCCCTGGCAGCCTATACAGCCGGTAAGAAAAGAGATTGGGAAATATCGGCAAGGTTCAACTATGGTTCGGCATTCCCCTTCACACAAACACAAGGTTTTTACGAGAAGCTTAGCCCTACAGCCGGTGGCGGTGGCACCAACATAAACCAGCAGAATGGTACTCCCGGCCTGATATATGCTACCTCTATAAACGGTGGCCGTCTTTCAGATTATCACCGTTTGGATGTATCTGTGAAGAAGATATTTAAACTGGCCAAATACTCTAACCTTGAAACAACATTGAGCGTGAGCAATGTGTATGACAGAAACAACATATTCTATATAGACAGGAACCAGAACGTTCGCGTTTATCAATTACCGGTATTCCCCAGCCTGAATGTGAACTGGACATTTTAATTTAAATTAACTGAATGACGATACGAAAGGAAAAGTTATTCCCCCGGAGCCTGGTATGCTTAGCAGTAGCAACACTGATAAGTAGCCAGGCTTCGGCGCAATTGCACACACCGTACCAGCCGGAACATAAATGGCTGAAACTGGCGGGCGAGCAGTTCCAGCAAGGGCAATACAGAAGTGCATGGCAATCGGCCAAAACATACCTGCAGGAGAATAAGAACGATATATATAACCGGCAGATAACCGGCCTGGATGAAGCAGCCTTTTACATGGCGGCGGCAGCACTGCGGCTGGATGACGCCGGCTGTGTAGATACGGCAGAAGCATTCATCAGGGCTACGGCCAACCCTGCTTACAAGCAGCGCATGGCTTTTAACGTAGCACAATATTATTTCCGTAATAACATGCCGGGAAAGGCGGTGCCATACTACGAAATGGCAGGCATTGATAACCTGAGCAACCGTGAGATAGCCAATGCTAAGTTTGAGCTTGCCTATTGCTACTTCAACCTGCGCCAGTTTGATAAAGCCACGCCACTGCTGCAAGGCATCAAAGAGCTGGATGGCAAATATTATGTAGCGGGCAACTATTACTTTGGCTTGCTGGCCTATAACCAGGGCAACTATGCCGATGCCCTGCAAAGCTTTCAGCGTATAGAAAATGAGAAGGAGTATAAAGACATCGTGCCGTACTATATAGCCGAGATATACTACTTCATGGGTGAGAAGGGTAAGGCGCTGGAAGAAGCCAAACGCCTGCTGAAACGCAGCGACAAGCTTTTCTACGATAATGAGCTGCACCTGCTGGCCGCCCAGGTATTGTTTGAAAATAAGAACTACAGGGAAGCACTGCCATACTTTGAGTACTACTATACGCATACCGACAGGATACGTAAAGAGGAATTGTATGAAATGGCCTATTGCTATTATGATGGTGCCGAATGGAGTAAGGCGATAGATAAATTCAAGCAACTGAGCAATGCGGAAGATTCGCTGGGGCAAACAGCCATGTACCTGCTGGGCGATTGCTACCTGAAGACCAACGACCTGATGAGCGCACGCAATGCTTTCAGTATATGTGCCGATATGCAGTTCAACCAATCTCAACGTGAGGCGGCACTGCTGCTGGCTGCAAAGCTATCGTATGAATTGGGATATAACGATGAAGCGCTGACCAGGGTGAATGACCTGCTGAGCTCATTCCCGGAATCGGCACATAAAGACGAAGCAAAAACACTGCTATCAGACCTGCTGATAAAAACCAACCGTTACCAGGAAGCCTATAACATTATGCAAGAGGTAACGAACCGGGATGAGGTGTTTCGCCGTGTGTACCAAAAAGTGACCTACGGCTATGCCATGCAGCAGTTGCAAAGCGGTAATATGCAAATGGCTGATGGCCTGCTCGAAGAATCGTTGCAAAACAATGTGGATGACAGCTATGCAGCAGTAGCCAACTTCTGGAAAGGGGAAATAGCCTACCGCATGCTGCGCTTTGCCGATGCCACCAGCTATACAGAACGATTTGTGGCAATGGCCGGAGGGAGCAATAAGGCGGAAGCACTAAGCACTACTGTTACTTTGCAGAATGCTTATGTGAACCTGGGCTATGCCGCTATGGAGCAACGCAACTTTGCAGCTGCACAAACTTATTTCAGCAAAGCACAAGGGCAGGTAGCAGACCCGGCCATGGCGCTGAATGCCGTGATACGTGAAGCCGATGCGGTATTCATGCAAAAAAATTATAGCAAGGCCATAGCCCTATATGATAAAGTAATAAGCGCCAACAGTGCCGATGCAGATTATGCACGTTATCAAAAGGCAATAGTGCTGGGTGTTACCGGCAGGCGGGCAGAGAAAATAACTTTGCTGCAAGGATTGATAAATAAAACACCGGCATCGGCCTATGCATATGATGCGCGTTATGAGCAGGCACTGGCTTATATAGAAGAAGATAAATACCAACAGGCAATAACGGTATTGCAGCCTTTGACAACCGCACAGGAAAAGCGCAACCTGGCACCTAAGGCATGGATGAAAACAGGCTTTGCATACCAGCAACTGCATATGAATGATAAGGCGATAGAAGCCTACAAACATATTGTAGCAGAATATCCTGCGGCTGAAGAGCGTGCTGCGGCGCTGGATGCATTGAAGAGCCTGTATATAGAAACCAATGCACCGGATGCATACGCACAACTGCTGAAGGAAAACAACATAGAAGGCGCCGATGATAACAGTCTGGATTCAGCCTACTACAGCGCTGCCGAAAACCAGTTTGCTGCACAGCAATGGGATAAGGCGCGCACAGCTTTAGGGGCTTACCTCAGCAAATACCCGAATGGTGTGTTTGCCAATAAGGCACATTACTACAAGGCAGAATCGCACTATCAACTGAATGAAACGAAAGAGGCACTGGCAGAATATGATGCGGTGCTGAACAACAACTGGAGCGAGTTTTCGGAGCGTAGTGCTGTGAAGGCCGCGAGCATTGCCTTCCTGAGCGATGACCATGCAAAGGCAATAACCTACTACGGTATGCTGCGCAACAGCGCCATGAATAAGAACACACTGCAGGATGCCTATAAAGGACTGATGAATAGCAGCTATATACTGAAGCGCTATGCAGAAGCAGCAGCCTATGCCGATACGGTCTTATCGCTGCCAGAACTGCCGGAGCAAGCCAACCTGGAAGCTACCTATATAAAAGCAATGGCACTGCAGCAGGATAACAAAGCAGAGCAGGCGCTGCCTATATTCCAGAAGCTGGCAGCCAGCAAAAAGCAATCGGTAGCAGCGCAGGCCAACTACTATGTGGCTGAAATGCACTTTAAGAATGGTAAGCTGAAGGAAGCAGAAGAAACCGCGAATGCTACCATAAAACTGGCAAGCGGCAACGATAACCTGACGGTAAAAACATACATACTGCTGGCCGATATCCTTACGAAGCAAAACGATTTTTTCAATGCCAAAGCATTGCTGCAAAGCATTGTAAAGAATACGAAGAATGACGACCTGAAAGCAGAGGCAAGCCGCAAGCTGGAAGAAGTAAAAGCTTTGGAGAAAAAGCAAAGCAAATTGTCGGAAGAATAAAACGAAAGCATGAAGTTGAGAATAGTCTGCATACTGATATTGATGCTGGGGATGGCCTACCAGGCCGATGCCCAGCGTGCGAAGCGTAAGAAGCCTGTTAAAAAAGAAACAAGGGCCAAAGCTAAAACCAAAGCTGCAGCTAAGAAACCTGCAAAGAAAACAGCAGCCAAACAAAAGGCTAAGGCGCGCACTGCAGCAAATGGAGATACCACTACACTGAAGAGTACTACGATAGAGATCATTCAATCGTACAAGCCGGACGTGAAGATGGCACCCAAACCGGAAATGCAGCCATCGCTGCCGCCGGCTGACAAGCGCGTGCCGCAGATGCACTATACCGTGCCACCGCAGAGCCTGTATTACACCTACAGCTCTACACCGCTACGCCCGCTGGCATTAGGCAGGGATACGGTAGGGCTGGGCTTCCAGAACTATGTGAAAGTAGGAGGGGGCAACCTTTCTACCCTGATGCTGGATGCCGGTATCGGGTCGCTGCATGGTAGCAACTATGAGTCGGCCATACATGTGCACCACCTGTCGCAATCGGGTAAGATAGAGAACCAGAAGAGCTCACTGACAGGGCTGGAAGCAGAAGGGACGCTGCATACATCGAGCCATGCATGGCATGGCGCGCTGCATGTGTTGCGCAACCAATATCACAATTATGGTTATGACCATAACCTGTATGACTATACGGCATCGCAGGTAAGACGTTCTTACACGGGCATGGGCCTGACTGTGGATATGCACAATGAAGATGATGAAAAGCCACTGAGCTACCATCCATCGTTGGGTGTGCTGCTGTATGGCGATAACTACCAGGCATCTCAGCGCAAGGTGGATATGAACATACCGGTAACGTATAAAGTAGATACCGGACTGAAACTGGGGCTTGGTATACTGGGCAGCTATGCTACGCTGAACGACTCCACTACCACATCGCGCGGTAGCCATATGTTCAAAATAATGCCCTCAGTCAGCTTTCATAAAAATGGTCTGACGCTGGATGCGGGTTTATACCCTACGCAAGGGCAAAGCAATTTTTACCTGTTGCCCGATGTGAAAGTGGGCTATACCATACCAAAAACACAGATAGGTGTATACGCGGGTTGGCAGGGGCAACTGCGCCAGAATACTTATGATGAGGTAAGCGGGCGTAACCCCTTTGTGGCCAACAGCTACAACCTGAAACAAACACATACGGATGAAATATTTGCAGGGCTGCAAACCAACATCGGCAGCCATATAACGCTGAGCGGAAGAGTAAGCTACTGGATGTTTGAAAACATGCCGCTATTTATAAACGATACGGGCAGCGACTACAAACAATTCTTTATAGCCTATGATAAAGTGAATGCCCTGTCGCTACAGGCTGCTTTGAGGTACCATGTGGCCAATACGTTTGCTGTGGGTGTGAGTGCTACCTATTATGGTTATAATGCCGATGCCTTTCGCCATGCATGGCACGAGCCCGGTGTGCGCATCAATGCCGACCTGCTGGTGCGCCCGATGCCGGAACTGGTGATAACGGGTTATGCCAGCATCATGAACGGCATCTATGCGCTGGAAAGAGGTGGTATCAGCCGCAAGCTGAGTGCGATAGCAGATATAGGCGGTAGCGCAGAGTATAGTTTTATACCCCGGTTGTCGGCCTTTATACAGGTGAATAATATATTAAATAACCGTTACGAGCGCTGGTATGGCTACCAGGCATACGGTATCAATATACTGGGCGGTATCAGGTTTAAATTTTAAAAATTGCAGCCTGTTAGGCTAATGTTAGGGGTATTGTTTATTTTACACCCGATTTTAGAGGTTCATCATGGATGTTGCAAAATATATAGGGCTTTTTTTACTAAAGAATAATACATGCCATATACATGGGCTGGGCAATATAGAATGGAGGGTAAAACCTGCATCCTATAACGGGCATAGCCTTGTGCCGGGTGTGCGTGAAGTAGTCATCGCACCCACCGGTTTGGCAGATGATTCCCTGTCTAATTTCATAGCAACCAATGAACAGATAAGTATATCGAAGGCTACCAATGCGGTACGCGATTTCAGCATAGCTGCAAAAAACGACCTGCAAGCGGGTAAGGAAGTAGCCATACCATCGCTGGGCAGCTTTGTAGAAGTAAACGGTAAGCTGCAATTCAACACAGCACACTACCTGCTGGAAACCCCCGGCCCTATACCTGCAGAAAAGGGGAAACCTAAACGTGCAGAAGAAAGGCAAGCCGCACCGGCATATACTAATGAACCTGCCGCTGCATATGCCAACCCGATATCGGAGCCAACAGCGAATTATGAACTGCCTGATGCGCCTAAGCAAGGACTTAACTGGGGCCGCATCATACTACTGGTAGTATTGCTGGCAGCCATAATAGGCGGTATAGGCTACGTGGTGAAGAATATGATGAGCACAGGTGGTGGCTATAACAATGGCAGCGATACCGCAACCAAACAAGTGATACCCGCCCCCGCACAGGACATGGCACCTGTAACGCCGGTAGTGGACAGCGCTGCGGTTGATACGGTAGCAACAGAGGTAGTAGCACCCAATGGCACCATCAGCTTTAAGGTGATACTGAACACTTACGAAACAAAAGCCAAGGCTGAAAAGCGTATGAAGCAACTGCGCAACTACGGTAATAATGTAGAACTGGTGGTAGAAGATACCAACCAGTTTCACGTAGTGATGCCTGTAACGACACCTGCAGGCAATAAGCAGAAAATGCTGGATTCCCTGCGCAACAATTTCAATCCCGACGGTGTGTTTGAACTGTAATCGTTCAAACTACATAAACTCATAACCAATATCGCGGCGGTAATATTTGCCCTCGTACTGGATGTGTGCTGCATTCTCAAAAGAGGTAGCCAATGCGTTTTGCAGGTTTTTGCCGTATGATGTAATAGCTATTACGCGGCCACCATTGGTAACGGTATGGCCATCTTTTATAGCTGTACCGGCGTGGAATAATATACTATCGCGCACGCCTTCAAAACCACTCATGGTTTTGCCCTTGGGATAAGAACCGGGATAACCTTCGGATACCAGCATTACCGTGCAGGCAGCGTGCTCATCATGCTTTACTTCCACTTCGTTCAGCCTGTTTTCGTGCATGGCTATGATGAGTTCTACCAAATCATTTTCAAGACGTGGCATCACAACTTCGGTTTCCGGGTCGCCCATGCGGCAGTTATATTCTATTACATAAGGCTCACCTTTCACCTCTATCAGGCCAAAGAAGATAAAACCCTGGTACGTGATGTTTTCAGCAGCCAGCCCTTTTACGGTAGGCTCTATAATGCGGTCGGTAACTTTTTGCATAAAGTCGCCGGTAGCAAAAGGAACGGGAGAGATAGCCCCCATGCCACCTGTGTTAGGGCCGGTATCGCCTTCGCCTATGCGCTTGTAATCTTTAGCTTCCGGCAGGCGCACATAGTGGGTACCATCGCTCAGTACGAATACCGATAATTCGATACCCGACAAGAATGCCTCTACCACTACCTTTTTACTGGCATCGCCAAACTGCGCTTCCTTTATCATGGTAGTAAAGGTTTCAATGGCTTCGGTATGGTCTTGTGCTATTACCACACCCTTGCCTGCAGCCAGTCCGTCGGCTTTCAATACTATGGGTAGTTCGTGCTGCTTCAGGTACTCAACACCTTCGTCAAAATTCTCTTCGGTAAACTCGCGGTAAGCAGCCGTAGGGATATTGTGGCGCTCCATGAATTTTTTAGAGAAAGCCTTGCTGCCTTCCAGTTGCGCACCTTCTTTTGAAGGGCCGGCTACTACTATATGTTTCAGGTCGGCATCGTTCTTAAAGAAATCCCAGATACCTGCTACCAAAGAGTCTTCGCCACCGGGAAATAAGATATCTATTTTATTTTCAAGGCATATACGCTTTACTTCTTCAAAGTCGGTAACAGACAGGTTGATATTGCTGCCATATTGCGCCGTACCGGCATTGCCCGGGGCAATGAACAGTTCCTTGCAATATTTGCTTTGGCGCAATTTCCACGCTATAGCCGATTCGCGGCCACCTGAACCCAGAAGAAGTATATTGTATGCAGACATAGTAGTGTACAGTAATTGATTATCTTGAGCCAGCAAAAGTATTGAAAGTATATGGAACAGACGAATGCGAAAAAGCATCCGAAGGGGTTACCCTTTCTCTTTTTTACAGAAATGTGGGAGCGGTTTGGGTATTACCTGATGCTGGGCATATTTGTATTATACATGATAGATGTAAACAACGGCCTGCAGATACCCGATAAAAATGCCGATGACATCTTCGGTACATTCATAGCCTTTACCTATCTCACCCCATTCCTGGGTGGTTTTCTTGCCGACAGGAAGTTTGGCTACATAAAATCGGTATATGTGGGTGGTTTACTGATGGCGGCAGGATATTTAGGATTGGCGCTGCATAACATGAGTACCTTCTATATTTCAGTGGCACTTATTATAATAGGTAACGGCTTTTTCAAACCCAATATATCTACCCTGCTGGGCAACCTGTATTCGCAGCCCGAGTATAAGAGCAAAAAAGATAGCGGTTACAACCTGTTTTATATGGGTATCAATATTGGCGCCTTCCTGGGTCCGATACTGGCTGCCTTTATGCGTAATAAATATAGCTGGCCGGCAGCCTTTGCTACTGCGGGCATAGGCATGCTGGTAGGACTGGTGGTCTTCAGCTTCGGGCTGAAGCATATACGCCATGCAGATGTGCTGAAACCGGTAGAGAAAGGGGATGCCAGCATGGGGCAGGTATTTGGCGTGGTATTCTTGCCGGCGATGATAGCCGGTGTGCTGGGGTGGATGCTACCGGGCAATATACTGGGTAGCGACAGTACCGATGCCTTTATAGCAGCAGCTATACCGGTAGTGATATTCTATGTATCGCTATGGGTACGGGCGAACGCAAGTGATAAACGCCCGATAGCTGCATTGCTGGTGATATTTGCATTGAGTGCAGCTTTCTGGGCCGTGTTCAAACAAAACGGTACGGCACTGACCCGCTGGGCCAAATACTATACCGACCGCGAAGTGGCCGAAGTGGTGGAAGCGCCTGCGCGCAAACTATACCAGGTGGAAACCATGCCCACCAAAATAGATTCGGTAACGAAATATGATGAACAATACCAGGCGGTGAAAGTAGATGGGACGGTGCAGAAAGAATGGGGCCGGGATGTGTACTTCCGCAACCAGCCGGCAGATAAAATGCCGGTGGATGATAAGCCTGTTTACCTGGTGAGTACCGAATTGTTCCAGTCTATCAACCCGGCGTGGGTAGTACTGCTTACACCCGTGGTCGTCGGCTTCTTTGCCTGGCTCAACCGCAGGGGAAAAGAACCCTCCACCGCTACCAAGATAGCTTTCGGCCTGCTGATATCAGCATTGTCTACATTGGTAATGGTATGGGCGGTATATGCGGGCGGCAACGGTGCAGTAAAAGTATCTGCGCTATGGCTGGTGGGCTGTTATGGTGTCATCACGGTAGGGGAGTTGCTGTTGAGCCCTATGGGGCTTTCGCTGGTATCCAAGCTAAGCCCGCCAAGGCTTACAGCGCTGATGATGGGCGGCTTCTTCCTGTCTACTTCCATAGGGAATAAAATGTCGGGCGTACTGGCCAGTAAGTGGTATGATTATGAGAACAAGGCCGATTTCTTCCTGTTCAACTGTATGCTGCTGCTGATAGCTACGGTGCTGGCCTTCCTGGTACTGCGGTGGCTCAACCGTATTATGAAAGAGAAAAATCTGCAATAGCAGGCTTTTGTCATACGATATTTAAAATACCGCCGAGTGCGGTATTTTTCGTTTCAGGGGTTTCAACGCTCATAAATTTTACTATCTTTCGGCACATAAAAATTTTAAAGTACAATATGTCGGAGTCACACAAAGACCAGGAACTGGGTGCAATCGTTGACCAACCCATAGAAGTGGAAGCACATGTAAAGAAGGGGCACCCGAAAGGCCTTTGGGTTTTGTTCGGTACGGAGATGTGGGAGCGGTTCAACTTTTACGGTATGCGCGCCCTGCTTACGCTATTCCTTGTAAACTCGCTGATGATGAAAGAGGCGGATGTCTCCATTATATATGGAGCCTTCCTGGGCCTTTGCTACCTGACGCCCATGCTGGGTGGTTTTATTTCCGACAGGTTTTTAGGTAACCGTAACTGTATCATACTGGGTGGTACATTGATGGCTTTGGGCCAGTTGTGCCTGTTTGCCAGTGCCAGCATTTTTGATTCCAGTCTTGATACGGCAAAACTACTGATGTGGATAGCGCTGGGTATCATCATCTTCGGTAATGGCTTCTTCAAACCCAACATATCGAGCATGGTGGGCAGCCTGTATCCCAAGCAGGAGAAAACAAAGCTGGATTCGGCGTTTACTATCTTCTATATGGGTATCAACGTAGGTGCGCTGCTGGGCCAGTTCATATGCCCATTCATTGGCGACGTAAAAGACGCTGCAACCGGTGTGCGTGATATACATGCTTTCAAATGGGGTTTCCTGGCGGCATCTATAGCTATGCTGCTGGGTACACTTACGTTCTTTATACTGAAGAATAAATATGTGGTAACGCCTGAAGGTCGCCCTATAGGTGGCCTGCCATCTAAAAACGAAGCTGCTGACTTTGAAGAAGGCGAAGCACAAAAAGCTAACTTCTCTACGAAGTCTCTTGTTTTATCAGTAATAGCCTTGGTTGTACTGGGTGCTGTTTTCCATTTTATATTTGGACAAAACTTTATTTACTCGTTCATATACGGTAGTGGTATCACGCTGGCCGGCCTAATACTTTCAGATACATCGCTGACCAAGGTGGAAACACAACGTATCCTTGTTATCTACATCGTGTCTTTCTTCGTTATCTTCTTCTGGGCAGCTTTCGAGCAGGCAGGTTCTTCACTTACCTTCATTGCCGATAACCAGACCGACCGTAACTTCCTGGGCTGGCAGATACCACCATCCATGGTACAGATATTCAATGGCCTGTTCGTAGTAATACTGGCCGTTCCTTTCAGTATCCTGTGGGATAGCCTGCGTAAGAAAAATGCAGAGCCTATATCGCCTATGAAGCAAGCCTTTGGCTTGGCGCTGATAGCACTGAGCTATTTCATCATAGCCAACAACGTAAAAGACCTGGGTAACAGCGGCCTGCTGGCTGTGAAATGGCTGATATTATTATACCTGATACAAACATGTGGTGAGCTATGCCTGTCGCCTATCGGGCTTTCGCTGGTGGGCAAGCTGGCACCTAAGCGTTTTGCATCGCTGCTGTATGGTGTATTCTTCCTGTCGAATGCATCCGGTTATGCACTGGCTGGTACACTGGGTTCGATACTGCCGCCAACGGGAGATAAGTTTACAAAAGCAGAAACACTGGGTATAGACCTGCAAGGTGTGCTGGATAAAACCGTAACACCAACGGCAGAACAACTGAAACTGCTGGCCGAAAACCAGATCGTATATCAATACCCGTCATTTGCAGGCGTTACCATTCACAACCTGTATGAATTCTTTATGGTGTTCGTGGTATTGTGCGGTGTGGCATCTATCGTATTGTTTGCCATCACGCCAAAGCTGAAGAAAATGATGCACGGTGTGCGTTAAACTTTCGCGCATTACTATATTCTGAAAGCAGGGACATTGTCCCTGCTTTTTTTGTGGGGTATAAAAGGGGGGAATGGGAAATAAAAGCTATTTTGGTGCGTTCATATTAAAAATCAAGATTTACGGATGTCTGTACAATCAACAACATTAGAAGAGATACAGGATTTTAAAGGGAAGTATCCCCGGCAACTCTGGTTCCTGTTTTTCAGTGAGATGTGGGAGCGCTTTTGCTTTTATGGTATGCGTGGTATGCTAACGTATTTTATGGTGTACCAGATGCTAATGGATAAAGGTGTGGCCAATCTGCAGTATGGTGCTACCCAGGCATGGGTGTATGCATTTACTTTTATTGGAGGCTTGTTTGCAGATAAAATATTGGGTTTCCGGAAGTCGTTATTTTGGGGTGGTTTCCTTATGATAATAGGTAGTATCCTTTTA
>JANLJF010000066.1 GCA_029255605.1 Azovibrio restrictus
GATACTGTGGGTGGTAGACCAATTGTTTACCCCGATGGATAGCCTGCAAAAGAACGCACAGTTTGTAACACTGGACTACGGGCTGGAAATAGATGATATCCTGTTTAAATGGGGTGTGCGTGTAAACCTGGATGTAATAGAAGACCAGCAGCAATGCCTGCCCATACCCATCACGGTAGGTATGCAGGGAGACAGGCCACAAATCCAATTGCGCCCATGGATATATTACCCGGTATTCACACCAAGTGCAGACCATCCTATTGTTAAAAACATTCCGGCTATCATGAGCCGCTTTGCCAATAGCATGGATACGATAGCAGCACCGGGCATTAAGAAAACAATATTGTTACAATCATCGAAATACAGCCGTGTATCTAACTTTCCGGCACGCATCAGCCTTAGTATGCTGAAGTTCCCGATGGGGCCGGAGATGTTTAATAAACCATACCGTACTGCTGCTGTATTGCTGGAAGGTAAATTCAAATCGACATTTGAAAACAGGCTGGCACCTGCATTTTTGAGCATCCTGCAAGATTCGCTGAAACGCCCGTACAAATCGGCACCGGATACAGCCACGCGGATGATCGTAATATCGGACGGTGAAATGTTTGAAAATGATTTTTCGCGCAGCGAAGGCCCGATGGAAATGGGCTACTGGCGCTACACACAAACCAGGTTCTCTAACAAGGAGTTCCTGCTGAATTGTGTGCAGTACCTGACCGACAACAGTGGCCTGCTGGAAGCACGATCGAAAGAAGTGGTGCTGCGCAAGCTGGATGGGAAGCGCGTAATGAAAGAGAAGACTAAATGGCGCATCGTGAACATAGCAGTGCCGATAGCACTGGTATTGATATTTGCTTCTGCCTATATCTTCTTCCGCAAGCGTAAGTATGAGAAAATAAATTGAGAATAGAAAAAAGATTGGGATGCGTAAGACTTTAATTTATGTGGTATTGCTGGCGCTGGTAGGTGCAGCCGTTTACTATTTTGTTTTTGCCGAGAAAAGCACATTCGGTGCAGGCGAAGCAGACTTTGCCGTAAAAGATAGTGCGGATGTACACAAGATATTTCTTGCCGATAAAAAGGGGCAAACGGTAACGCTGGAACGTGATGAAAAAGGTGGCTGGACGGTAAATAAAGAATATAAAGCTTTATCTACTCCGGTCATATCCCTGCTTTCAACCTTGATGAGGCAAACGGCAACTACGCCTGTGCCCGAAGCCGGGCATAACCATGTTATCAAAATGCTGGCAGGTAATAGTGTGAAGGTGGAAATATATAACCGACGTGATAAAAAAATGCGCGTGTTTTACGTAGGCGGCGAAGCGCACGATAATGCAGGCACCTATATGCTGATGGAAGGCGCAGATAAGCCTTACATCGTGCAAATACCGGGCTTTACAGGCTATATAGCCCCCCGCTATAGCGCCGTGTTGGCCGACTGGCGCGACAGAACTGTTTTCAATATTCCTGCAGAGCAGCTGAAAACAGCAAGCGTACAATATGCTGATAGCAATGAAACACTTAACAGCTTCACCTTCAGGCAGGATGATAAGGGCAAAATGACTATTGATGCTGAGCCTGCATTGATAGCCGGTAAAAAACTGAATGAGCGCAGAACGCAGGTATTCAGTACGTTCTTTGAAAAGATATATTGCGAAGGCTTTATTAATGGTACGATGAAGCTGGATTCTATCATAGCATCTGTGCCAAAGCGTTGTGTGATAGAAGTGGAATCGAAAGCAGGGGAGAAGCAAAAGGTAGATGTGTACTGGATGCCGGTAAACAGGCGCAGTAAAAACCTGCTAACACCTAATCCGGATGTAGATGATGCCTATGATGCAGACCGCTTTTATGCTATAGGGAATAATGCTAAAGACACAATGATCATTCAACGTGGTACTTTTGAAAAGATATTCAGAAAAGCCTACGAATTTTATGAAGCAGATAAAGCACGCGAACCTTTGAGGATGGAAGTGCCTAAAGGAAGTGGTGACGTAATAAAAATGGGATCCGGTAAATAACCGGATCTTTTTTATTAAATTTTGACTGACAAGCAGGAATATGAGATATGCGGTATCGATTTTAATGACAATAATATTTATTTCCTGTAAGAATGGAAATATAACGGCTGCAAAGCAACAATTAGCAGCTGCGGGTTTTGTATTGAAGGATACGCTGAAGGAACTGGAGCTATCTATGGGTGTAGGCGATGGTGGAAAAAAGACCACGCACATTATTGCGGTTTCTCAGGAAGATTGCAAGCGTATAGCAGAGAATATCAAAAGCCGCTCTTGTTATAATACCAGCTACCTGAATGTAGCAGAGATAATGGAAATCAACACCCTGCACGGTTCAGGTAAAAAGGAAAATGCGTGCCGCGTCAATAACGGTTTTTTCTATGAGCGTAAAACGCCTGATGGCTATAGGTATAAGATATACATTGATACCATAGAGCAGAAGTTATACTACACCCGTATAAGTTATATTTTATAGTTGAGTAAAGAATGGATATGAAAAGGCCGGATAAAGAGCAATTAAGGAAATGGTGCAACGGTGTCTTACTGTCGGCAGGTAATGATGCATTGATAGAAGAGCTGGCTATAGATACCCGCAAGGTAGCACAGCCTGAAAATACACTGTTCATAGCGCTGCATACCCAGCGACGCGATGGCCATAGCTTTATAAACGATGGCTATGAAAAAGGTATAAGAAACTTCCTGGTGTCGCAGGATGTGGATGTTGCAAAATACCCTGCAGCGAATTTTATAAAAGTCAATGATACACAAACGGCATTGCAGCAGATAGCTGCGGGTTACCGCAAGCCGTTTAATATACCGGTGATAGGTATAACCGGCAGCAATGGTAAGACGATAGTGAAAGAATGGCTGTATCAGCTATTGAGTGAAGATTATAATGCTGTAAGAAACCCCAAAAGCTACAACTCACAAATAGGTGTGCCGCTTTCTGTATGGCTGATGGAAGAAGGGCAGGAGCTGGGTATATTTGAAGCCGGCATATCGCAGCCCGATGAGATGGGCAAGCTGGAACGCATCATTCATCCTACTATAGGTGTATTTACCAATATTGGCGAAGCACATAGCGAAGGATTTTTGAATGTGCGGCAGAAGGTGAATGAAAAGCTGATGCTGTTTCGCCATGCGAAACAATTGGTGTATTGTAAAGATTACCCCGAACTGAATGAGGGCATAGCCCACTACACATCGCAGGTGCGGGGGCACGGTGATGAAGCGCTGCAATTGTTTACCTGGTCGCAAAGGCACGAGGCCGATCTGCAGATAACAGATACAGAAGTAAAAGCCGGCAAAACACATATCCGCGCCCTATATAAAGGCAAGGAAGAAACAATAGCGATACCGTTTACCGATCCCGCATCGGTAGAGAATGCCGTGCACTGCTGGTGTGTAATGCTGCTGTTGAATGTGGCGCAGGATGCAATAGCAGAACGCATGTTGCAATTGCAGCCTGTGTCGATGCGCCTGGAGCTGAGGCATGGCATTAACGATTGTACCATCATCAACGACTCGTACAATTCAGACCTGACATCACTGCTGATTGCTATTGATTATTTAGAACAGCAGAAGCAACACCAGCATCATACCGTTATACTATCGGACATGCTGCAGATAGCCAGGCCCGATAGGGAACTGTATGAAGAAGTAGCAGAGCTGATAAGCCGGAAAAACATACAACGCTTTATAGGCATTGGTCCGGCCTTATATAAGCATAAGGATGCTTTCAAAAAACATAAGAAGCTGCGTAGCATCTTCTTCAAATCGACAGAAGCATTCCTTAAAAAGTTTCACCTCATCAATTTTGATAACGAAGCCATATTGCTGAAAGGCGCGCGCGCGTTTACTTTCGAGAAGATAGATATACTGCTGGAACAACAAGTGCATCAAACCGTCTTATCCATCAACCTGTCATCGCTCACGCACAATCTTAATGTGTTCCGCAGCAGGCTGAAACCGGGTGTGAAGGTGATGGCCATGGTGAAGGCATTTTCATATGGTAGCGGTAGCTACGAGATAGCACACCTGCTGCAATATTCCGGTGTCGACTATCTATCGGTTGCCTATACGGATGAGGGTATCGCACTGCGCCGTGCGGGCATCACAATGCCAATCATGGTGATGAGCCCCGATGCCACATCGTTCGACAGGATGATAGCCTGGAAGCTGGAGCCGGAGATATTCAATATCCGTTCTTTGGAACTGTTTACAAACATAGCGCAGACACTGCAAGTAAAGAACTACCCGGTGCATATAAAGCTGGATACCGGTATGCACCGCCTGGGTTTTATGCCGCATGAACTGGATGCGTTGATGGAGCATTTTGACAATAATCCACACGTAAGCGTGGCTACTATATTCAGCCACCTGGCTGCAAGTGAAGACCCTACACTGGACGGTTTTACAGAGCACCAGCACCAGCAGTTTGAACAAATGAGCCATGCTTTGCTAACAAGGCTTAATAATAAACCACTACGCCACATCTGCAATTCGGCAGCTATAGCACGCCACCCGGAACTGCATTATGATATGGTGCGGTTAGGATTAGGTCTATATGGTATAGATGGCAGCAAAAGCCTGCAAAAGGAACTGAAGCAGATAAGTACACTGAAAACCGTAATAGCGCAGGTAAAGACTATACCTGCAGGCGAAACGGTAGGCTATGGACGCAAGGGGCATATAGACAGGGAAACGCGTATAGCTACCATATGCATAGGCTATGCCGACGGTTACCCGCGTGCACTGGGCAATGGTGTAGCCCATGTGCTGATATATGGCAAACCCGCTAAGCTGGTGGGCATTGTATGCATGGATATGTGCATGGTAGATGTAACCGATATACCGGAAGCAAAAGAAGGGGATGATGTAATTGTCTTCAGCCCGGAACTGCCTTTGATAAAACTTTCAGAATGGGCGGGAACGATACCTTATGAAATGATGACGGGCATTTCGCAACGTGTGAAGCGTGTGTATGAGAATGAAGTGTAGCCCCTCCCTGCCTGCCTCCCCCAAGGGGAGGTGACTATTGTTATTATATAAAAGAATAGAGCGATACACCAGTATCGCTCTATTCTTTTATTGCAAGCCCCTTTAGGGGTTGGGGTATTATGCTTCTCTTGCAGGGTCGAATGCTTCCAGTTCATTAGCTATGGCCGTCAGGAAGCTGGCACCCAGTGAACCATCTACTATACGGTGGTCGTAGCTCAGCGACAGGTACATCATATGGCGGATAGCTATCACGTCGCCTTGTTCTGTTTCCAGTACCATCGGGCGTTTTTTGATGCTGCCCACAGCCAGTATCGCTACCTGCGGCTGGTTGATGATAGGTGTACCCATCAGGCTGCCGAAGGTACCCACGTTGGTCATAGTGAAAGTACCACCTTGTGTATCGTCTGCTTTCAGTTTGCCACTACGTGCTGCATTGGCAAGGCCATTCACATCTTTAGTAAGGCCCAGCAGGTTTTTAGTGTCAGCGTTTCTGATAACAGGTACTATCAGGTTGCCGCTAGGCAGGGCGGTAGCCATACCTATATTGATGTCTTTCTTCACGATGATCTTATCGCCATCTACGCTGCTGTTTATCATTGGGTATTTGCGGATGCAATTCACGATAGCCTCGATGAATATCGGCGTGAAGGTGATCTTCTCGCCATATTTCTTTTCGAAAGAACCTTTTGCTTTATTCCTCCAGTTTACGATGTTGGTCACATCGCACTCTGTAAAGCTGGTAACGTGCGGAGAAGTAGCCTTGCTGCGCACCATGTGGTCAGCTATCAGCTTGCGCATGCGGTCCATCTCTATTATTTCCACATTGCCACCGTAGTTGCCTGTTGATGCTGGTGTAGCGCTAACTACAGGTTGCGCGGCAGGTGTTGCCTGTTGTGGAGCAGGTTGCGCGGCAGGTGCAGCAGGAGCCGCCTGTGGTTGTGCTACAGCACCATTGCCACGGTTGGCTACATATTGCAGAATATCTTTTTTGGTTACGCGGCCTTCGTTGCCGGTACCCGGTATGTTTTCCAGCTCGGCCATACCGATGCCTTCTTTGGCAGCGATATTCAGTACCAGCGGAGAGTAGAAACGATTGCCATCACCTGCCGACATAGCAGGTGCAGCAGCCTGTGGTTGCGGTGCGCTTACCGGTGCAGCAACGGGTGTCGGCTGCGGTGCCGCTTGCTGCACAGGGGCAGCCGGTTGCGGGGCTGGTGCAGCAGCACCTGCACCTACGGTATCTATACGGGCTATAACGGTACCCACAGGTACTACGTCATTTTCCTTAAACAGTATCTCTGTAATGGTACCTTCGGCAGTAGAGGGTACTTCGCTATCTACCTCATCCGTAGCTATTTCCAGTACCGTTTCATCCATCTTTACTTTGTCACCAGCGTTCTTGTGCCATTTCAAAACGGTCGCCTCCATGATACTCTCACCCATCTTGGGCATTACCAGATCAACAATTGCCATAAATAGCTAATAATTATAATGTGTTAGGAATAATCGGTACAAAAATAATCAAATGAAGCTCAAAAGTAGAAAAAGCTTTTGCGGGCGTTCATATTATATTATAGTGCATCCCTGTAATCGCGCCTGCGTATCAGTTTCAGGTCGTTCAGCACCTGGGCTTTCACCTGTAGGGTGAAGTAGAAACTTTTTCTCTGGCCAAAAGGTATGGTGCTAAATCTCATTTCCATGCAGTGCATATCCCGGTAGATATCAAAAGAGGAGGTTTGCAGTTGCTTAGATATCAGGTCGTAATAAGTAGTGAAACCAAACTTCCACCTGGGGGTAATATTCACATCACCCGAAAGGTTGATACTGTGTTGGGATACATATAGAGAATCCTTTTTCTGTGTTTTTGAATATTGGTTGGTCAGGTTCAGCGAATAGCTAAATGTGAGGTTGTAGGGAACAGCGAAATCTACGTAATCATTGTACCTGCCATACTGCATCATACGGCTAAATTCATCTTCCTGTCCCGGCGGTGGTGTTTTCTTGTCTTTAGGTTTGCCATTGATGCTGCCTCCAAGGCTCACGTTAGCTGTTTGCAGCCGGGCAATACCGCGGTTTGATTCCAGCATGGTCTGTTTCAGGCGGCGACCACTTTCATAATCGAATGCGTAGGGGTCGAACACAGCACCAGCAGATATATTGATGATATTGAACAGCAGCGTACCAAAGCGCACATTGATATTCGACCAGTTGAACGAATCGGCTGCAATATCATAGGCACTGCTGAGGGTGAAATTGTCAATCAGGCGTATGTTCTTAAACCCGGTAGTATCCTTATCTGAGCGCACTTTTACCTGCAGGTTATTATCCAGCGAGAAAGGTATGGCGCTACGGAAATCGCCAAACTGGCCCATGCCCGGCACACCCGGTATGGATCCTTCGTAAGTAGAGCGATACGTAGGCGCTTCATTCGGTCGCAGGCGTGTTTGATACCCATAGTAAAAAGGTGCTGCGGCATAGTTAGGAATATAGCCAAAGCCTACGGATGGGGTAAGCACGTGGCGTATACCGGCAATCTTTCCTTTCTTAAACATTTTCACACCATAGATGCGGGTATTGAAATCAATAGACGCACTAAAATCGCGCGATGTATAAAAGCCATTGTAGTCTATCGTATCTATCCTGTCGTAATTGGCATTATAATATTGATAGCGCTGGCGTGTAAGCCAGTATTCCTTATAAGCCACCCTGGGGGTCATATTAATGAACCGGAAGATATTGTAAGATGCGCTGATAGGTATATCATGCACGATACCGTTGTTGTATTCGAAATCGGGGATGTTGCTGAAGCTGAAATTGCTATCGTAAAAAGAGGTCTGGTTGATAGCTTTGAGGGTATATTGGGTAGTTATTTTATCGTACCAATGTGTACCCACACTATTCTTGCCCTGGAATGGGTTGAAGGTATTTACAAAAAAGTTGATTTCCGGCAGTGTTACATCTACACGCCTGGTATTTGTATTCTGGCTGTGTCGGGCAGCTACTGACAGCGAGTAGGGCTTATTGGCCCAAGTTTTAGAATAGGTAATGTTCGACTGGTACTGGTTCTGCAATATCTGGCTGGCCGTAAAAGTATTGTTGGCATTGTAGGTAGAAGTACCGAAATCTACTGAAGCCGAGAAATTCGTACCCGGACGTGATTTAGGGTCGGAGCGGTGTGTCCACTGCACATTAAAGTCTTTGGTAATGGCCGCATTCGATTCAAATTCCTCCCCGGTTTTATTGTAAGCGTATTTAAAGGCAAGGCTACCGTTGTAGCGGTACCTGTTATTATAATTACTCAGGAAGTTGGTGGCCCAGCTACCCTTTGAATACAGGTTGGTTTCTACCAGCAGGTCGGTCTTCTGGCTGAGGCTGAAGTAATAACCACCTCCTAAAAGCCCCAGGCCACGGTTCTGCTCTATAGTATAAGTAGGCAACTTGAACCCCGAACGTTGGCCTTGTGTGATGGGGAACAAACCGAATGGCAAGAACAGGGGAGTAGGTACATTTTCGATAACGATATTAGCCGGTCCTGTAGCAGCTACACGCCCCGGTATTACCTTTATCTTTTTGGCACGTATACCATAGTGCGGTGTTTCCAGCGCGCAGGTGGTATATACATTATTAAGACCATATATGGTTTGGTCGGGGTTGCGCTTTACCTGTTCACTGTACACATAGCCTTCGCCATATTGCGAGCGGGCATTGCGCACAATAGCGCGTTTGCTCTTAAAATTATACTGCAAGGAATCGTAGGTAAACTTTTCCTGCCCCTGCGAGAAGGTAGGCTTGCCTTTAGACTGGATAGCCGTGTCTTCAGACAGGGCGGCAGTTACGATATTAGAAGATTGTTTGTAAGTAACCTTGTATGCATCCAGTTGCATATTCTCATAATTCACTTTGGCATTCCCATACAGCTCAAAGTTATTTTCTGTCATATCCAGCACCGCCGAATCGGATGCATTAGCGGTCACTTCCGAAGGAAGCGCATCGGGTGATATGCGAATGCCCAACCTGTCTTCCAGGCTTTGGTTCGATACAGAATCTACGGTGAGGGTATCTCCGCTCAGGCTATCAAGGGCCAGGCTATCGGCAATAACCAGGCTATCTTTTATTAATGTATCAGCAGATATGGTTAAAGATGTAGATGTGTCACCTGTTTTGCGCTGAGCAAAGGCTGTGTTTGTTAAAACAAATGTAAAAATGAGCCCCATGCAAATTGCAAGGCAGCGGCTGCATGAAATTTTTAAAATAATTTTACCGCACGGGCTCATGAACGGGCACAAAAATAGGTATTTGGTTCGGTACGTTTATGAATTTGTATATTTAACCCCATTTGCAAGTAGTCTTAATTATGTCGAAAAGGATTTTTCTCTTCATACTGTTCATTGGTTTCTCATCATTCATTGCTAATGCTGCAAACGGTAATAAGATAACAAAAATTGTGCTGGATGCCGGCCACGGTGGTAAGGATGCAGGTGCACGCGGACAATTTTCAAGCGAAAAGGACGTGACACTGGCTATAGCCATGCGCCTGGGCAAGATGATAAATGATAGTATGAAAGGGGTGCAGGTGCTGTATACCCGTACTACCGATGTATATCCTACCCTGCCTGAAAGGCATGAAATAGCCAATAAGAACAAAGGGGATGTGTTCATATCTATACATATCAACTCGACACCCTATCGCAAAAACAGAGAGCTGGTAGGTTACAAAACGGTGAAGAAGGGAAAGAGGAAAGTGAAGCAACCCATATATAAAGTAACCTACGACCATGTAACCAAAGCCAGCGGTACGGAAAGCTACGTACTGGGTTTGCACCGAAACTCACAAAAGGAAGGTGCCATAGGTGAATATACCGAAGAAGTAGCGGAGGAACCGGGCTTGCTGAACGAGAACGACCCGATGACTGCCATTATCATAGCCCAATATTCGCAGGCGTTTTTAAGCCGCAGCGTATCGTTGGGCAATCATATACAAAGCCAGTTTGTGAACCAGGGCAGGGCCAGCCGCGGCGTAATGCAGAAGGGGCTGGAAGTGCTGGCAGGTAGTGCTATGCCGGGTGTGCTGGTAGAGTGTGGTTATATCAATAACCCGGAAGAAGAGGTGTACCTGAATTCGGAACGCGGTGTGTATGAAGTAGCGCAGGCCATCTACCGCGGCATCAAGGCATACAAGATGGAAACAGAACGCCAATAGTCATTTTTCAGGATATATCCGTCATTGAAATCATTAGCATTACGGGCTAAAATAAAAGACAAATAGAAATTGGCACGCCAGTTGCATTTTAAAATTGTTTCTTTTATCTTTAAGCTTCGTTAAAATTATATGTGCTAATGAAAGCCCGTTTTAAGACTATAATACTTTCTGCGCTCAGCGCCATTGCAGCATTCACAGCAGTTACTTATACATCTTGTAATAATGACAAATGTAAGGCGATCGTTTGCGCTTACGGTGGCGTATGTAAAGATGGCGCCTGTATATGCCCAACGGGTTATGAAGGCACGCAATGCGAGATCATTACCAGGGATAAATATAAAGGTGTTTGGAATGTAATAGAAAAAGGTACATATACCCTTACAAACCAATACCAGGTGAGCATTGAAGATGGTGCCAGCATGAATAAAATGGTTATCCGTGGTTTCTACAACAATGCTACTGCACCTGTAGATATGATCATAAATGGTGATGAGATTACGATACCGCTGCAAACAGTAGATAACAGGTACGAAATACAAGGCACCGGTACCCTGAAATACGAAGAGTTTTATGGCAAACACGGTACACTGACAGTTCGTTACACTATCAAAGACAAAACCAGCAATATGGTGAATGACTTTGGTGTGAACACCGGTGAGCCTTCTATCTGGTCTAAATAAACCAATAGTTAATAAAATATACAGCACCCTTGCATGCAAGGGTGTTTTTTTATGCCTTGAGTAATAACATATCGGCCAGCGCTATGGCTGTAGCAGCTTCGGCCACTACGGGCACGCGCAGGGCTATGCATAGGTCGTGCCGGCCTTTTACGGTAAAAGCTTCTACCGACTGTGTTTCTTTATTCCAGGTATGCTGCTCTTTAGGTGTGCTGCTGGTGGGCTTTACGGCGATGCGGAACTGCAGTTCATTACCATTGGTAATACCACCATTGATGCCACCTGCATGATTGGTACGTGTTGTGCCGTTTTTATCTATAAAGGCATCATTGTGCTCACTGCCTTTCATCTTTGTTCCGGCAAAGCCGGCGCCAAATTCAATACCCTTTATAGCAGGCACCGCAAATATCATATGGCTGATGAGTGATTCGGCACTATCAAAAAACGGTTCGCCCAAGCCTAAGGGTAGCCCCGTTGCGGAAACACTTACAATGCCACCTATACTATCTTGTTCGTCTACCGCTTTCTGTATTGCGGCTTCTATATCTGTATTGCCACCGGCCTCTACCAGTCTGGCATTTACGATTGAGGGTGCTATTACTTTTTTGGCCACCACGCCCGCGGCTACCAGGCATACCGTGAGCCTGCCCGAAGAGTGGCCGCCGCCGCGGTAATCATTATACCCTTTAAATTTTTCATGCAGCACAAAATCGGCATGGCCGGGGCGGGGTGTAGCTCTCAACGCATCATAGTCGGCAGAGCGGGTATTGTTGTTCCTGAAAATAATAGTGATGGGGGCACCTGTAGTATGGCCGTTGAAAACGCCACTTAATATTTCCGGTATGTCATCTTCTTTGCGTGGGGTAGTGCCGGCTGCGCCTGCTTTGCGTCGTTCAAGGTCTGCGGTAAAATCATCTGCCGTTAATGCAATACCTGCCGGGCAGCCGTCGATAGTGATACCTACTGCCGGGCCGTGCGATTCGCCGAATATACTAACCCGGAATATGCGTCCGAAACTATTCATCTTTCAAAATACATTTAGCACCCAGTGAAGATAAGTGTTTAAAAAAATCGGGGTAAGACTTAGCTACCGCTTGTGCATCATTTATCGTAACATCACCCGCTGCCCCCAGCGCAGCTATGGCTGCGGCCATTACTATGCGATGGTCGTTATAGCCATTTACTGTGCAGCTTTGCAATGGCCTGCCGCCTGTGACCTCAAGCGTATTGCCTTGCAAACTGTATATTATGCCAAACGCATGCAGCATAGCTGTAGTGCTTTCTATGCGGTTGCTTTCTTTATGCATCAATCGGTTCATGCCCTGTATGGTACTTGTGCCGCTGCAATAGGCCGCATATACAGATAGTATAGGTATTAAATCGGGGCTATCTGTTGCATCAAAGTTGAAGGCAGTTCTCTGCTCGTTTGCCACCTGCAATATAGCCCTGTCTGCTTGTAGAGAATCGTAATTCAGATTGTTGATGGAAATATCATTGCCAATTGCTTTCGCTACTATAAAGTTTGCAGCCGCACTCCAGTCGGCTTCTATATTTATTTCAATATACCCGCTCGTTGCTGTTTGCGGATTTATATAAAATTTGTGGTAATTATCATGGTGTATTTGCTTGCCAAATCTTTGCAGCAGATCCAGCGTCATATCTATATAAGGCTTGCTGTTAAGGCCATTTACGGTAATGACTATAGGCGCTGTAGCGCTATACGCAAAAGCAAATAACAATCCGCTTAAAAATTGTGAACTAACACTGCCATCAATGGCAATGTCTTTGGCTTGCAATGGCCCGTTTACTGTCATAGGCAACTTGTTGCCGGTTACCTGCACACCCAGTTGTGGCAATACATCTTGATATACGTCAAAGGGACGTTTTAGTAAACTACCACGTCCTGTTATCTGTATGGGGCTATGATGCAGTGCGGCTATGGGTATGAAAAGCCTTGCCGACAGTCCGCTTTCACCACAGTCTATCGTGGTGGTGATAGGTTGTATGCCCTCGCTACTGATGCGTATGCTATCATCTGCAAATGAAACCTGCGCACCTAATTGCTCTATGATGCGTAAGGCCGCTTTATCATCTTCCGATGTGCCGTAATTATATATCGTAGTATGCCCATGATGCAATAATGCAGCTGCGCAAGCCCGCTGCATCAGGCTTTTCGATGCAGGCGGTGTAAGTGTCCCCATTATCTTTCCCGGGCTAACGATTGCCTGCATAGCTGAAATTATCTATGGCATTCCGCACTACATCGAAACCAATCGTTTCAATAGCAGCATGGCCGATGTTCTTTAATACAATGAAATCTATTTTATCGTCATTCCGTTTCTTATCCATCGCCAATATATCCATTAGCCTGTCCGGATGCAGTGTAAGGGAATATGGCAGTTTATATTGTTGCAACACAGTAGTCAACCTATGGTAAACATGTTCGTCCAGTTGCATTACCGTTTCCGATACTTTACATGCTACCAGCATACCCAATGCTACTGCCTGCCCGTGTGGCAATTGATATAGGGTTTCTATAGCATGCCCTACGGTATGCCCAAAGTTGAGCAGCTTGCGGGCGCCGCTTTCATGTTCATCTTCCTGCACGGTCTGGTTTTTCCACGTAGCGCAGCATTGTATCAGTTCTTTCAATGCCGTTTGCTGTTGCCGGTAATAACCGATATGGTTCACCGCCAGTTCATCAAACAAAGGTGCATCGAAAATACAGGCATATTTTATCACCTCTGCAAATCCATTGCTCCATTCTATTTCGGGTAACGTTTGCAGGAAGGTGGTATCAAACAATATGAACTGTGGCTGGCGTATGGTGCCTACCAGGTTTTTCTGCAGGCCAAAGTCTACCCCGTTCTTCCCCCCGATAGCAGCATCTACCATAGCTAGTAGTGTAGTGGGTACGAAGCCACAGTTAATGCCACGCATATATACAGCGGCAGCAAAACCGGCTATATCTGTTATCACACCGCCACCTACACCCACCAATACCGATTTCCGCTGCACCTGGTGCTGCAATAACTGGCCTGTAATGCTTTCCAGTGTTTCCAGTGTTTTATAGCTTTCGCCGGCGGGTATGATGATGCTTGGGTATGCTTCCGTAAGGGAAGGGTATAGCGATGCAACGTGGCTATCGGTAAGGATGACCGGCTGTGGTGCCAATGGCTCAATGGCTTGCAGCCCTTTGCCAAATAGATACTGCACCTTGCCCGATGGGAATGCTACTTCGTATTGCATTGACATCAAAAGTACTACACCTGCGGTTATAATGCCACTATCAGCAGTGCTGATAAGGCGTAATCTAATATCTATCAGTACTAAAATGCCCATTTCTGCCGAATGCGTACCTTTGCCGTTCTTTTTTAATAAACGAATGAGCAGGAACGGAAAAGTTTTGGTGGCGATGAGTGGCGGTATTGATAGTACCGTTGCAGCGCTGATGCTTCATAACCAGGGTTATGAAGTGGTGGCTATTACCTAGAAAACATGTGACTATTCATCGTCCGGCGGTTGTAAAAAGGAGACAGGGTGCTGCAATCTCGATTCGATCAACGATGCGCGCCAGGCGGCGGTAGACCACGGTTTTCCGCACTATGTGCTGGATATACGTGATGAGTTCGGCGACCACGTTATCAACAATTTTGTAGAAGAATACATGGCCGGCCGCACACCCAATCCGTGTGTGCTGTGCAATACACACATTAAATGGTCGGCACTGCTGAAGCGCGCCGATGCGCTCAACTGCGATTTCATTGCAACGGGCCACTATGTAAAGGTGCGCGAGGAAAATAACCGCTTTGTAATGTCGAAAGCGAAAGACCTGACTAAAGACCAGAGCTATGTGCTATGGGGGCTGGGGCAGGACTGCCTGAGCCGCAGCATATACCCGCTGGGAGATTACCTAAAAACGGAGATACGCCAGATAGCACTGGATATGGGCTACCCCGAGCTTTCTAAAAAAGCAGAAAGCTACGAGATATGCTTTGTGCCGGATAATGATTACCGTGGCTTTCTGAAACGCCAGATACCTACGCTGGAAGCAGAAGTAGCGGGTGGCAACTTTGTATTGGCAGATGGCAGTATCGTGGGCAAACACAAAGGTTATCCCTTCTATACCATAGGCCAGCGTAAGGGCCTGGATATAGCACTGGGCAAGCCTGTGTTTGTTACCAAAATAATTCCTGAAACAAATACTATAGTACTGGGTGAAGCGCATGAACTGCAGCAGAGCGAAATGATAGTAGGTGGGCTGAACATGATAAAGTATGATACTATGCCCGATGGTATAGAAGCCACAACTAAAATACGCTATAAAGATGCAGGCTCTATGAGCCGTATACATACCGAAGGTGATACGGTAAGGGTATCTTTCGACCACGTGGTGAATAGCATAGCCCCCGGCCAGTCTGCTGTGTTTTATGATGGTGATGATGTGATAGGCGGCGGTATCATCCGGAAAGGATTGAATTAGCTATAGTTTATATTAGCAATAATTTTTCCAAATGTTTAGCATTGCTGATATTCCTAAAAGGCAACAAATATTGATGATTATTACGCTCTCTATAGGTGCGTTTTTTCTTCTTTTATCCTTTTTTACTCGGATACCCTCAATTTTAATCTTTATATATTCTTTCTGCATACCCACACTGTTGCTATGCTTTGACTTTATAATTGATTTGAATAATAAAGAAACCTTCAAAGCGTGGTATGCTATATCTATCGTTATTTTTTTGGTCAGACTATTAGGCTACAATAACGAGCAGTTTAGAATTAGCAGGTCTGCATCATTTAACAATAACGGCATTAATAGTTACATTACTTGTTATTCTGTCACCTCTCTAAAAGGATTGTTTATTTTTCTTAGTACATATTGGATAATAAACCGATTATATAATAAGAGAGGGCTTTTTATAATTAATACTTTTAGGCAATCCAGATGGTATCATGATGGAGTACGAAGAAAGATAACTGTGCTGGACTTCTGGATAAACGTTATTCTGTTTTTAAGCATCATCTTGTCTTGTTTGTTTTAGCATTATCAATGCTATTTTTTAAAATAACTACCACAGATTATCTTTGCACCCGAATTGAAAAATCATTAACATGAGTTTTATATCCAACATCGTTGCCCGCCAGATATTAGATAGCCGTGGCAATCCTACTGTAGAAGTTGACGTTCATACCAGCGATGGCCTGATGGGCCGTGCTGCTGTACCATCTGGTGCCAGCACCGGTAAGCACGAAGCGGTAGAGCTGCGCGATGGTAACAAAAAACAATATCTGGGTAAAGGTGTTCAGAAAGCTGTAGCTAATGTAAACGATAAGATAGCTGAAGAACTGTATGGCTGGGATGTAACCGACCAACGCGGCCTGGACCAGGCCATGCTGGAAATGGATGGTACGCCAAACAAAGCTAAACTGGGTGCCAATGCTATACTGGCTGTAAGTATGGCTACTGCAAAAGCAGCTGCACAAGCTACAGGCCTTAGCCTGTACCGCTATGTTGGTGGTGCCAATGCTAAGACGCTACCTGTGCCGATGATGAACATCCTGAACGGTGGTGCACATGCGGATAATAAAATAGACTTCCAGGAATTTATGGTAATGCCTATAGGTGCGGCAAGCTTTAGCGAAGGCCTGCGCTGGGGTGTTGAAATATTCCACAGCCTGAAAAACGTATTGAAGGAAAAAGGCTACAACACCAACGTAGGTGATGAAGGTGGTTTTGCCCCTGCAGAGATCAAAAGCAATGAGGAAGCTATTGAAACGGTATTGAAAGCAATAGAAAAAGCAGGATATAAACCGGGCGACCAGGTAGCTATAGCTATGGATGCTGCTATCAGCGAGCTGTATGATGCCAAAACAAAGAAATATATCTTCCATAAAAGCAGCGGCGCTAAGATGAGTAGTGAGGAAGTAGTGGAATACTGGGCTAAGTGGTGCAAAAAATACCCCATCGTGAGTATTGAAGATGGTATGGATGAAGATGACTGGAAGGGCTGGAAAATGCTTTCTGAAAAAGTTGGTAATAAAGTGCAGTTGGTAGGCGATGACCTTTTTGTTACCAATGTAAACCGTCTTGAAAAGGGCATTACAGAAGGTGTAGGTAACGGCCTGCTGGTAAAAGTAAACCAGATAGGTACGCTTACGGAAACAATAGAGGCCGTAACCATGGCGCAACGTGCACGTTACAATACCGTAATGAGCCACCGCAGTGGTGAAACCGAAGATTACACGATTGCTGACCTGGCTGTAGCACTGAATTGCGGACAGATAAAAACCGGCTCGGCTTCGCGCAGCGACCGTATGGCGAAATACAACCAACTGTTGCGTATTGAAGAAGAACTGGGTGCAAGCGCATTCTACCCCGGTAAAACCCTGAAATTTGGTTTTTAAGTTTTAAATTAGTGGTGTAAAAACACAGCGTGTATGAAACCTGTATTTCGTATTCTTACCAATAAGTTTTTGCTGACGGGCATTGCCTTCCTGGCATGGATGACCTTCTTCGACCAAAATGACCTGATGTCTATGAGGGAAAAGAAGCAAAATCTGCAGAATGTGAAGGATAATATCACATACCTGAATGCAGAGATAGCGAAGATGGAAAAAGAACACGAAGAAATGACGGGCAATCCGCAGCAACTGGAAAAATACGCCCGCGAAAATTTCAGGATGAAGCGCGATAATGAAGATGTTTACATCATTGAGAAATAACTACAAAGCCCCGCATTGCGGGGCTTTTTACATTTATAGCTTTCTTCTTTTCAGTTCCTTATTTATCAGCGATAGTTCGCGGCCTGTTTGCCCGGCTACGGAGGTGTTTTCCTGTGCACGGCGCATCAGGTAGGGTATCACATCTTTAACAGGGCCATAAGGCAGGTATTTGGCAACATTATAGCCGGCATCTGCCAGGTTGAAAGATATATTGTCGCTCATGCCATATAGTTGAGAGAAATATACCGTTGGGGTATTGTGGGAGATGCCATGTTCTTCCATGTATTTGGCCGCCAGCATATTGCTGTGCTCATTGTGCGTGCCTATGAATAAAGCCATCTTACCATCTTTCAGGTGTTCCAGGCAAAACAATACCCCCGCATCATAATCCCTGTCGGTACTTTCCTTATTGGGCTGTATGGGCGATGGATAACCTTTTTCAGCAGCACGGTTACGCTCCTTTTCCATGTAGGCACCGCGTACCAGTTTTGCCCCCAATATATAGCCTGCCTTAAGGGCCGCTTCATATTCTTTTTTCAGGTGTGCCAGTGTTGCATGCGCATACATCTGGAAGGTGTTATATATGATGGCTTTTTTCAGGTTGTATCTGGCCATCATAGCATCTGCCAGTATATCTACCGGTTTTTGTATCCATGTTTCTTCGGCATCTATCAGCACCATTACATTATTATCATATGCAGCCTTGCATATAGTATCTATACGTTTCTCTACACGTTGCCATTCGGTTGTTTCACTTTCAGTTAATGTTTCTCCGCTATGCACTTTTTCCAGCAGGGCGAAACGTGCAAAGCCCGTTACTTTAATACTAATAAAAGGTATATTCTTCTTGGTAGCAGCGTATTGTATGGCTTTTACAAATTCCGGCACCGCATGGTCAAACTCTGCTTCGCCTTCCTTGCCTTCCACGCCATAGTCCATTATCACGCCTACATGGTATTTGGCCAGCACATCAGCTGTTTGTGCTGCTTCTTCCATGGTTTCGCCACCGCAAAATTGTTTGAATATCGTGCGTTTGATAATGCCCTTTATAGGCAGGCTCCATGCCATGGCCAGTTTGGTAAAGCCCATGCCAATGCTGGTAAGCGTAGGGGAGCCCATAGATGCGAAAAGGAACCTTGCTTGCTTTAAGTCCTTATCACTGCGGTAACGGAAAGCTATTTCTGTATTGTCAAATTCAGGAAGCATAGAATGATTTAGCGGTTGCAAAAATAGCAAGCATATGCGAGGGATTAAAATTTGCTGTTTTTTGTCATCAATTTGTATAATATAGTAATCCGGTTGACAATTTTTTCTTTTTTGGCAGATTTTTTGAAGGTTACTAAGCAGAATTAATTATTTTTACGTCAACTATTCAAAAAAATCATTGCGATGAAAAAATTATTTTTACTTATTGCAGGTAGCTGCGTCGCTTTCGGCGCGTCTGCACAATCTCAGCTGAAAGGCGTGCCTTTTAATAAGGCTATCGGCCTGACACACAAGCAAGAAGTGATGGAAGGGAAGACTGTACTGCCTGCAACAGCATTAGGTACAGCTAACAAAACGACCAGTGCTACAGAACGTTGGTATTCTCCATTCGATGAATATGATCAACTGGCAGAACCAGGTGTTTTGACTGACAACAGGATGATCTTCCCAATCTGGTTTGACTCTACTGTTCAACAGCGTTTTAATACAGGTCTGAGCCGTATCAACTATAGTTCAGTTGGTCAGCTGATCGATCCTATTTCTTCTGAAATCGTTAACGAACCAACTGCATTTAGCGGAGAAGTTAAAATAGGTGTGAATAACACTTATACAGTCGACTCTGTAAACATTATGGGTTCTTATGTGAAGGTTCCAAGCAGGCCAGACGGAATTGTAGATACCCTGATCTTCTCAGTGGTTCCTGCTCCGGGCCTTTATTATTACATGAGGAAAAACGATCCGAATTATGGTGCTAAAGTTGCACAGTATACAGACCTGGATACACTTCAGATGTTCTCATTCCTTACAGATAGCGTAAACCGTGCCGGTTTAGCTCCTGCAGGTGGCAATGCCATAACTTGGAAAGTACCTCTTTTTGATGCAGATCGTGACACGGTTAATATCGTAGGCGGTCAAAGAAGCTGGACTCTGAAAGATTTCACATTCCCGGTTCCTAATGGTGGTCTTACTATACCAGCAGGTAACAGGTTCGGTGTCACATGTACCTTTAAATCTGGTGATACATGGGCTGCTAATGTAGACTCTGTAACTTCTCGTCACCACTTCCTGGTAATGGCTGCTGCTACAGGCGATTCTAAAAATATGCCTAACGTGCTGAAAAATTTCAAGGACAGGAGCATGTCTCAACTGATGTTCTCTTTCGATACCAGCGCTTACATCCCTTCAATGATGATCGAGATCTGGAATGCAAATACATTCAACCAGGAATTCATCAGGATCGCTGGCCATGCTAAATGTACTGGCTGCTTCCAGGTAGGTATCAACGAAACTAACGGTGGTGTTATCTCTGCTGCTAATGCTTATCCTAACCCTGCTAACGAAAATGTTACAGTTAAATTCAGCCTGTACAATGCAGCTGATGCAACTGTTAGCATCATGAATGCAGTAGGTCAGGTAGTTGCTACACAAAACCTGAACAACGTTCGTGAAGGTAAAGCTACTTTCTCTACAGCTAACCTGAACAGCGGTGTATATTTCTACAACGTAGAAGCTAACGGTCAACGTACAACTAAACGTTTCGTAGTTGCACACTAATCTTTAGCGTCTTTAATATTAAGAAAAGGGTAACGTTTTGTTACCCTTTTTCTTTTTTTTCAAAACAATAGTTTATTATTGCACACGTCCGAAAACCGTGTGGCATTAGGCATTGTGTTTTAATATTTGAGTAAAAGAATTTCAGAGAATGGCTAAAAACCTGCTGATTGTAGAGTCCCCTGCAAAAGCGAAAACGATAGAAAAGATACTGGGTGAAGATTTTGAGGTAAGATCTTGCTACGGTCATATCCGCGACCTTGAAAAAGAGGATATGGGTATCGATATCAATAACGGCTTCAAACCTAAGTACACCGTTTCAGAAGATAAGCAAAAGGTTGTAAAGGAACTCAAATCATTAGCAAAGAAGGCAGAAGATGTTTGGTTAGCAACCGATGAGGACCGTGAGGGTGAGGCCATATCCTGGCATTTGTGCGAAGTATTGGGCCTGGACCCGGCTACTACTAAACGCATCGTTTTCCACGAAATCACAAAGCCGGCCATTAAGAAAGCAGTAGAGAAACCACGTACGGTAAATATGAACCTGGTGAATGCCCAGCAGGCACGCCGTGTGTTGGACCGTATTGTAGGTTTTGAAATATCGCCCATCCTGTGGCGCAAAATGAGCATGCGCAACAACCTTTCTGCCGGCCGTGTGCAATCGGTAGCAGTAAGGCTTATAGTAGAGCGCGAACGCGAGATAAACCGCTTTAAAGCAGAAAGCAGCTTTAAGGTAGAAGCGTTCTTCAATGCGGCAGATATTAATAATAAGAAAGTAACCTTTAAGGCAGATGGCCCCGATAAAATGAAGGGTTCTGCTACAGCCCGCACTTACCTGCAGCGCTGCATAAATGCTACCTATACCGTAAATGATGTACAGGTGAAGCCGGGTAAAAAATCGCCGGCAGCACCATTTACTACATCAACCCTGCAGCAGGAAGCCAGCCGCAAGCTGGGCTATTCGGTATCGAAAACCATGCTGCTGGCACAGAAGCTTTACGAGAATGGTCACATCACCTATATGCGTACCGACTCGGTAAACCTTTCTGAAACCGCGCAGGATGCTATAAAAGCAGCTGTGGAAAATATGTATGGTGATAAATACTATCAGCATCGCAAATTCCAGAATAAGAACGAGTCAGCACAAGAGGCGCACGAAGCTATTCGCCCTACAGAGATGGGTACCACATCTGTAGGCGATGCAGATACCCAACGCTTGTACGACCTGATATGGAAGCGCTCCATAGCATCGCAAATGGCAGATGCACAACTGGAGCGTACCATTGCTAAAATAGGGGTATCATCTCAACCCGACCCATTGACCGCTACCGGCGAAGTGCTGCGTTTTGATGGCTTCCTGAAGGTATATACAGAAGGTAAGGACGAAGAAGATGGTGATGAAGAAAACAGCGGTATGCTGCCGCCATTAACGGTAGGCCAGCAACTGGACCTGCAGGAAATGCGTGCTACAGAACGTTTCTCGCGCCCTTCCCCAAGGTATACAGAGGCATCGCTGGTTAAAAAGCTGGAAGAACTGGGTATTGGCCGTCCATCTACATACGCACCTACTATCAGCACCGTGCAACAGCGCGGCTATGTAGAAAAGCGTGATAAAGAAGGGGTGAAACGTGAATACGAAATACTGACACTGAAGAGTGATAATATTACCGAAGTAAAAGAAAGCGAGAATACCGGAGCAGAACGGAACAAATTGTTCCCTACCGATCTGGGTATGGTAGTTACCGACTTCCTGAGCGAGCACTTCGACAAGGTAATGGACTATAGCTTCACGGCCAAGATAGAAGAAGAATTTGACGAGATAGCACAAGGCAAGGAGCAGTGGAACAAAATGATAGAAGGCTTCTATCAACCATTCCACCAAACGGTAGAGCATACGCTGGAACATGCCGGCCGTGCCAAAGGTGAGCACGAACTGGGTACAGACCCTGTAAGCGGCAAGCCTGTAGTAGCCCGCCTGGGTCGCTTTGGCCCAATGGTGCAGATAGGCAGCACGGAAGATGAAGAAAAACCTCGTTTTGCCAAACTGCGCACCAACCAAAGTATCGAAACCATCACATTGGAAGAAGCAATGGAGCTCTTCAAGCTGCCGCGTACACTGGGCAAGTTTGAAGGTGAAGATGTAGTAGTGAACATCGGCCGTTTTGGCCCGTATGCGCAGCACACCGGCAAATTCTATTCTTTGAAAAAAGAGATGGACCCATATACGGTAGAGCTGGAAGAAGTAGCGCCGCTGATAGAAGAAAAGCGTAAAGCTGCCGCAGAAAGTACCATCAAGATATTCGAAAAAGAAAAGATCAAAATACTGAAAGGCCCTTATGGCCCGTACATAAAACAAGGCCTGAGGAACTACAAAATACCGAAAGACAAGATTGAAACTGCCGCCGACCTTACGATAGAAGAGGTGAAAGCAATCATTGAAGAAGTGAAGGCAAATCCGCCTAAAAAAACGGCAAGGAAGAAAAAATCATAAAGAAATTGGTGTAACTTAAGGTAGTGTAAACCGGTGTTTTGATGCAGGCAAATAAAGAAATATCTGCGCTGTTACAGCTTATAGACGACCCTGATAGTGAAGTGTTCGATACCGTTGCGGCTAAGTTGCTGCACTACGGTAAAGACATCATCCCTAACCTGGAACAGCTGTGGGAAGTAACGGTAGATGAAGATGTGCAGGAACGTATAGAAAGCCTCATTCACCGTGTGCATTTTCAAGACCTGCAACAGGAATTCTTCGATTGGAGCCATTCTAAGAATCCGGAACTGCTGCGCGGTGCCATACTGGTAGCCAAATACCAGTTTCCCGACCTGAACATTCCATCCATACTGAGCCAGTTCGACCAGATACGTCGTAATATATGGTTGGAGTTGAATAATTATCTGACCCCGCTGGAGCAGGTAAATATTTTCAACAGCATTCTTTACAATTATTACAAGCTGCAGGGTCACGAGCTTACAGAGCGCGAGCCTAAATACTTTTTCATCAACCAGGTGCTGGAAAGCAAGCAGGGTAATGCCTATTCATTAGGTGTGCTATACCTCGCCCTTTGCGAACTGCTGGATATACCCATATTTGCAGTGGAACTGCCACGCCAGTTTGTATTCGCTTACATCGATACCCTGCACCATTTCTACAAGCAGGATGATGATGAAGGTGTGCAACAGGTACAATTTTATATAGACCCGCTGAACGGTATGGTGTACACGCAGAAAGATGTAGATACCTACCTGAAGAAGATAAATGCATCAGGCCGTGAAAACTATTTCACGCCTATACTTTCCAAGCGTATCATCTTTAAAATGCTGGAAGAACTGGCCCTTTGCTACCGGTATAAAAGGGACGACCAGCGTGCCGACGAAATACAGCAGCTAATGCGCATGCTTGTAGATGTAAATACAGATAATAATATAGATTAAAGATTACAGATCCTCATCGTCGGGATTGATGGTCAGCTTCACGCGCTGTATGCGCATCTTATCAATGTTCAAGACTGTAAAGTCATATTCTTTGTAGCTCACCGTTTCATTTACCACAGGAAACTTACCTGAAATTTCCAGTATCAGCCCAGCCAGTGAATCACTCTCGCCACGTACATGTTCAAAGGTGTCTGATGGTTCGCCTATCATTCGGCATACATCATTTATCAGGGTCTTGCCTTCAAAAATATAGTTGCTGTCGTCTATCTTTTTAAAGTGCAGGTCTTCCTCGTCAAACTCATCTTTGATGTCGCCGATGATCTCTTCCATAATATCTTCCAGCGTTACAATGCCTGAAGTGCCACCAAACTCATCTACCACTATGGCAAAGTGTATGCGCTTTTGCTGAAACTCTTTCAGCAGGTCTTCTATCAGCTTGCCTTCGTGCACAAAGTAAGCAGGGCGTATCAGTTTATGCCAGTCGAAATGGTCATCATCCGTATGCGGCAGAAAGTCTTTGGTATGTATCATACCCGCTACCTTATCCAGGCTCTCTTTGTATACCGGCAAGCGCGAATAGCCTACTTCTATGGCCAGCTTTTGCACTTCGGGAAACGTAAGCTCATTAGGAATACCACTCACATCCATACGCGTACGCATGATCTGGCGAACGGTGATATTGCCGAATTTCAGGATGCCTTTAAAGATGTTTACCTCCTCGCGCGTGGCGGTATGCCCTACGGTCAACTCTATGGCATGCTCAAAATCTTCATTGCTGATGTTGTTCGATGGTTTGGTACCTATACGTTCTTCTATATAGTTGGTAGATGATACCAGCACACTGCTTACGGGTTTGAAGATGCCGCTCATGATCTTCAGCACCGGTGCCGAGAACAGGGCCATGCGCAGGTTATTCTGTGTAGCATATACTTTGGGTAATACCTCGCCAAACAGTACCAGCAGAAAAGTCACTACCACTACCTGTATTAAGAATGATGCCACCTCGTTCATTTCGGGCGGCAGCAATTGTTTCACCAGCAGGTTGGTGGTGATAACAATGGCTATGTTGATGAAGTTATTGGTCACCAGTATAGTGGCCAGCAGCATTTTGGGCTGTTCCAGTAGTTGAATGGCTTGCGTTGCGCTTTGCTCATCCTTTAGCTTCAGGTAATTAATGTCTTTGGCGCTCAGGGAAAAGTAGGCAGTCTCTGCCCCTGCTGTAATGGCAGTAAGCAACAGCAATATCAAAATGATGATAATGAGTATGGTGACATTAGACGCGGAGAAAGCTTCCTGCGATGCTTGTAATAACAGGGCCAGCGTTGTCGTTTCCCCTTCAGTTGAGCTTCCCAAAATGTGTCGCTTGTTTGGTGACTACCAAAATTAAAAAAAGGAAAGAAATAAAGTGCTTCTTTCCTTATATAAATATAATAGGCTTGAATATTAAAAAGGCAGGTCGTCTTTAGTAGGCTCAATATTAGGGTCGTAGCTGATATCCTGATGCGTGGTATCGCCTGAATTCTGATAATCGCCATTTTCCTTACGTTTATCCAGCATTACCAGGTTATCGCCCACTATTTCGGTGCTGAAACGTTTGTTTTTGTCTTTGTCTTCCCAATGGCGGGTGCGCAGGCGGCCTTCTATGAATACCAGGCTGCCCTTGTGCAGGTACTTTTGTGCTAGCTCGGCCAGGCCGCGCCATAACACTACGGTATGCCATTCTGTTTGCGATACGAGGTTGCCGTTCTTGTCTTTAAAGGTTTCGGTAGTAGCGAGGGGGAACTTTGCCACAGCTATATTTCCTTCCAGATATTGTAAGTCCGGGTCGCGTCCAAGATTTCCAATCAACATGACTCTGTTTACGCCTCTCATAATTGTTTAATTTACCAATTAGTTTTTTTTATAAAGCCTTATAACTCTAAAAATAAAATATTTTTTCTAAAAAAGAAAGTACACTTTTAGGGAAGGCATAATTCTTCAAATCGCTGCTGTCAACCCATTCGCCGCCATCAGGAGTATGTATATCCATACTTTTTACGGGTAAGGTAAAGAAGGAGAAGGTGATGTGCTGGTGAGTCAGCTTTTGGTTCATGGTATCAGTAAAGGCAGGCACGCCTGCGATGCTCAGTGCTTTGAATGCCGGTGTTTTTGCCAGCTTTTCAGCCGTCAGGGTTTCATCTGCTTCTACCAGCAGCGGCTCGTACAGGTTTTGCCATATATCCTTGCCGGTGCGCTTGTGCAGCCACAGCTTGTTCTTATGTGTCAGCAGCAGGTAATGGAAGTAGCGTTTGCGCACCGCTTGTTTTTTACCGCGCACCGGCAGCAGTTGTATCATATCCTGCTTATAGGCTACGCATTTCTTTTGCAGCGGGCAGGTATCGCATGCCGGGTTTTGCGGGGTGCATACGGTTGCCCCCAGGTCCATAATGGCTTGGTTGTAGGTGGCGCTGTTATGCACATCCAGCAGTTGTTGGGCTAATGTTGCAAACTGCTTTTTACCCTCGGTACTGTCAAATGGCGTATCGATGCCAAAGTAACGCGCCAGTACACGGTACACATTTCCATCTACCACCGCATGTGGCAGGTTGTAGGCAAATGAGGCAATGGCTGCTGCCGTATATGGGCCTATGCCTTTCAGCGCTATGATGTCTTCATATGTATCGGGAAATTTCCCGTTTAACTCCTGCGCTATATAGCGGGCGGTAGCCAGCATATTCTTGCAACGATTGTAGTAGCCCAGCCCCTGCCATATGCGAAAGGCAGCTTCATCGGTGCTCTTGGCAAGGTGGATAATGGTAGGGTAGGTTTCTATAAAGCGTAGATAGTAGGGCAGCCCTTGCTGCGCCCGCGTTTGCTGCAGTATTATTTCCGATAGCCATATTTTATAAGGGTCTTTTTCCGATTTCCACGGCAGCTCCCGGTCATTGTCGTTATGGTGCCAATCCATTAGCTGGCGGGTAAAATATTGCTGCTGTGCCTTTTGCATTTCCATCCACCTGCAATTTACAGAAGCAGGCCATTGTGCTATATTTTTTATCAAAAAAGTGCTGACTAAAAGCTACTTTTGCGGCACAATTTGCTTTTAAAATGGATTTGAACAAGCTGACACAAACAGCAACACAGGTGCGCAGGGATATCGTACGTATGGTACATGCTATGCAAAGCGGCCACCCCGGCGGCTCACTGGGCTGTACAGAGTACATGGTGGCCCTGTATTTTCATATCATGAAGCACAATCCTGCTTTCAATATGGATGGACAAGGAGAAGACCTGTTTTTCTTATCCAACGGGCATATTTCCCCTGTATTCTACAGTGTGCTGGCGCGTTCGGGTTATTTCCCTATCAGCGAGCTGAGCACCTTCCGTAAAATAGATTCGCGCCTGCAAGGCCACCCTACCACGCACGAACACCTGCCGGGTGTGCGCATAGCCAGTGGCTCACTGGGGCAGGGTATGAGCGTAGCAGCAGGTGCTGCACTTACCAAAAAGCTGAATGGTGATGACCGCATCGTGTATTCGCTGCATGGCGATGGCGAACTGCAGGAAGGCCAGAACTGGGAGGCCATCATGTTTGCAGCACACCACAAGATAGACAACCTGATAGCTACTATAGATGTGAATGGCCAGCAGATAGACGGCCCTACTGATAAAGTAATGAACCTAGGCTCTCTGGGTGCCAAGTTTGAAGCCTTTGGCTGGCATGTCATCGTGCTGACAGATGGTAATGATATGGAGCAGGTGGTAAAAACACTGGAAGCTGCCAAAGCGCAAACAGGAAATGGTAAGCCTATCTGCGTACTGATGAATACCATCATGGGCCGCGGTGTAGATTTTATGGAAGGTACACACGAATGGCACGGTATAGCGCCAAATGATGATCAATTGGCATCGGCACTGAACCAACTGGTACCTGCTACTGTGGGCGATTATTAATACTATACTTCTTAATACGAATTAAAAAGCCCCGCATTGCGGGGCTTTTCTTATTGTGTCAGTATATCTCTCGATATTACCAGTTTCTGTATTTCAGATGTGCCTTCACCTATGGTGCATAGCTTGCTATCGCGGTAGAATTTCTCAACCGGGAAGTCTTTGGTATATCCATAGCCACCAAATATCTGTACCGCATCGGTAGATATCTGTACGCAGGCTTCAGATGCATAGTACTTAGCCATTGCAGATTCCTTGGTCATTTTCTCACCGCGGTTCTTCATGTCAGCAGCTTGGTATATCAGCATTTCGCTTACTTCTATTTTCGTAGCCATATCTGCCAGTTTAAAGGCTATAGCCTGGAAGTTGGCAATGGGCTGGTCGAACTGCTGGCGTTCTTTAGCATATTTCAAAGATGCCTCGTAAGCACCTTTAGATATACCCAGTGATAGGGCAGCTATCGATATACGGCCACCATCCAGCACTTTCATTGCCTGGCGGAAGCCATCACCAACTTCGCCCATACGTTGCGCATCAGATATACGGCAGTTATCAAACACCAGTTCTGCGGTTTCAGATGCACGCATACCCAGTTTGTTCTCTTTTTTACCTGCGCTGAAGCCCGGTGTGCCCCGCTCCACTATAAAAGCGGTTACGTTGCTTTTAGCACGTGGTTCGCCCGTGCGCGCCAGTACTACAGCTACATCACCGCTGATGCCGTGTGTTATCCAGTTCTTAGTACCGTTCAGTATCCAGTCGTCACCATCCTTTACAGCAGTGCAGCGCATATTGCCGGCATCGCTACCGGTGTTGGCTTCGGTAAGGCCCCATGCACCTATCCATTCAGCAGTAGCCAGTTTAGGCAGGTATTTTTTCTTTTGTTCTTCATTGCCGAAGTATAGTATATGACCCGTGCAAAGCGAATTGTGCGCAGCAACAGAAAGGCCTACAGAGCTGCATACTTTTGCTATCTCGCTCACGGCGGTTACATATTCAAAATAACCAAGGCCGCTGCCGCCATATTCTGTAGGCACCAGTACGCCCATCAGGCCCAGTTCACCCAGTTTTTTAAATACTTCTACAGGAAATTTTTGGGTTTCATCCCACTCCATCATATTCGGGCGGATATGTTTGTTGGCAAAATCGCGTATCATATCTGCGATCTGCAGTTGGGTATCTGTGTACTTGAAATCCATGAAAGTCTATCTTAAACCGCAATTCAGGCTGCAAGTTTACGACAAATTTTCCCATCCATCAATCTTTGTATAGCTTTTTGATGTTATGTATTGCCGAAACGTATCACTTAACAGTAATAAGCTGTTTCAATCGCCTGAAAGTAGTATCGGGAAAACGATAAACTTCCATCAGTTGGTCTGCCGATGTATAGTGCCCTATCTCTTTGCGATATTCCAGTATGCGGTGTGCCAGCTTTGCGCCAATGCCGGGCAGTGCTACCAGTTCTGCAGAGTCGGCAGTATTCAGATTAACTAACCTAAATTGTTTACTGCTTTCTTTAGGATTATGGATAACAATATATGGTGCAAGCCTTTCGTATTCCTGCGGTGTTAGTGTGTATAATTTTTTAAACTCCTCTTTACTACGGAATACCTTACCCTTATTGCGCCAGTTGAGGAAGATGGAAACGGTCTTGTCCTTAAGTCCCAGTTTTTTCAATCCTGAAGCATCTATCGTATTCGGGTCGAATTTGAAAAGGGTAGCAGATGTGCCTGATGGTTCAAATGCATATTGAGGCATGACAACTGCGTGGCCACTTTTTTTAGCCTGCTCCCATTTTGCAGCCAGCTCTTTTTCTTTCGCTGCATCCACCTTTGGTGATACCCATAGGTGCATGCTTGCCTTTACAGCTATCAGCACTATCAGTATCAGCAGCAATGCTAAGATGCCCATACGTTCGGTGCGGGTATACTGCAGGTATGCTTTGAAAGAAGATTTCATGAGTGCTGCCCGAAAATACTAAGCACCAAACAATTATCGGCACTTTATTTATTCTTCCTAATATTACACCCATGAAATCTTTTGCCAGCGATAACTATGCCGGTGTATTGCCCGAAGTAATGCAAGCACTTACAGCAGCCAACCAGCAACATGCCCGCTCTTATGGTGCCGATGACATTACCGAACGTGTACGCAAACAATTTCGGGAAGTGTTGGATGCCGATGTGGATGTGTACTTCGTATTCAACGGTACGGGTGCTAATGTGCTGAGCATTAGCAGTGCTACACAGTCTTATAACTCTGTACTGTGTGCCGATATATCGCATATCTATAACGATGAATCTGCTGCGCCGGAAACCTTTACGGGTTGCCGCTTCTTTCCGCTCGCAAGCAATGAGAACGGTAAGCTGACAACAGATGTTATCAAACAAAGACTGATACGAAAAGGCGATATACACTATGCACAAACAAAGTTGTTATCGCTTACGCAGTCTACAGAATACGGGACGGTATACGCCCCCAATGAAATAAAAGAACTGACCACACTTGCCAAAGCACATGGTTTATATACGCATGTAGATGGCTCGCGCTTCTTCAATGCTGCTGCCGGCCTTGGTTGCCAACTGAAAGACATCACTACACATGCAGGTGTTGATATATTATCGCTGGGTGGTACCAAAGCAGGTATGATGTTTGGTGAGGCAGTAGCGGTATTCAATAAGGATTTGAAAGAGCATATTGCCTACAAGCACAAGCAAAGCATGCAACTGGCATCTAAAACCCGCTTTATAGCTGCACAGTTTGAAGCCATGCTGCGCGATGAAACCTGGCGCAAGCATGCACTGCATGCCAATGCTATGGCGCAGCTGCTTTCCCAATCCATATCGCAATACCCGCAGGTGAGTGTTACCAAACCGGTGCAGGCCAATGCCGTATTTGCAGAGCTGCCCGTTAGCTGGAATGAAACCTTGCAGGCAAAGTATCCCTTCTATATATGGAAAGAAGCTACCAACGAGGCACGCCTCATGTGTAGCTTCGATACCGCGGACGAGGACATTATTTCGTTTGCGGCTATGATGAAAGACTTGGTGTAGCTTAAGGCCTCAATATACCTTCTACGCCCTGGTCTTGTTCTTGTCCTGTAATGGCGGCAACGCCCATTTTAATCAGTGATATAACGGCGCCGTCTTTGGTATCCCAGTAATATGCTTCCTGTGTGCGGATGCGTATCAGGGTTATTTCAGGGTCATCTTTACCTTCCGTGAACCATGCCTTTTCCACACCGTCCCATAGCTTTCTTATCTTTTCCCTGTCCACCAACACATCTGCAAAGCCATATACAGAAAGATAGTGGCTATTGCGTATGTCGGCATACAGCAGTTGCACTTTATCATCCTGTTTTATCTCTTGGTTCTTATTGCTGGATACCCGGCTGAAGAACCAGATGTTTCCCTGCTCATCTACTTCTTGTGTAGACATAGGGCGGGTTGTCAAAGGCACTTCGTCTATATGGGTGCAGAACATGCATATATCTATACCCTCTGCCAGTTCTTTCAGTTTCCTGATGGCATCAGTTCCTGCCAGGTTTTTAACGTCGCTCATAGCAATTTCAGTTTTTTACTTATAAGCTAAAAACTATGCCATGGCTTGTCTAAAGCAGAATGTGTGTTGGTCAACCTTAAATAATGCCTACCTGTATTTCAGTTATGTTATTTTCCGGATTTGTGAAGTCCATGTTCAGATACAGCTCCCGGGTTTCATCTGTTGTCTTCCTGCCTTGTGCAAATATTTCAGGCATGAATTTTCCATATACCTCCGGAAACCTTTCCCAGGAACCATAATGGATCGTGCTGGCGCATTTCAGGCCCGGTAGTTCTTTGGTTTGGAACTGAGGCGACTCTACGTTGCCATTGATAGGCAGCAATATCTCTAAAGTGAAAACAGTGTCGGGCTTGCCATCGGCACCAAGATAGCGCCATGTTATTGGCCCTGTTGGTAATACCTGCAGCCTTGCTGCTTCCGCATATAGCTGTGCGGCTATTATGCCTGCAAATGATCCTAAGTCTTTAAGTGTAGTTTGTTTAGTTTCAAACAGTGCTGTAACGGCTGGTGATGTTTTGATTTCCATTGCTTGTAGTGTTTTACAAAGCAACGACGGGGTAGTGACAACCTTATGTCAGCAGGGGCTCACTTATTTTCAAATTGTAGTGCGCTGCCAGTTCCGCCACACGCTCGGTCATTTTTTCGCGCAGTGTAAGCGGCGATATGATACGTATCTGGCTGCCAAAGGATAAGAGCCAACTGGCAATATAGTCGAGACAAGGTACCAAGAAGGTGATTTCTACGCGGTTGCCCTTACTCTGCTCGCTGCTGAAACCGAAATAGAGCTTTTGCTGCTGAATATATCTGGTGGCCGATTTATCGAACGAGATCACTACTTCTTCCAGCTTGTTTTCAGCCGACCATTTGGCTAAGTATTCTTTCAGCGTCAGTTCGCGCGGACGGAATACTTCGTCTGAATGTATGATCTTATTGATTCTGTCGAGGCGGAAATTACGATAATCATTGCGCAGGCGGCACCATGCCACCATGTGCCAGTAATTGCTGATGTAGTAAATGCCTACAGGCTCTACTATGCGTTCTGTATCCTGATCGCGGTGGCCGCTGTAGTAATATAGCTGTATGGCTTTTTTACTACTAATGCTTTGCAGTATATCGTAAATGTGATTTGAATTGCCGGCGGGGTGGTGGTGATTGCGGCTTTTGAAAACATGGATGGCATCATCAATGTCTTCAGCAAATCCCTTTTCGGCACTGCGCAGTACGGCCTTTACTTTATACAGTGCTGCTTTGTATTGCTCTGCAGTGGCTTTATCCGTTAGTTTGTTGATGAGTTTTTCAGCAGTGATAAATGCCGTTGCTTCTTCTTTGGTGAACATAACAGGCGGCAGCTTATAGCCATCCATAATGCTATAGCCCACACCCGCTTCTCCTATGATGGGTACACCGGCTTCTTCCAGCGACTTCACATCGCGGTACACCGTGCGCAGGCTGATGCTGAAGCGGTCGGCTATTTCCTGCGCTTTCACCACCTTTTTCGATTGCAGTTGTATCAGGATGGCAGTAACTCTGTCTATGCGGTTCACGATGCTGTAGCTTGTGCTGTAAAAATAAGCCAACCGCGAGATACTGCCATCCAAAACTTACCACTTTTTAGGTGGCCTGCTCTTATTGAAACGTTTTTTGTTTGCGGCATTACCGCTATGCACGGCATCTGGTCGCTTTACTACCTGTTTGTTTTTAGGCAGGTTTATTTTTACCAGGCCACTATCACTTGGCGGGAAGGGATGGCCTTCTACTACAGGTATCTGTTTGCCTATCAGTTTCTGAATGGCTTTCAGGTTGTCTTTTTCTTCCTCATCGCAAAAGGAAAAAGCAATACCCGCTGCACCGGCGCGGCCCGTGCGGCCTATACGGTGTACATATGTTTCAGGCACTTCCGGCAGGTCGAAATTGATAACGTGCGATAACAGGTCGATATCTATACCACGTGCAGCAATATCGGTAGCTACCAGTACGCGTATCTCGCCGGTTTTAAAATTATTCAATGCACGTTGCCTGGCGTTCTGCGATTTGTTGCCATGTATCGCTTCAGCTCTTACGCCGTCCTTGTACAGGTCTTTTACTACTTTATCAGCACCATGTTTGGTACGTGTAAATACCAGCGCACGTTCTATCGATTTGTCTTTCAGTATAAAGGCAAGTAGTTTTTTCTTATCCTTCTTGTCTACATATAGTATATGCTGGTCTATCTTTTCGGCAGTGCTCGATACCGGTGTTACTTCCACTTTTTCAGGCTTGGTAAGTATGGTGTCGGCCAGTTTCTGTATCTCCGGCGGCATGGTGGCCGAGAAGAAGAGGGTTTGCCTTTTTACAGGCAGGCGTGCTATGGTCTTTTTTACATCGTGTATAAAGCCCATATCCAGCATACGGTCGGCCTCATCCAGCACAAATATCTGCAGGTCTTTCAGGCTGATATATTTCTGGTCTATCAGGTCCAGCAGCCTGCCGGGGGTTGCTACCAATATATCTATACCTGCATGCAGTGCTTTTACCTGTGCGCCCTGTGGCACGCCACCAAATATCACCAGGTGTTTCAGGCGCAGGTGTTTGCCATAAGCGGCAAAGCTATCGCCTATCTGTATGGCCAGTTCACGCGTAGGCGTCAGTATCAGTGCCTTTATTGTTTTATGGCTGTTATCAACAGGTGGTTTACTCAGCAGTTGCAGTATAGGTACGGCAAATGCTGCCGTTTTGCCTGTGCCGGTCTGCGCACAGCCCAGCAGGTCTTTGCCTTGCAGTACTATTGGTATTGATTCTTCCTGTACGGGTGTGGGTTGGGTATATCCTTCAGCTTCCAGCGCTTCCAGTATGGGCGCTATTAAATTCAATTCTTTAAATGTCATTATTAGTTATATAGCCGGGCTAATACAAAGAGGTAGGAACTCAGCAGATGAACTGCAAAAGTAGTGCATATAATTTTAATAAGTCTTATAGGGTTATCAGCGCTTCTTTTTGAAATTGCGTTTTTTCTTATGGAAAGGCTTGTCTTCCCTTACCTCTGGTGTTGGGCCTAATGCTTCTGGCACGGGTAGTTTGATTACCGGGTGGCCCAGTAGTTTTTCTATCCGATGAAATTTATACTGTTCTTTATCGCTGATAAAGGTATAAGCAGTGCCTTTGCTGGCTGCACGTGCTGTACGGCCTATACGGTGAATATAGTCTTCGCCTTCATGCGGCACATCGTAATTGATAACAAGGTCAATATCGTCTATATGGATGCCACGGCTAAGGATATCTGTAGCTATCAGTATTTTTATCTTTTTGGTACGAAAGTCTATCAGTACCTGTTCGCGGGCTTCCTGTTCCAGGTCGGAGTGTATTTCACCTACTGACATTTTCAGACGTTTCAAATCGGCGGTAAGGCGCTTTACACTTTGCTTGCTCGAACAGAATATCAATACACTTGCAAAGTCCTTTAACTGCAGTACGTGTTTTACCAATGGTATCTTCTGCTCATCAAAGCAAATGAAGGCACCCTGTTCCATTTTGTCGGGAGGGCGGGATATAGCGATGTTTATTTCGGCAGGGTTCACTAATATCGTATTGGCCAGCTTGCGGATGGCAGGTGGCATAGTGGCCGAAAACAGCAGGTTCTGCCGCTGCTTTGGCATAAAGGATATGATCTTTACAATATCTTCATAAAAACCCATATCCAGCATGCGGTCGGCTTCATCCAGCACCAGGTATTTCAGGTTCTGCAGTTTTACATAACCCATATTCAGGTGCGATATCATACGCCCCGGTGTGCATACCACTATGTCCACACCCGATGATAAAGCTTTCTTTTCCGTAGCAAAAGAATCGCCGCTGCCACCACCATATACGGCTATGCAACTGATGGAGGTATAATAGGAAATGCCTTCCAGCGTCTGCACGATCTGTATGGCCAGCTCACGGGTGGGCACTATGATCATAGCATTTACACCGTGGTCGTTGTTCGTATGGTCTAGTATGTTCTGTATCAGCGGTAAAAGAAATGCTGCTGTCTTACCGGTACCCGTTTGTGCAGATGCTATAATGTCCCTGCCATCTAAAATGAGGGGTATTACCTGTTCTTGTACAGGTGTCGCATTTTCATATCCCATCGACTCTATGCCATCCAGCACATCGTTATCAAAATCAAAATCAGAAAATTTCAAAGCTGTAGTCCCTTTAATGTGAACGGGCATAAAGATAAGGACTTGCAGCTTACCGCATTATTTTTTGAAATTCTGCAATTGCTGCTGACATAGGGTTGTCACTACCCGGTTCTTTCTTTGCTGTGTAAACTAAAAAAACACGAACTATGTCACAGATCGAAGCACTTGTAAAAGAAATGGACCAGGAAGCGGCTACTACCCGCAAAATGCTGTCGCGCATACCTGATGATAAATATGACTGGAAACCGCATGAGAAGAGTATGACCATCCGCCAGTTGGCCACCCATATAGCCGAGCTGCCGTCGTGGGTATCATTGGCTTTGGATACTGATGAACTGGATTTTGCTACCAGCCCTTATAATCCGCAGGTAATAAATAACACCAACGAACTGATGGCGCTATTTGAAAAGGAATATGCGGCCGGAAAGCAGCGCCTGCAACAGGCTACAGATGCCGATTTATTGCCAAACTGGACATTGCGCAATGGCGAAGAGATATATTCCGTAAATACCAAGGGAGAAACCATCAGGCATGCCTATTGCCAGGTAGTGCACCACCGTGCGCAGATGGGTGTGTACCTACGCCTGCTGGATGTTCCGATACCCGGTAGCTATGGCCCAAGCGCAGATGAGATGAACTTCTGATAATGAGTGTTGCCGGTTATTTTCCGGCAGCACTTTAAAATATTTTATAAATAAGTGAACATTCACTTATATTTGCGCGCAATGCGAACCCGTAATACCGACAAGGAGCAATTAGTAAAAAGCAAAGCTATAGACCTGCTGCTGCGCGATGGCCTGGAAGGTTTCAGTGTGAACAAGCTGGCAAAAGAGTGTGGCATATCTGTAGCTACCCTGTATATCTATTATAAGGATAAGGACGACCTTATCATGCAGATAGGACAGGAAGAAGTGAAAAACATGAGCGCACAGATGCTGGAAGGTTTTGACCCGGAAGCAAAATTTGAAGAAGGCCTGCGTGTGCAGTGGAAGAACCGCGCCAAATGTGTGCTGAATAACCCCAAAATTGCGCAACTGTTTGAGCAACTGCGTACCTCTACCTATCACGAGGCTATTATGGATGCCTTCAAAAATGAGTTTAAAGAACACATGGGCCGTTTTATGAAGAATGCAGTAGACAGGGGAGAGATATTGGCCATGCCGGTAGAAGTGTATTGGTCTATAGCTTATGCACCGCTCTACAACCTGTTGCGGTTTCATAACGAAGGCAGGAGCCTTGCCGGTAAAAAATTTGTAATAAATGACAAGATCATGTGGCAAACATTCGACCTGGTTTTGCGAGCACTGAAGAAATAATTTTTTTCAGCGGCTTATAAATGAGCATTTATTTATTAACACTAACTGAAAACACACCACTATGCCTTCACAACCTAAAAGCGTACTGGTTTTTAAAACCAACCTGAAAGAACAAAAAGACATACATGCGGTAAAAGATGTGCTGGATGCGCACAGGCATATCACCAGGTGGAGCGTAGATACAGGGGATGAAGATTGTGTGCTGCGCCTGGAAACAACTGCTAATTGCACAAATGACATTATACAATTAATAGAACAGAATGGCTACAAATGTGCCGAACTGGAATAAATCACTTTATGGAACAACAGAAACCAGCTATACCAACATTCAGTAATTACCAGAAATTCCTGGTAGCTATCCTCGCACTACTGCAGTTTACAGTGGTGCTCGATTTTATGGTCTTATCACCTCTTGGCGACATCCTGATGAAAACACTGGACATTACACCGTCCGGCTTCGGGCTGGTAGTGTCTGTCTATGCCTTCAGTGCCGGTATATCCGGCATCCTGGCGGCAGGCTTTGCCGATAAGTATGACCGGAAAAAACTATTGATGTTTTTCTACACCGGCTTTATAGCAGGTACGCTATTTTGTGCACTGGCGGCCAATTTCTGGATGCTACTGGCTGCACGCATTGTTACCGGCCTTTTTGGTGGTGTAATAGGCTCTATCTCCATGGCTATTATTACCGATATGTTTGAAGTGCATCAGCGTGGACGCGTGATGGGGATGGTGCAAATGGCATTTGCCGCCAGCCAGGTACTGGGCATACCTATCGGTATCTGGTTTGCCAACCAATGGGGCTGGCACTCTTCCTTCCTGATGATCGTAGCACTGGCTATAGGCATACTGGCAGCCGTATTTTTCAAAATGAAACCGGTAGATAAGCACCTGGCCTTGCAAACAGATAAAAACCCACTGCTGCACCTATGGCATACACTTTCTGATAGTCATTACCGCGTAGGTTTCACCGCCATTGCTTTGCTATCGGTAGGTGGTTTTATGATGATGCCTTTTGGTAGTGCTTACCTGGTGAATAACATTGGTATCTCTCAGCAGCAATTGCCATTAGTATTTATGTTCACAGGCATCTCTTCTATTGTCATTATGCCGCTGGTAGGTAAGCTTAGCGATAAGATGGATAAATTCATACTGTTTACAGCAGGTTCTTTACTGGCTATCACAATGGTTATTATTTATACCAATCTATCTGTTACACCATTATGGGAGGTAGTAGTTATAAACATGATCATGTTCATGGGTATCATGAGCCGTATGATACCGGCCACTACCCTCAACACCAGCATACCTGAAATGAAAGACCGTGGTGCTTATATGAGTATCACTTCATCGCTGCAACAGATAGCCGGTGGTTTTGCCGCGATACTGGCCGGTTTTATCATTACGCAGAAAACAAAAACAAGCCCGCTGGAGCATTATGATATTCTGGGTTATGTGGTATCGGGTGTTACGCTGCTATGTATCGCATTGGTATATCGTGTCAGCGTAATGGTGAAAAACAAAGCCGCCGCACGTGAAATAGAAAAGATAAATGCCGCCCTTGCACAGAAGCATGAAGAGCGACTGGCCGCACAGGTAATTGATAAATAAAAAAATCCCCGCAGCACACGCGGGGATTTTTTCTATTTATGGTTACGGCAACCATTAAGCACGTGAAGCGAAGTATTCGTCCAGGTTGCCGAGTGCCATAGTGAAGCCTTCTTCGAAACCCATAGTCATGATAGTTTCAAAATCAGCTTCATTTGCAAAGTGTATCTCTATAATTACTTTAGTCTTATCGTCACCATCTGCATGAAAACTGTTGTGCCAGTTCATGCTGGGTAGCTCATTGGTAGGGTTGCCATGCTCATCGCAAAAAGCATCTGTAGCATTATAGCTTTTTTGCGGGTTGATAGCCGAGTAGCTGATCTTTGCATATTGTTTGGTACCATCCGGCCCTACCATTGCGTATAGCCAGTAGCCACCATTACGAAAATCCATTTCCTGGGTTTCTGCTTTCCATGGTTTAGGCGCCCACCATAAGTCCAGCAGTTCGCTTTGTGTCCAGGCAGCCCATACATCTGCCACATTCGCATCAAAATACCGGGTTACCGTTACCTTTTTGTTAGGCAGGTCTTTTACCATTTCCATTTTGTTATTTGTCATGACGTTTAGATTTTATGTTAGCCAATACTTTATCTAGGTTATCAAATTTGCTTTCCCATATATTGCGGAATTGTTCCAGCCACTTATCTATCTCTTTCATCTTCTTAATATTCAGATGGTAATAAATTTCACGTCCATTTTGTTCCTGTTTCAATAGTTCGCATTCGGACAGTATTTGTATATGTTTGGATACTGCCTGCCTGCTGCTGTCAAAATGTTCAGCTATTGCATTGGGGGTCATAGCTTGTAAGGCTATCAGGGCCAGTATAGCGCGCCTCGTAGGGTCTGCTATGGCCTGAAATACATCTCGTCTCATTGATATTATTGGCAACTGTTCAGTTGCAAATATAAATGCAATTATTCGGTTGCGCAAAATTTATTTTTTGGATAGCGCATATGATGTACATATAAATTGTCGTAAAACACCCCTGTAATTAGTCGGTCAACACCCCTTCTGGATTGTGCAGAGAAATTAATTTTGTTGCAAACACAACTATGAGATACTTATTACCGATATTGATCATCACATTCTTATTTATGACAACCGCACAAGCTACAGGAAGCTACGCTACCGTAAACAGCATGAAGATGTATTATGAGGAATATGGCAAAGGTACCCCGCTGGTATTGATACACGGTGGTGGTTCTACAATAGGCACAAACTGGGGACGTGTTATAAACGATTTTGCAAAGAGCCACCGGGTGATAGCCGTAGAGCTACAGGCGCATGGACATACTGAAGATAGAGGTACGCCCACCAGTTTCGAACAGGATGCAGATGATGTAGCTGCGCTGTTAAAACATTTGAAGATAGACAAAGCCGATGTATTTGGTTTCAGCAATGGTGCATCTACTACATTACAACTGGCTATCCGTCATCCGCAATTGGTAAATAAAATAATTGTTGCATCTACCTTTTACAAGAAAACAGGTGCACAACCCTGGTTTTGGGGTATGATGGAAAAGGCAACTTTTGAAAGTGTACCGCAGCCATATATAGATGCATTTAAATCCATCAACCCCAGTGCAGATGCATTATACACGATGTATAAACGTGATACAGATAGGATGCTGAGCTTTAAAGACATCAGTGATGCTGATATGAAGCGTATACAAGCGCATGCATTGGTAATATCAGGGGATAACGACGTGGCAACTGTTGAACATACAGTTGAAATGTATCGTGTATTACCACATGCACAGCTTGCTATATTTCCCGGTGGCCACGGCGATTACATAGGCGAGCTGTTTACTCTAAAACCTGATGCGCCAAAGCATTATCCTGCAGTAGATATTATTGAAGCTTTTTTAAAGAGTAAATAAACTATGTAGCAACATTGATTGAGATATGGTAATGGCAGTTTTTGTAATTTGTCGCCATGAAGCATATTTCCATTATGGTGCCTATGGGAGCCGCACTTTCGGGCATAGAAGTGTCGCGACATATTCTTACCGAAGTAAACGATTACATGGAAAGTATGGGCAAGCGTCACTTGTTTCATATTCAACTGGTAGGCGCTACAGATACCATAAAGCTGAATGGTAATTTGTTTACGATTCAACCCGATGCTACTATACATACACTCAAGGAAACAGACCTCATCATTATACCTGCTATACATGTGAGTCTTGAAAAAAATGTGGCAGCTAATGCAGCATTGATATCTTGGATAACAGACCAGTATTATAAAGGTGCAGAGATAGCCAGCCTGTGCGTAGGTGCTTTTCTATTGGCAAAAACAGGGTTGCTGGATGGCCGCAAATGTACTACCCATTGGAAGGCTGCCGATATATTCAAAGATATGTATCCCGGTGTAGAACTGGTGAAAGACAGGATCATTACAGACGAACAAGGCATATACTCTAGCGGTGGGGGCATGTCGCTGCTAAACCTGCTGCTCTATATTATAGAGAAATATGCAGGACGGGAAACAGCTATTTATTGTGCTAAATTCTTCCAGGTAGATATAGATCGTACCGCTCAACTACCATTCATCATCTTCCAGGGACAGAAAAACCATGGCGATGAACACGTACGTAAAGCACAGGAGTATATAGAAATGAATTATCAGCAAAAGATGACTGCAGACCAGATAGCCAGTACGGTATCTATAGGTAAACGTAGCCTGGAACGCAGGTTTAAAAAAGCTACTGACAATACATTGAAAGAATACATCCAACGTGTAAAGATAGAAGCTGCGAAAAAACAATTGGAAACTGGCAATAAGAAGATAAACGATGTGATGTATGATGTGGGTTATGCGGACAATAAAACCTTTCGTAACTCATTTAAGACAGTAACAGGGTTATTACCCAATGAGTATCGTAATAAGTATAACAAGCATGTAATAGCATAAATAATAAAGCCCGGGAATCACCGGGCTTTATTATTGTAGTATGTTCAGTTATTAACCTTCAAACTTTTTGAAGATGGCCGTAGCAATATGGCCGCCAAAGCCAAAGGTATTGCTCATAGCATATTTCACATCTGCTTTTACAGCTTTGCCTGTCACCAGGTTGAATTTACCTGCATATTCAGGTTCTACGTTTTCTGTATTGATAGTAGGTGGTATTTGCCCTTCTGTAATAGCAGTGATACAGGCGATGGCTTCTACCGCACCCGCAGCGCCTAGCAAGTGGCCGGTCATCGATTTGGTAGCACTGATATATACTTTAGGATTTTCGCCAAACACACGTTCTACTGCTTTCAGTTCGCTGATATCGCCCATGGGGGTAGATGTAGCATGCGGGTTCATATAGTCAATATCATCAGCTGTGATGCCTGCATCTTCCAGCGCTGCCAGCATACCCAAGTAGGCACCTTCGCCTTCAGGGTGCGTGCCTGTAAGGTGATACGCATCGGCCGCCATACCGCCGCCTACTACTTCGGCTATGATGGGTGCATTACGCGCTATGGCATGCTCGTAGCTTTCCAGTACCAGTGCGCCGGCACCTTCGCCCATCACAAAGCCATCGCGAGCCACATCAAACGGGCGCGATGCTTTTTCAGGTGCTTCATTATGTGTAGACAGTGCTTTGGCAGAACTAAATCCACCCACAGCGCTGCGTGTAATAGCCGCTTCCGAACCACCCGTGATGATCATATCGGCCTTGCCCCAGCGTATGTAGTTGAAGGCATCTATCAGTGCAGTATTAGAAGTAGCACAGGCAGAAACGGTAGTAAAGTTGACACCACGCAAGCCGTACTTAATAGAGATAACACCCGATGCAATATCCACTATCATCTTAGGGATGAAGAATGGGTTGAAGCGCGGTGTGCCATCACCATTGGCAAATTCCATTACTTGTTCTTCAAAGGTGGTGATGCCACCATTGCCCGAACCCCATATCACGCCTATGCGGTTGCGGTTCAGTTGCTCAAAGTCTATTTGTGCATGTTCTACTGCTTCTTTTACAGCTATCAGTGCATACTGCGTATACAGGTCATATTTACGTGCTTCCGATTTTTCTATATGGTCCAGCGGGTTGAAGTCTTTCAGTTCGCAGGCAAATTTTGTCTTGAACTTCGAAGCATCAAACCTGGTTATCATGGCCGAACCACTTACGCCTTTCAGCAGGTTGGCCTGGAATTCCTTCGTCGTGTTGCCAATGGGGGTCAATGAACCTAACCCGGTTACCACCACTCTTTTCATAAGTCTGTTTTTCTTTTGAAATGGCAACAAAGGTACATCCATTATTTTAAATAATACCGATTGGTATATTTAAGAATACAATATGATAAATAACCTGAATTACACCATATTTGTAATGCTAACTACCTGTAATATGTGGATATGCCCCGGTTGCAAACAGAAATTTGTACGTGATAACCAATCACATTCCTGCAACGAGAAAACCTTGTCCGATTTTCTGAACGGAAAATCGGAACATACACGCATGCTGTTCGATTATTTTATTACCGAGTTTCGCAGCATGGGCGATTTCGACCTGCATCCGGCTAAAACCATGATCTCATTCGCTGCAGGCATCCGCTTTGGCCGCATACACCAGTTGGGCAAGAATTTTATAGATGTATGCTTTTACTTTGATAAAGCGTATGAAGACAACCTATGTTTCCACAAAATAGCGCAGGTGCCGGGCGAACAGCAATTCAATCATTACTTCCGTATGTATCAACCCGAAGACCTGAATGAAGAAGTACGCAGCTATATGCAACTGGCATTGAAGAATGCCCGCAAGCATTAACCATTATAGCTGCTGCACAAATTGTTCCAGCGCATCCAGTTCCACGTGGTCCATCACTACTATTTTATACCACGCTGGTGCGCCGGCATGGGTATCCGGTACCAGGCCGTATTTTATAGCCACATCGTGCGATATATGTTTCGCGCGTATGGTTACGATATTCATATCGGGGTGGCGATAGTATTGTACCTTTCGTTTGTCCAGTTGTTCGCAAAGCCATTCGGTACGGTATAGCAGCTTGTTTATTTTTTCCAGCCACCCATATGGCCCGTAGGTAAAGAGTATCATCCATATAGCAATGGCATTGGTGCCGGAACGGCTGCCACTTAGGGTAATATCCATGCCATTCACATATTGCGCTTCTTTGGTAAATACATACTGCATCAATCCCTTGCGCACTATGAAGATGCCCGTTCCATAAGGGGCCTGCAGCATTTTATGCGCATCCAGTGTAATGGAAGATACATGCGGATTGCTGAATAAAGAGTTATTGCCGGGCTGGCTGATAGGGTAGATAAACCCACCAAATGCGCCATCCACATGTATGCGGAAGTGCACATCATAAGCTGATAAATGTTTGGCATATTCATCAGGATCGTCTACACTGCCAAACATGGTAGTGGCCATGTTGGATATAACGATGAAGTATTTGATACCATCTGATATGGCTTGTTGTATCGTATACTGCAGTGCGTCTTTAATGATTGTGCGTCTATCATAATCCACCGCTACCCTGTACGATGCCAGGTTAAGCAGGTTCGCCGCTTTGTCTACAGAATAATGGGTATCGGCAGAACTCAGCAGTGCTATTTCGTGATGCGCCGCGCCATGTGTCTGCATAAACAGGTTGCGGTATATCCATGCTGCCTGTATATTGGCCTCTGTACCTCCGGCGGCCACATAGCCATCGCAGCTGTTTTCAGCAGCTTTCAATACATCCACAGCCAGCAGCTCTATCACCTCTTGCTCCAGTTGCTGCGTACCTTTAAAAAATGACTCTGATTCCCCCAGGGTATGGCAGCCTATATGATTGGGATTCTGCACATACGCTCTTAGCAGCGGGGTGTCTTTCAGAAAAGAAGCATGCTCGTAAAACACATGCTGGTCCAGCTTGGATACCGGTATGCCCAGCGATATATTGTTCTGGTAATCTACATTATGACTCAGTGCCCGTGTGATGATCTCATCCTGCTCGCGCGGGGTATACTTTTTCCAATATTTCATTGTCGTAAAGTTCTATCGCTATTTATTATTGCTTCATGATAACAGTCAGTTTGAAAGCTGATGTACCATAGTTATTTATTTTAAATGGATAATTATTTATTGTTTATCAATAAATTTTAATAGCTTTACTATAATTAATCTTTGCTATGAAACCAAAGACCACTACCCAGCGCATACTGAATGTATTGCAAGTCCTTTCCTGGATCATCTTCTTAGGATTATGTGTTGAG
>JANLJF010000067.1 GCA_029255605.1 Azovibrio restrictus
CTACCCAATGGGGAAAAGCTCAACAGCAAGATCACTAAACAATAAAATGTAAAAGCGGCGGATGTAACATCCGCCGCTTTTCTTTAGGGAATCATCAAGACCGTGTTTTCTTAACAGGGCATGTATTCAATCCGAATAAAGCATACAGCGGGCAAAAACCTACCAATGCTGTGGCTGCAAATACAACAGCCAGCACCAGCAGCACAATGCCCAATGTGCCTGTTGCCACATTGGTAAAATACAAGGCCGCAAATACGATAGCCAATAAAATGCGGATGATCTTATCCGTAGCACCAACGTTTTGTTTCATAACATTCAGGTTTTAAAATATTGAATGATAAAAGCAATACCTGTTGCAATGCCTATGCATAAAATGCATACTATTATTAGTTTCCAGATACTACGCATGGTTACATTGCCGCATCATTACAAACATAAAACTTCATACAGCCAAAAACCGTGACGCCCGTCATTCATAAAAATGATAGAAGCCATTCGCGAGAGTGGCTTCTCATATTATTACACCTCCCCTTGGGGGAGGCAGGGAGGGGCTAAAACTCCGCATTCTTCGGCGTCCTCGGGAAAGGTATCACGTCGCGTATATTCGTCATACCCGTCACAAACAGCACCAGCCTTTCAAAGCCCAGGCCAAAGCCCGCGTGTGGCGCACTGCCAAAGCGGCGCGTATCCAGGAACCACGACATTTCTTCCACCGGCACACCCATTTCTTCCATGCGCTGCACCAGCAGTTCATAGCGCTCTTCCCTTTGCGATCCGCCTACTATCTCACCAATACCCGGTGCCAGTATATCCATCGCCGCTACCGTCTTGCCATCCTCATTCATCCGCATGTAGAATGATTTGATGTCTTTCGGGTAGTCCGTTACAATAACCGGTTTCTTAAAATGCTTTTCTACCAGGTAGCGCTCATGCTCGCTCTGCATATCTATACCCCATTTCACCTCGTACTGAAATTTCTTTTTCTTATACGCCGGCGAATCCAGCAGTATATCTATAGCCTGTGTATAGGTAATGCGCTCAAATTTATTGGCCAGTACAAATTCCAGCTTCTCTATCAGCGCCATTTCGCTGCGCTCGTTCTGTGGCTTTTGCTTTTCTTCATCCTGCAGTCTTGTCTGCAGAAATTCCAGGTCTTCACGGCAGTTATCCAGCGCATACTTTATTACGTATTGTATAAAGTCTTCTGCCAGGTCCATGTTGTCTTTCAGGTCTGCAAAGGCTACTTCGGGTTCTATCATCCAAAACTCTGCCAGGTGGCGCGCCGTATTGCTGTTCTCTGCACGGAAGGTAGGGCCAAAGGTGTATATCTCACCAAAAGCCATGGCTGCCAGCTCGCCTTCCAGTTGCCCGCTCACCGTCAGGTTGGTGCTGCGGCCAAAGAAGTCTTCGGCATAGTCTACCGTACCATCTTCTTTACGTGGTGTGCTATCGAATGGCAGGGTGGTTACCCTGAACATTTCACCCGCACCCTCTGCATCACTTGCCGTAATGATGGGCGTGTGCATATATACAAAGCCACGCTCGTGAAAGAACTTATGTATAGCATAGGCCAGCGTATGGCGAACCCGAAATACGGCACCGAATGTATTGGTACGAAAACGCAGGTGCGCTATCTCGCGCAGGTACTCCAGGCTGGGCCTGTTCTTCAGTTGCAGCGGGTATTTTTCGTTATCACAGTCACCCAGTATCTCTACGCTGTCTGCTTTTATTTCTACTTTCTGCCCTTTACCCAGGGATGCTACTACCGTACCGTTGATGCTCAGTGCAGCACCGGTGGTAATGCGTTTTACTATGGCTTCGTCTGTGCCCAGGTCTATCACAGCTTGCAGGTTATTCAGGCAGCTGCCATCATTCATGGCTATAAACTGGTTATTACGAAATGATCGTACCCAGCCTTTGATGGTTACCGAATAATCTGTCTTGTCGCTGTTAAGGATGTCCTTGATCTTTGTGCGTGCCATAAATTTTATTTGTCAAAAAACAGGTATTTCACGGCTATTACTATCTTAAATACCGCGAATATTTTTTTTACTAATGATGGTTCCAAACCCAGCACTATCTTGCTCCCCACGTAGCCACCTATTATAAAGGTGGTACAAATGATGCCGGCTACTTTCATGTCCACATATCCCTGCTTATAATAGTTCATTACTGCCAGTATACCTATCGGTGGCAGCATCAGCGCCAGCGATGTGCCTTGTGCTAGCTTCTGGCTCATACCCAGTGCCAATACTAATGCCGGCACTATCACCACACCGCCGCCTATACCTACCATACTGCTGAGTATGCCGGCGGCAAAACCTATCAGCAATAATATCACAATCGTTTGCAGGCTCATATCTTTCATATTTAGGCGTATCAATAATGGTGTAATATACAACAGCCTTATTCAGCTACCATATAGTTACATAGTTTATACAGTACGCGGGCACCTACTATGCTGTCTATACCATCCTGGCTATGCTCCCCGCACGATACTTCGTTCAGGTCAAAACCCACCAGTTCCCTGCCGCTTTTATGCACTTGCTTAAACAGGTACAACACCTGCTCTACTTCAAAACCACCCGGCACCGGTGTACCCGTATTCGGGCACAGCTTAGGGTCCAGCCCGTCTATATCAAAACTGATGTACACTTTCTGCGGGAGCTCGTTCACTATCTGGTCGCATATCTGCTTCCAGGTACTGCCTTCAAATTGTTGTTCTTTTATGTCTTTGTCAAAGAAGGTAGAGATGCGGTCGGGGTTCTGGCGTATCAGCATCAGCTCTTCATCACAATAGTCGCGTATGCCCACCTGCACCAGTTTGCTCACTTGCGGTATGTCCTTCAGCACATTATACATAATAGAGGCGTGCGAATACGTGAAGCCTTCATAAGCTTCGCGCAGGTCGGCATGGGCATCTATCTGCAGCACGCCAAAATCGCTGTGTATCTCTGAAAGGGCTTTGATGAAACCCAGCGGTGTGCTGTGGTCGCCACCTATCAGGCCCACTTTCTTGCCATCTTTCAGCAGGTTGCCGGTCATTTCCTTCACCCAGTTATATAGTAGCTCGCCGCCACGGTTCACTTCGGCCAGCTTGCCCGATAGTTGCTCATTTTCTGCCACCACGCCACCATCTACCAGGTGAGATATGATGAGCTCTGCGCACTGGCGCAGAAAATCGCTCTTCTTTTTGATGTTCTTATCTACAGGCATCATATAGAAGCCTTTCTTCCAGCCATCTACCACATCCGGGTCATACAGGTCTATCTGCATCGATGCGTCGTAGATGTTCTCCGGCCCGCGCGATGTCCCGTCGCGGTAAGAGATGGTCACTTCCCAGGGTACGGGCAGCAATACCAGCGCCGCATCTTCCTGTTTAAAGGGCAGTCCGAATATGTTGTTGGATTTCAATCCTACAGAGTTCGGGTCAAACTGCGAAAGGTCTGTCATGAGCTTAAAAATTTCGAGCCGCAAAATTAGCGTTTATATCATTTATCCCACCATGTTTCCGCAGAATTAACCACCCGTTATAGAATTAATCTTTATACAACCGCAATCGGCTTTCTTGTTCTTTTTAGCCGTACCTTTGTATACCAAATATTACCTGCCGGTGACAGTTGGGCTTCAATTCCTTGCGCTCGTGTCCCATGTGGTAATAGTGGAAAGTCGGTTTTATGAAAAGGACACATATCGTATTACTCGTTTTAGTAGCTGCTGCCGTATGTATCATCGTCAGCATGTTTGGCGATTTCAGCACTTACGAAACATTTGCTTCTGCTGCAAAAGAGCCTGGTAAGCAATACCATGTTATCGGGTACCTGGAAAAAGATAAGGCGCTCGATTACGACCCCGTGAAAGACCCCAACCACTTCTCTTTTTATGTAAAAGATAAGGCCGGCAATGTCAGCAAGGTGGTCTTCAATGGTGCCAAGCCTACCGACATCGAAAAATCTGAACAGATAGTAATGACCGGTTATATGGAAGAAGGCCATTTCCGTTGTAATAAGATACAAATGAAATGCCCGTCAAAATATAAAAACGACCAGGTAGTTATCGGCAATGCCAGCTAATACCTGCACCGGCAAACCCTCCCATTTTTCTAATCAACAAGTTAACTGATCAACAAATTGGACCAGGCTCAATTCATAGGTGAACATTTATTGCCGGGGAAACTCGGCCATTTTTTTGCAATCACGGCCTTTGTTACGGCCCTGTTCAGTGCTATCAGCTACTGGCGTTCTGCACAAACCGAAGCTACCGATGCCCGCAGCAGCCGCACCTGGCTACTCTTCGGCCGCAATAGCTTTGTAATACACAGCGCTGCTATTGCCGGCATTTTCATTGCCCTGTTCTATATTATATCCAATCACCTGTTTGAATACCACTACGCATGGCGCCACTCCGACCTCAGCCTTTCACCCAAATACCTGCTGTCCTGCTTTTGGGAGGGCCAGGAAGGTAGCTTCCTGCTGTGGTGCATCTGGCATTGCGTACTGGGGCTGATTGTTATGTTCACCGCCAAAGGCCTCGAAAGCCGTACGATGGCTATCATCTCTTTAGTGCAGGTAGCATTGGCCAGCATGCTGGTAGGTCTTTATTTCGGCCCTGAGTTCAAGGTGGGCAGCACGCCGTTCATCCTCCTGCGCGATCAGATGCAGGATGCCCCCATCTTCCAGCAGCCCAATTACCTCAGCATGATAAAGGATGGTAACGGCCTCAACGTGCTGCTGCAAAACTACTGGATGGTCATCCACCCGCCGGTGCTATTCCTCGGCTTCTCTGCTACGCTGATACCTTTTGCCTATACCATCGCGGCCCTGTGGAAGGGCGACTACCAGCAATGGTTGAAACCTACCATCATCTGGTCGCTTTTTGCCGGCGCATCGCTGGGCACGGGTATCATGATGGGCGGCGCATGGGCTTACGAATCGCTTACTTTCGGTGGCTACTGGGCCTGGGACCCTGTAGAGAATGCCTCGCTCGTGCCATGGCTCATACTCATCGCGGCGCTGCATACACTGATAGTGTTTAAAGCTACCGGCCGCTCGCTTATTATCACCCTCATACTCATGATACTGATGTACCTGTTCATATGGTACTCTACCTTCCTTACGCGCACCGGTGTGTTGGGCGATACTTCCGTACACGCTTTCACAGGCGAGGGCAAGTCTATCTACTGGCATTTGCTGCTCATTATCGGCGTGCTGGTGGTGCTTAGTGCCGGTTTCCTCATCCGCCGCTGGAAGAGCCTGCCACGCGTTAAAACAGAAGAAGCCATCAATACCCGCGAATTCTGGATATTCATCGGTTCTTTCATACTGCTGTTATCTGCTATACAAATTATCATTACCACCTCTATCCCTGTATGGTCGCCGCTGGCAAAAGCCATCACCGGTAAAGATGTAGCCCCCCCTGCCGATGTGGTGCAGCACTACAATAGCATACAGGTATGGGTAGCCATCATCATCTGCCTGCTGTCTGCTACGGTTCTTTACATGCGCTTCAAAACCACCGATAATAAGGTACTGTTCAAGCGCCTGGGTATCACGGCAGCTATAGCGCTGGTGCTGTCGCTCATCATCGGCTTCGCGCAAAAGATCAGCACGCCGCAATACGCCATCCTGCTATTCTCTTGCGTGTACACCATCGTAGCCATGATATATTATGCTATCACGGTGCAAAAGGTGAAACTGAAAAAACTGGGTGCTTCTACGGCCCACCTGGGCTTCGGCCTCACCATACTGGGTATCTTGTTATCTTCTTACAATAAAGAGGTCATGTCTATCAATACCCTCGGCATGTATATGGACTTTGGCCTGAAAACCAAGAACGAGAACATCAGGGAAAGTATCGAGAATGTATTGCTGTATAAGAATGTACCGGTGGTAATGGGCGAATACACGGCTACCTTCCTTGGAGATTCTACATCCGATACCGACCCGCGTGTATTCTTTAAAGTACAGTATACCCGGCAGGACACCGTTACCAAAGAGGTAAAAGAATCTTTCGTGCTATACCCCAATGCCTTTGCCAACCCTAAAGGACAGGAAGCGGGCAGCATGAGCGCCAACCCTTCATCCAAGCATTACCTTACGCGCGATATCTTCACCTATGTAACCAAAGCCTACGACCCTAAGAAGAAGGTAGAAGACACTTCTCAGTTCAAGAGCCATACGGTGAAAGAAGGTGATACCATTTACATCAACAAAGGCTACATGATATTTGAAGGACTGGATGGCGATGTGAAAGACCCGCGCTACATACCGCAAAACGGTGATGTGGCTGTAACAGCCAAACTGAAAGTGTACGACCTGAAAGGCGTGGTAGATTCCCTGCGTCCTGTATATTACATCCGCGACAACTATGCTTACCAGGTTACCGATACCTTCTCAGAGCAGCACCTGATGGCAAGGCTGGAGAACATCGTACCCGAAAAGCAATCGGTAGAAATAAAAGTAAAACAATCCGACCCCGATGATGATTACATCGTATTGAAAGCCCTTATCTTCCCGTACATCAACGTACTGTGGCTGGGCATCATCGTCATGGTGTTTGGCTTCTTCATCAGCATGTGGAACCGCATCACCAAAAAAGAAAAAGAACCAAAGAAAAACTTCAACGGTGAATACACATTCACTAAATAAGAAGAAGACAAAGAAAGAAACCACAACAATATCTTAAAAGGCTCCCACAAGGAGCCTTTATTTTTTTCAATATGGATGCTTCCCTAAGAGTCTCCCCTTTAGGGGACGGAAGGGGCAACCCCACACACCATCAAGGCCCCACAGCCCGGCACAACAGTAGCACTGCCGCCCCATCGGCAGCCACCGACAATCACCCTGTGATTGATTGTCGGGCTCCTTTTTTTGGTTCTTTTTTTGGAGAAGCAAAAAAAGAACAAACACATAACGAAGGAAGATACACTGTTAAAAAAGACAACACACGTGAAAAAACAAACCACAAAAAAGAACAACTCAAAGTAAATAACCACACATGAATATCTAATTAAAATCAAATCCCATACTTGCATCAGCCATAGATAAATATTATACTTGTTTCTTAAACAATTAAAATAATATGAAAAAACTTGTCCTCTTCGGTTTACTGGCCTTCTCCATGACAACCCTTACCTCATGTTTGAAGGAATACACCTGCAACTGTCCCGGCGGCACCAAAGCAACCGTGAAAACAGTCAGCAAATCAGAAGCAAAGAAATCATGTGAAGAAGAAACAAACGGAATTTGTACATTATAAGTACAAGCTGTTAATCATACTTTACCGCCGCTGCATACACGCAGCGGCATTTTTATTTATCCAAACCAGCCTGAGAAAATATTCCCCTCATCCAGGCCCCCCCGCCCGGCACAACAGGAGCACTGCCGCCACATCGGCAGCCACCGACAACCACACAATGAAGAAAAGAACGTCCGTCAAAAAAACGAAAAGCACTACACACCCATCAAGGCTCCACAGCCCGGCACAACAGTAGCCCTACAGCCCCATCGGAGACACACGACGAATTACGCAGTAATTAATTCGTCGGCTCTTTTTTTTGGTTCTTTTTTTGGAGAAGCAAAAAAAGAACAACCACGCAACGAAGGAAGACACTATAAAAAGAACAACCACACAACGAAGGAAAACACTATAAAAAAGAACAACCACACAACGAAGGAAAAAACACCACACAAAAGAACAACCAAAGAAAACACACAAGAAAAAAACTACCCCTGGTTCGCATGCACCGAAGGCACCCCACTACCCTTCATCCGCTGGTAGCCCGCATGTATCAGGCATATACCAATAAACTCCGTCACATACAGCACCTCTATATACCCAAACTTCGAAGCCGACCCGCCAATGCCCGGCAGCAAGCCACCCGCGGCAATCAATACATTCCCCCAAAATTTACTCTTATCTATCACCGTGCGATAGTACAGCACCGCAGAATATATAGCACCACCTACCAGGAACACAAAAGCATACAGGTTGATGATTGGTGTCAGCGCACGTATAAAGCTCCACTCCAGCAGCCTGCCGCTCAGTTTCACATTCGCACCCCGCGTTACCGGTTCCAGTGGCGATAATATCACCAGCAGCGTAGTCGTCACTATTACGCTCACCAATGCTATGGACAGGCGGTGGGCTGTCTTGCGTTTCATAAGCAGGTACACCGTGCCCTGCGCCAGCGGCGCACCACCCAGCAGCGCACCAAATATATACCAGGCTTTAAAATTAATGGGCGAGTACCCGCTCAGGGCATGTATGCTTTCGCTTACGGTACCGGCACCATAAAAGAAAACACCTATCGTCCACCACATAATATGGAGCGAGGTTGTATTTTTTCTCCAGTGCTGGTATAGCTCTATGAAAAAGAAAACACAGAAAAGCGTTGTAGCCAGTGGCAGAAAGTAAAGCAAGCAAACACGTATTTAATGGCAAAGCTATAAAGATGCCCTATTGTACAGCTATTGCATTGTCATCGCATTGCAATATTTGTCATAAACAAAAAATGGGAGCTATGATAGCTCCCATTTTTTTATAACAGCAGATGCATTATTTAGAAACCACCATACGTTTCGTATCCGCTTCTTTTCCATCTACTATCAGTGAATACAGGTACATACCCGGCTGCAGTTTTTCACCGCTTATGGTTACCTGTCCCTTACCTTTTGCAGCAGGGTATTTCATCAGTTCCCTTCCGGTCAGGTCGTAGATAATGATGTAGGCCGCTTGCTGCATGGTTTGCAGGTCATAACCTATTACCGTTTCTTTACCAAATGGGTTCGGCGCATTCTGGTACAGCACATTGCCCGTTTGCATCATGGCACCGCGATAGATAGCTACCTGTGCTTTCAGTTCAGCAACTTCAATTTTCAACTGTTCTATCTCCGTTTTCATAGCACCATCTGCACCCTGCAGTGGCACGCGGCTGTTATACACATAGCCCATGTCGTCTATCACCAGTATTGTACCGCTGCCCGGCTCCAGGTTTTCAAAGCGGATGTCAGATGTAGCATTAGGTGCATTATCCCAGTTGTTACCGTACTGGCAATCTACGTGCAGGCGTGCAGTCGGGTTCATGGTATTCCATCCCATGCGGCCTGCATTCGGGTCTATATTATTAGGGCCACCCGGTGTCAGTATACCGCGGTAGCTGTTTTCGGTTTGTATATCTACACTGAATTTGTTTTTCGTACCGAAAATATGGTTGCCATTCAGTATCGTATTGCCCTTCACTTTCCAGTAGCATTCATCACTGCAGTTATCCGGTTGACATTCATAGCCCACACAGTCGGGATTATAATCATCTACAATGATATTGCCTGCCGCACTGATAGTTCCGTTCACGCCCATGCCTATCGGGTTGTTGCCACCTACAGGGCTCGTATTCGTTTCTTCTACCCGCACTTCAAATGTATGCGTACCCGCACTCAGCGTTTGCGTAAAGGCTACCGGCCATGCAGTAAAATAGTTAGTCCCGCTGAAGGGCTGCGAAAAACCGGGCACCGCTACGCCATCTACATATACAGCGCTTATCAGGTTGTCATCGTAAAAGTTCATGTCAAATGTGATGTCCCCATCTTCACATAGCCGGAAACTGCGGCTGTATAATATATAATCACCTGCGTAAGCTACGACTCCCGGCGTTGCGTGGCTTGAAGCATCACATAACCATCTTGCACCCAGGCCCGTGCCCCATCCGGACACCGGGTTTACAATAAGCGCACTCATAGGCAGCCCGGTAGTACCCCCAAATACAGGCGAGCGGTCGGTGATCATCCAGTGCGGGTCGTTTTGCACAGGCGCCAGCAGTGTAGTACCATCCCAGCCCGATGTAATGCTGAGCGATGAAACAAGGGTACATTGTGCTTGTACGCTATACGATGTAACGAGGAGCAATAACGCGGCAAAAGCGCGCAGGCAGCAGTGCTTGGCAGCAGCACCAAAAGTTTTAATTGTTTTCATTGATGTGTTTGATTAAGTGTTTCAGATTTGTTTTTTAATGGTCGGGATTATTGCTTTCTTATCTATTCATAGGCAATATCATTAAAGGTGAAACAATAAAATAGCAGCGCCTTCAGGATGCATCTCTGTCGGCGAAAAAGACTTGGGGAAATATAACTGTAGAGTAGTATTAAGGTAGCTTGTGTTGTGCTGTGTGGCTGGTTGTTTTCATAGTCTGGTGTTTTATATAATGGTGTATGGCGTTTTCAAAAAGTATATATAAATGTACTACTTAAAAAAATAACAAACCAAAAAATATTTTAATAAGATAAAAATAATAAAAAGTAGTATTTTTGCTATAATAAAACCTATCCTTATGAAACCCGCTCATCAAACCTTTCTTATCGAAATGCTTAGCCATGGCGATAAGCTACGCGCCTACCAGGCAGCCTATCCCACCGCATCCGGCGAGGCCATGCGCACGGCTGCCAATCGCTTACTACGGCACCCGGCTATCGCCGGAAAGTTAGCGGAGGTGCACCATCGTGCCGAAGCCCGATTGCAACAACACATACAGCAGGCCGCCGAAAAAGAAGCCGCACAAATGGTAAGCCTTCATGAAAAGCGCCTCATCCTCGCCCGCATGATACGCGGCCAGTGGAAACAGGTAAAGCATATCAAACTGAAGGATACATTACATGCCGTGGAAAACGACATCACACCATCGGCACTACTGCGTGCTATCGAGCTCGACTGCAAGCTGGCAGCCGGTAAGTATAAGGAGCCCGCACCACCTGTTGCTAAACCCAAACCTGTTATAGCCCCTACCCTGCCTGCTGCAGCACAGGTACAGGTTATACCTTCTGCCCCACCACCGTCTGTGGAAACGCCTGCCAAGCTGCCACCTGCCGCAGCTGCACCGCCCGAACGCCCCGTGCTCGATTACCTGCCCGCACATGCCGTGCAGGTATACAATAGTGATGCGCCTGCTACCACTGCCACCCAACAGGGTGGCGAGCGCTGGCAGCTATACCTCTCACTCGATGCCAACTTGCGCCGTCTGCCGCTGGAAGCCCTGGCTATCAAGCGAACGGCATTTGAAAAACTATCGCCCCGCCAACAGCAATTGGTTTTGCAGCCCCTTATCACCGCCCGCGAACTGCTCAAGAAACAGCCGCAGTCCTTTAGTAATAGATCACTGCACGCCTAAATAAATACAAACACCCACCAGGATAAGGGTACCAACACCCCTACAGGCACAAAGAAAGCCCCCTTTAGGGGGTTTGGGGGAAAATCCATAAATCGTGGCTATTTTTGCACCTATGATCTACCATTTTGTAGTGGGCGATATGGCAGCCCAACCCCTGCAGGAAGCTATCCAACTTGAACCTTCTTTGCAGGGAGAAGTTATTGTGCTGAAGGATATCCTGCATGTAGGCCCGTTAAAGAAAGAAGCTGGTAGCGGCTTCAGCGCCTTGCGCACGGCCTTTTGGCAAGAGGTGCTGGGTGCCGATAAGCCGGTGGAAGTAGATGATATGGAACGCTTGCTGGAGGTTTCAAAGCAGATGTTTCAAAACCCCGATGTGCAGGCATGGCTGTGGATGGCCCCCTGGCCGGCCGATGTGATGGCCTACCACTGGATGCTGCCCTACCTGGGCAAGCATATGGGCCGTTTCTATTTGGTAAATATCGCCGGCCTGCCTTTCCTCGATGAAAATGGTAAGGTCTTCTTCCCGAAGAATATCAGCGATATACAGCCTAAGGAACTGGTAAAGGCCCGCCGCCTAGCACGCCAGGTTACCCCTGCCGAGTATGAGATAGATGGCGAAGAATGGAACAAAATGGAACAGGAAAATGCCCCTATCCGCACCCACGAGGGTGGTAAAAAGATAGCCGCCCGTGCAGAGGATCATTATGATAGTATCCTTACCAGCTTTTGCTCGCAACAGTTTCAGAAGGCACATAAGGTGGTCAACCAGGCCATCAGCAAGTACAATGTACCTACGGGCGATACCTACCTGGGCTATCGCCTGCGCCATATGGCCGCCGGTGGCAAACTGCTGCTGCAGGGCGATGCCACCAAAACATTAAAAGATTTCGATGTAAAACTCCCCGGCGGCGATACCCCACCGGCTACTAACTAATTTTAAACCGTAACATTTAGAATTTAGATATTAGAATTTCGGATTTAGAGTTTAGCATTTAGTATTTATCTATATATGGAATTTGAACTGCCATTAACAGAAAAAAGGGTAAAACCACACCAGGTAACAGCGCTGCACTTGTTTGTAGCACTGGTACTTATCATTACCGCATCGGTGGTGATGGTAAGCTACTATGCCGTATCGCACCTGCCTGTTGATAAGGCACTCAAATACCGCAATGTACTGTACTATGGCCAGGCATTCGGTATCGCACTATTCGCTGTCAGCCTGGCATTGATACTGATAGTTACGCTGCGCAATAAGTGGTTGGTGGGCAATATGATGAACAATATACTGTTGCGGGTGCTGGAACTCATCATTATGCTGGGGCTTACCGTGTTCGCACTTATCAACAACTACGGTACACCGGCTATTATTTTCGGTTTGCTGGCAGTTACCATCATCTTCGCTATTTATTGGGAACGTATGAACAATATACCATTGGTCATACATGTAGATAAAACAGGCATCAAGCCACCGGTTACTTCTCGCCGCCGTTTTCTCGATTGGAAGGAAGTAGCGCATGTGGTATTCCGATTCGGTACGCTTACGGTCAATTGCTACGACAATCGTATGTACCAATGGACGGTGGGCAATGTCAATTTCGAGAAAGAGTTATTCGATGTGTATTGCATCCGCCAGATAGACCTTGCAAAAGATAAAAGAGATAAAAGTGACTGGTAATACAGTTGCCTATTTAATAAAAGAAACAATAGTAATAGATGACGCCTTATTTGCTATACTCAGACGGGAAGGGAAACATATTTGAAGATACGACGCTGTATGCAATAGGTCGTACCGGCTGGGATGCTATGCCGGTAGAAGAAGATGCATGGATAGAACTGCCCGATGGTGGATCGCTGTACGAGCTGCCCGACCGCCGTGGTATAGGTATCGATGTAAAGACAGGTGAAATGCGCCTGTGTGAAAAAGGCTGGGCGGTAGCTGCCTTCATACCCCCGGCACATACCGGTTTTTACCTGGCCGCCTTCGAGGCCATACCCGATGCACAAACATTGCCATTGTTCTGCTATACAGCGGTAGGCTGGTTCGATAATAAGTTCTACGTTACGGCTACGCGCATCGAGCGCGATATACGCCAGGAATGTAGCGGTTATAACGATGAAACCGTGAAGCAGGGTGTAGAAGCCATGCTGCAGGCATACCCGCACAACAGGCTGGTAGCGCACATTGCCAACAATTGTGCACTCACCTACCATTGCCCTGCTGCACGCAACTATTTCATGGGCCGCTGGGAATGCCCGATACCTTCTTCTCCGGCTTGTAACGCCAACTGTATTGGTTGCATCTCCTTCCAGCCGGAAACAGAAGAGATAGGCTCTTCACAAGATAGGTTGACGTTCAAGCCTACTGCTGCAGAGATCGTAGAATACACCGTACCACATTTGGAAACCGCGCCTTACCCTATCGTTAGTTTCGGCCAGGGCTGCGAGGGCGAGCCATTGCTGATGTGGGAAACCATCCGTGAATCTATCATCGAAATACGTAAGCATACGCCTAAAGGCAGCATCAACATAAATACCAATGGCAGCAAGCCCGATGCGGTAAAGAAACTGGTAGAAGTAGGGCTGGATAGCATCCGCGTGAGCCTCAACTCGGTTCGCCCCGAGATATATAACCGCTACTACCTGCCAAACAACTATAAGTTTGAAGACATCCGCGAAAGTGCGCGCATCGTTCGCCAGAGTGGTGGCTGGGCATCTATCAACTACTTTGTATTCCCCGGCATGACGGATAGTATAGAAGAGTATGAAGCCCTGCGGGAATTCATTCGCTATACCGATATCAGCATGATACAGTGGCGCAATTTCAATATCGACCCCGATTGGTATTTGGGTAAGATTGGCGTTACCGATACGGGCGAATGCATGGGTATCAAGCAGATGATGGAGCTGATACAGGAGGAGTTTCCCAACCTGAAATATGGCTACTACAACCCGCCGATAGAGCGCATGCGCAACTACGATACCGATTTCGCACATTAACAGTATAGTTGCATTAGATTCTTTATTTTAGAGCAGATGAAGGAGAACGAAACAAAGGGAATCAATATAAAAGCTACCGCATGGACCGCCGGGGTGCACGTGGTATTGCTGCTATTGTTCCTGCTTGTAAAGTACTCGGCGCCTGCCAATGAAGCACCAGTGCAGGAACTGGGTATGGAAGTGAACCTGGGCACCAGCGATGATGGCAGCGGTACCGACCAGCCGATGGATATGGACGACCCCGCGCCTGAAGCTGCAGTGAAAGAAACACCATCGCGCGTAAAGGATGAAGGCGTAAAGCAGGATATAGCATCTGCTAATGATAATGATGCACCCGCCATCCGCACCAGTGATAAGCCTAAACCCGTACGTACAGATAAGCCGGCTGAAAGGCCTACCAATGTGCGGAATACACAGCCGCGGCCTACTGCCAATACCGCGCAGCGCCCACAGCCACAGCGCCCCCGCTATGTATATGCAGGCGGTACAGGCCGTGGTGGCAATAGCGCCGGCGAGAACAGGCCCGGCACCGGTGAAGGTAATACACAGGGCCCCGGCGACCGTGGCGTACCCGGCGGCACACCCGGTGCCAGTAATTATACCGGCACTCCCGGCAGGGGCACAGGCGGCATCAGCCACAATCTGTCCGGCCGTAATATCATAGCCTTCCCACCACCCGATGCCGACTTTCGTGAAGGTGGCCGCGTAGTGATACGCATAACGGTAAATAAAGCAGGCGCTATTGTGAACAAGCAGGTAAAATCTGCCAGCAATGCAGAGATACGTGCCATAGCCCTGAGAAAGGTAGATAAGATAAAGTTCAACAAAAGTGATGATGCCCCTGAAGAACAGTTTGGCGATGTCACCTTTGTATTCAAAACACGCTCTTAAGCAAAAAACAGATGGACTCCCCGGCCTACGAAAAGACGCTCCACTTTCTCTATGAACAGTCGCCTATGTTCTCTAAAATAGGCCGCACTGCCATGACGAAAGACCTCACAAATACATTAGCCTTTTGTGAGAAGCTGGGCAACCCGCAGGAGAAGTTCAAATCGATACATGTAGCAGGCACCAATGGCAAAGGCAGCGTCAGCCATATGCTGGCAGCTATCTTGCAGGAAGCCGGTTATAAAGTAGGTTTATATACATCACCCCACCTCGTAGATTTCAGGGAGCGTATCCGTATCAATGGAAAGCCGGTAAGTAAAGAATGGGTGGTGGATTTTGTAGCGCAGAATAAGCAGACCATTGAAACGCTGTATCCATCTTTCTTCGAGATAACGGTAGCTATGGCATTTGCTGCCTTTGCAGAACACGAGGTGGAATATGCCATTATAGAAACAGGCCTCGGTGGCCGGCTGGATAGCACTAATGTGATAACACCGGTATTATCTGTCATCACCAACATCAGTTACGACCATACAGATATACTTGGTAATACACTTGCAGAGATCGCCGGTGAGAAAGCAGGCATCATAAAAACAAAAGTACCAGTAGTAATAGGCCAGCAACATGCAGAAACAGAACGGGTGTTCTTTGAGCATGCCGTGCATAAGCAAAGCACTGTGTATTATGCCGATGCCATGTGGGACCTCGTAAAGACCCGCGAAGATGTAAAGCATCAATACTATAAGGCCGTGAACCGCGCTATGCGCCAGATGCAGGACATTACTACCGATCTGCCGGGCAATTATCAATATCACAATATCAAAACCGTATTGGCTGCTATAGATATACTGCAGGCAGCACAAGGCATACAGATACCATTCTCAGTAGTGCAGCATGCACTCAGCAGAACCAAGAAACTGACCGGCCTGCATGGCCGCTGGGATGTACTGCAGGATGCACCGCTGATGGTGGCCGATGTAGCCCACAATCCTGCAGGCATCAAAGAAGTAATGCAGCAATGGAGCAAGGTATCGGCACAAAGCAAACACATCATAGTAGGCTTTGTAAAAGATAAGGATGTGGATGAAGCTTTGTCACTGTTTCCTAAAGATAGCATCTACTACTTCTGCAACGCAGGCATACCAAGGGCTTTACCGGCATCGGAACTGAAGAAGATGGCAGGTGCTCATGGGCTGGAAGGTAATATGTATCCAACGGTAGCAGAAGCTATTGCAGCCGCTAAGCTGGCCATCAGCCAGCACGATGCTGTATTGATAACAGGTAGTTTCTTTGTAGTGGGAGAGGCTATTGAATACCTGAATGTGAACAACGGCATGCTATTTCCCACGACCCTGGAAAATTACCATTAAGGTATAGAGCATAATTTTCAGGTCGAGCGCGAGGGAGCAGTTCTCTATATACAGCAGGTCGTACTTCATACGCTCCATCATCTCGCTTACATTTTCGGCATAGCCAAACTGTACCATACCCCATGATGTGAGGCCCGGCTTTACTTTATGCAGGTACTTATAGTGCGGGTGCGTACTGCTGATGATGTCTATAAAGTGCTTGCGCTCCGGCCTTGGCCCAACAAGGGACATATCACCTTTCAGTATGTTCACAAACTGCGGCAGCTCATCTATACGCCATTTGCGCATCACGCGGCCCCAGGGGGTTATACGGCTATCATCTTTGCTGGATAGTGCAGGTCCGCCTTTCTCCGCATCGGTGTACATAGAGCGGAACTTATAAATGTAGAATGGCCTGCCAAAGAGCCCTATGCGCTGCTGCTTATAGATGATAGGCCCTTGCGAAGACAGCATCACTTTGACAGCTGCAAAGAGATATATAGGCGACAGTATAATCAAAGCAAAAAGGGATGCAACAATGTCTATCGTTCTTTTACAAACCCGCTGCCAGTCGGGCATCAGGTCGGGGTGTATGTGAATGAGTACGGCATCATATACATTGCTGGTCTTTACCGAGCCCGATATGATATCATACAGGTCGGGCAATACCTTTACTACCACCGGGCGATAGCTAAGCCGGGTAAGTATATTCTCGAGCAAGTGGTGCTCTGATGAATCTACAGCTACTACTACTTCTTCTATCTCGTGGTTGTCTATAATGGCTTCCAATTCTGAGAGATGGCCCAGTTGTGGCAGGTATTTGCTCATGCCATTGCTCGCCTCTTTATTGGAATAGATGAAGCCCTTGAAGATGTTACCCAATGCTTTGGGGCTATCCTTCATTTGTTTGTAAATGTCAATAGCCTTCTGGTTGCCACCGATAATGAGCGTATTGAAGCCTACCTTGCCACGGATGATATTGTACTTCACCCTATTGAGCAATAGCATGCGCACCGTAAGGGTAATAGCCGTATGTATGAGCAGGTAGCGCCCTGTCATACGTATGAAATAGGAATAATCTTTGGCATCGTTGGCAAAGATGAACAGCGATATGAAGATGCTGCCCAGTATGCAGGATATAAGAGTACGGTTTATTTCATTCAGCCTCGATTTGCGATACAGGTCGAAATATGTGCCTGATAACAGGTATAGCAACAACCAGCCACCCGGCACCCAAATGAAAGCTGCAAGATAATCGCGCGGCTTCATGGTTTCCAGCGTAGTGAAGAAGCCGGTATTATCGAGCAATGTATGGCGGTATGCCCAGAAGATAATCCAGGACACTGCCGCCGTTATGTAATCGAATACAAGAAGTTGACGGATAGCTTTTTTCTTTTCAGGGGTAAGCATAGCCGTTGCTAATAGGAAACCACTTTCATGTTATCTAACAATACGTACCCATCAGACTGGCCTACCTGCAGGTTTGTCTTTATCATTACCCTGTAAGCATTGGTGTTATAAGTTCCTATAAATTTTTGCAGGCTTACATAAAACTTATTCCACTTTTCATTAGGCTTCACGCCGGCAATATATTCATACACCAGGGCGCCGTTCTTGGTAGTTTGCAAGCCTATCTCGAAAGGTGTATTGCATTTATAATTTATCTCCAGGTAGGCATCCCCGGTTTTAATAGCAATGTTCGTGTTATTGATATTCTGAGATGAGGGGTGTTTGCTATCCAGTACGATATAACCTGCACCACCGCCTTCAAATACCTTCGATTTATCGGCTGTACGTACGATAGAAGTATCTTCCGTATTATCTGAATTTACTTTGATAAAAGTATTGCCTGTTTCAAAGTCTTCCTTCCATGGAAAGGTAGTTGCTTCTGTATACTTTATTTTAGGCGTGTAGTTGACTGTTTTTCCCGGGCTGGGCTGCAGATACATGGTATCGAATGTAAAGAACGGATAGAGTATCTGGTAATCGCCTAAACCATTGAAAGTAATGCCTGCACCTATCTGCACTGTGCCGGGCTTATCGGTAGGTATAGGAATGCGGCCGGGGATATTATAGACCCCCAACGGGCTGTTATTAAAATATATCCAGGCCGTGAGTATTTTCTGATTGACAGTGCCGGTAGCAGTAGGATTATCTGTTGTCATAACAAATGAATCTATCTGCACATAGGTAGGTACCGTTTCAGCAGGATTGATGATATCGCAGCTTTGCCAAAGGCAGCAAGCCAACATTGCCGCCACAGAAGTAAGTATTCTCATTATTAAACTATCAGTGTAACCCTATAATCAATACGCAATAATTGTGCTAAACATTATGCAATTCGTTGTGAAGACTCATTTTTTTGAGCACCTGGTGTGCTACATCCATAGCATTGTAGCCATCATACACGCTCACTCTCACACTATTGTCATTTTTGATGGCCTCTGCAAATTCTGCCAGTTCGCTGCGAATGGCATTGGATGGTGTTACTTCGGGCATATTCATAGAAATGATCTTGGTATCGCCGCTTGGTAAATCGACCGGGAAGTCGAACATACCTTTGCTCATGCCCGGTTCCTTCAGGCGTACGATCTCTGTTTTCTTGTCGAGGAAATCGATACTGATATAAGCATCGCGCTGGAAGAGGCGCAGCTTACGCATTTTTTTCAACGATATGCGGCTGGCGGTAAGATTGGCCACGCAACCATTATCAAACTCAATGCGGGCATTGGCAATATCGGCCGTTTCGCTGATGACAGATACACCACTGGCAGATATGCGGCGCACGGGCGATTTCACCAGGTGCATCACAATATCAATATCATGTATCATCAGGTCGAGTATCACAGATACATCGGTACCACGGGGATTGAACTGTGCCAGGCGGTGTGCCTCTATAAACATGGGCTGCAGCGTTTCATCGCCCAGCGCCAGGAATGCGGGATTATAACGCTCTACGTGGCCTACCTGGCATTTTACATTAGCTTCGTTCACCAGTTTTACCAGTTCACGTGCTTCGTCCAGTGTATTGGCCAGTGGCTTTTCTATAAATACATGCTTACCATTCAGCAGACATTTGCGGGCTATGGGATAATGGGTAGTAGTGGTAGATACGATGTCAAAAGCATCGGCAGCCTTTATCAGCTCGTCAACATCCGTAAAACGGGTAACATTGTACTGGTCTATAGCAGATGCTGCGTTGGTATCATCGGGGTCGTAAAAACCCACCAGTTCGATACCGGGTATTTCCTTCCACTGTTGTATATGTATTTTGCCAAGATGGCCTGCACCGAAAACGCCTATTTTTAACATGGCTTATCTATAGATGGCAATTTTATTTATATCAATTGGTTATGAGCAGTGCAATATAGCAATATTAGCCCACTATATAATGCCTTCATCTGCCATGCTGAGGTAATTTGTTTCGGCCACTATCAAATGATCTAAAAGCTTAATATCCATGCTTTCGCCGGCTTCTTTCAGCTTGCGTGTCAGCTCTTTATCGGCGGCGCTGGGCTGCAGGTTGCCGGATGGATGGTTGTGGGCAATGATGAGCTTATTGGCATTTTGCAGCAAGGCATTTTTCAGGATGATGCGGATATCGGCCACCGTACCGGTGAGCCCGCCACTGCTGATGATCTCGTGCCGGATGACACGATTGGCCTGGTTGAGATAGAGGACGCAGAATACTTCATGCGTCAGGTCCCGCAACAGGGGTATGGCTATCTCTGCAGCATCGGCGCTTTGCGTGATGGTGGGGCGTTGCAAACCTTCCCCCAATTGCCTGCGGCGGCCCAGTTCCAATGCTGCAGCTATGGTGATAGCGCGTGCCTCGCCAATGCCTTTTGTCTTTTGCAGCTCCAGTATACCCAGCCTGCCCAACTCATGCAGGTTGTTATGCGCCAGTGCCAGGATATCACGTGCGAGGTCGAGTGCTGACTTTTCTTTGGTGCCGCTGGAAATGAGGATGGCCAGCAGTTCGGCATCGGATAGGGATGCCGGGCCTTTCAGCTGCATTTTCTCGCGCGGGCGTTCGTCTTCCGACCAGTTTTTGATGCTATTGGATTGCATAGGAGGATCAAATGTAATATGAATCCGAAAATGATTTACTCATATCTATTAACCGGATTTCTTGAAGTATGTAACACGGCGGAGATTACAATTCGCTTATCCGTCTCTTCAATAAAATAGTGAATAAGAAATGGGAATACATCTAACACCGCCACCCTTGTGTCCTGGTATCTTATGGCAAATGCGAATGGATTTTGCCTGATGGCAGCAACCTTATTTCGCACATTCTGTGCAAACCGTTTACCCAAACCATCCAATTGTGTATTGTACCATTTCGCAGCCTCCTGTATATCGCGCCTGGCTGCAGGCAACATAACAGTACGATACATTAAAGATCCTTTTCGATTTCATCCATTGCATCGTCGAAGTCCTGCGCCTGGCCGGGATTTTTGCGGTACGCTTCATTACGTTCTGAAACGATATCCTTATGCCATTCGGGGATGTCCATATTGTCTTCTATGCCTTTATATTTTGCCTTTAATGCATTCCACTCTTCAATAGGTATGAATACACCTGTTGTTTTCCCCGACGCGTCTGATATAAATTGCAAATGCATGTACAATACTTATCTTACGAAGTTAGTTTTTTCTCATCAATCAAAAATCCCTATCACTGCATAACTCAACTATAAAACACTACCCTTACCTTCGCTACACTAAATATCAGATAAGTGGATATTGACTGTACTTACCTGCCATATAGCGAAACGGGTTATTTCTCTGACCTGGTACTTGATTATATAGGCAACGCACCCACTACTAAAGACTTTTATAAATACACACCCGATGCGGCGGGCCTGCAGCAGGCGATAGCCGACCGGGGCCAATACCCGGTAAACCGGCAAATGCTGGTAAGCACCCTGCAAAAGCAATATGCTGCCCTGCCCGCCAACGATAAGGTGACGGCCAATATAGCCGCCCTTGTCAACGATAATACGTACACCATATGCACGGCGCATCAGCCCAACCTGATGACGGGCTACCTGTATTTTATATATAAGATACTGCACGCCATAAAACTGGCCGATGAACTGAATGCGCAGCATAGCGATAAGCATTTTGTGCCGGTATATTACATGGGCAGCGAGGATAATGACCTGGAAGAGCTGGGCACCTTTAAGTATGCCGACCGCAAATTTGTATGGGATGCCAACGGGCAAACGGGCGCTGTAGGGCGTATGGACACGAAGAGCCTGAAACCCTTGCTGGACGAATTCTTCAGGCTACTGGGGCCGCCGGGTAAACATACGGACGAGCTGAAGGAAATGGTTACCAATGCCTACCTGAAACACAAGACCGTAGGCGCTGCAACGCAGTACCTGGTACATATGCTCTTTGGCAGGTACGGACTGGTGGTGCTGGACCCCGATGAGGCTGCCTTTAAACAGGCGATACTGCCCGTGCTGCAGGACGACCTGCAAAACCACCTGGCATACGGACTGGTATCGGAGCAGATAGAAAATATAGAAGAATACTACCGGGCACAGGCACACCCCAGGCTCATCAACCTTTTCTACCTGAAAGACAACCTGCGTGAGCGTATTGAGAAACGCAGCGGCAAATGGATAGTGCTGAATACAGAGATAGCATGGACGGAAGAAGAGATACTGGCAGAGCTGACAGCACACCCCGAAAGGTTTAGCCCCAATGTGATACTGCGCGGCATCTTCCAGGAAAGTATATTGCCCAATGTGGCTTTTATAGGTGGTGGTGCAGAAGTGGCGTATTGGCTGGAACTGAAGCCACTGTTTGAAGCCTATAAAGTATTTTACCCCGTGATACTGCAACGCCAGTCGGTGCAGTGGATAAATGCCTACCAGGGCAAACACCGCAGGCAACTGGGCTTTAGCGTGGGCGATGTATTCCGGTCGGAAGTGGCGCTGGTGCGTGAATACCTGACCCGCAATGGCAATGATAACTGGCATACTACCGAAGAAACGGCAGCCATGGAAGGCATCATTACCCAACTGAAAGATAAGGCACAAGTGCTGGACCCTACCCTGCGTTCATCGGCAGATGCCGTGCTGGCCAAGGTGCGCTACCAACTGCAGGTGCTGGAAAAGAAAATGCTGCGGGCTGAAAAGAGGAAAATGCAGGAACAACTGCAAAAAATATACAGGCTGAAGGAAAGTATCTTCCCCGGAAACAGGCTACAGGAGCGTACCGATAATTTTTCGGGCTACTATGCGGTGCTTGGGAATGATTTTTTTGATACTATATATAAGGCAATAAAGCCATTGGAGGCAAAATTTATTGTCATTGAAGAACAACAAATTTGATTTACATGCGTTTTTGTTAAAGTTTTAATAGAATTTTAATAAATTTGCGCATCAGAATAAAATTTAATCCGAAAGAAAGATAATATGAATAACATGAAACGCATCGGTTTATTAATAATAGCAATTGCATTGGTGATGCCAATGGTGCTGTGGGCGCAAAACCCCGTAACCAAAGTACTGCCAACGAAAGTGGACCTGGGTATTAAAGTAGGGGCCAACTTTGCTACGCTGGATGGCGATGTATGGAAGAATGGCTATAAGCCCGGTATTGTGGCCGGTTTATTTGGCGGTGTTAGCTGGAAGCGCTTTGGCGTAACCGGTGAGGCGCTGTTCAGCTCTGTAAAATATACCGGTAAAGGTGTGGAGTTTTACAAAGGCCGCGAAGCATTGTTTAACAACGCAGCAGACTCTGCTAAAGAAGGCAACTTTGCCGTTAGCTACCTGAACATACCCATACTGTTGAATGTAAAAATAGCAGGCCCTATCTGGTTCCAGGTAGGCCCGCAATATAGTGGTGTGCTGAACATCAATGACAAAGACAACCTGCTGAAGGATACGAAGAGTATCTTTAAATCGGGCGATGTATCGGGCGTACTGGGGCTGCAAGCCAACCTGCCCATGGGCCTGCGTGCGGGCGCACGTTATATCATCGGCCTTTCAGATATGAATGCGTCTTCTATTTCCAGCTCGTGGAAAACAAGAACTATTCAATTGCACCTAGGTTATTCTTTCCTGTAGAACACAGATGTACGATATAGAAAAAGGACGGTTTGATACCGTCCTTTTTTAATGCCTTGAATGATAGCTGCATATGCTACCCTGCTAAAACAACAATAGGTTGACAAGCCATAAACCTGTCAACCTTTGCATTGTATAAAACCTAAAGAAATTAGCGCAAAGAAACGGAAGCCTGCAACTTATTAGGGCAACCATACTTCCTGCTGGAACTATTGCAGGAAGCCAACAACGCCAAAGCTATAACCGCAATTACCGGAACTACACGACGAATCTTAGAAAAATGTTGCATAATCAATGAAACTTGAAAAAATAGTTTAAAAGGGTATTTTACATTTGTACGAAGATAACAAAATTTAATGAAGTATATACACTTTATTGCCGTGGGCGGTGCGGTGATGCACCAGCTGGCCCTGGCACTAAAAAAGCAGGGAAATGAAGTAACGGGCAGCGACGACGAAATAAACGACCCTGCCAAAAGTAACCTGGCTGCGGCAGGCATTTTACCCGAAGCCTATGGCTGGTTTCCTGAAAAAATAACTAATAAGCTGGATGCCATAGTACTGGGCATGCATGCCAAAGCCGATAACCCGGAACTGCTGGCAGCACAGAAATTGGGCATCCCTATCTACTCCTTCCCGGAATATATTTACGAAGTGAGCAAAGAGAAAAAGCGTGTAGTGATAGCCGGCAGCCACGGCAAAACCACCATCACATCGATGGTGATGCATATACTGCGCCACCAGGGTGTGGACTTCGACTATATGGTGGGCGCCAAAGTGGCGGGTTTCGACCAGTCGGTAAAGCTGAGTGATGCACCCATTATAGTATTGGAGGGCGATGAATACCCGGCATCCGTAATTGAAAAGAAACCCAAGATATTCTTTTACCAACCACATATCAGTGTGCTGAGCGGTATAGCCTGGGACCATATCAATGTATTCCCCACTTACGAGATATACCGCAGCCAGTTTGAACAATACCTGCAAGGTATAGCAGCAGGCTCACCGGTATTTTATAACGATACAGACCCCGAAGTGAGCGATGTGATCACTACATCGGCACAGCATTTAGACGCACAAGCATACAGCATGCCCGCCTTCCATTATGAAGATGGTATTGCCGTGCTGGAAACAGCGCATGGCAACGTACCCGTATCGGTATTCGGTCGCCACAACCTGCTGAATATGCAGGGCGCGATAGCCGTGTGTAAACTACTGGGGGTAAGTGAAGCAGACTGCTACAAAGCCATAGCCGACTTTAGCGGTGCGGCGCGCAGACTGGAAAAGATATATACATCGGACAGGTTGGTGGCTTACCGCGACTTTGCGCATGCACCATCGAAGCTGAAAGCCACGCTGGAAGCCGTGCGCGAAGGATACCCCAAACATAAGCTGGTAGCTTGCTTTGAACTGCACACATACAGCAGCCTGAACGAGCAATTCCTAAGTGAATATAAGGGCAGCATGGATGCGGCAGATGCGGCCATTGTGTACTTCAGCCACCATGCCTTGCAACTGAAAGGCCTGCCCAACCTGGATACAGCCACCGTGCAGCAGCATTTCGACCGGAATGACCTGCAGGCTATCGATAACAAAACCACATTAGAAAAAACAGTTTCAGAACTGCTGAAAACAGAACAGCCCGTGTGCCTGCTGCTGATGAGCTCCGGTACTTTCGACGGAATTGACTGGAATGGCGTATGTTCGCAGCAAAATTGATAAAGCATAGATAAATGGCCCAGCTTAGCTTAAAGAAACCCATCATCTTTTTTGATATTGAGAGTACCGGAACCGACCATGCAAAAGACCGCATCATAGACCTGGCCATGGTAAAACTGATGCCCGACGGCACACGCATGAGCATGACCAAACGTGTGAACCCCGGCATGCCCATACCGCCAACGTCTACCGCCATACATGGCATCAGCGATGAAGACGTAAAAGATGCACCGGTATTTAAAATGGTGGCCCATGATATATACGAATGGATGAAAGGCTGTGACCTGGCGGGCTACAACTCTAATAAATTTGACATACCCATGCTGGCCGAGGAATTTCTGCGTGTAGATATACATGTAGACTTTACAGACCGCCATATGATAGATGTGCAGCAGATATTTTTTAAAATGGAAGCCCGCACATTGGCTGCCGCATATAAGTTTTACTGCAACAAGCTGCTGGAAAATGCGCATAGTGCAGAAGCTGATACACTAGCTACCATCGAGATACTGGAAGCACAACTGGACAGGTATAATGAGCTGGGCCTTGAAGTGAAGCAACTGCATGACTTTACCAGCGGCGAACCGATGGTGGACTATGCTCGCCGGATGGTGATGAAAGATGGCCACCCGATATTCAACTTCGGTAAGTATAAAGGGCAGCGTGTGGAAGATGTCTTCAACCGGGAGCCACAGTATTACGATTGGATGATGCAGGCTGATTTTTCGCTGCATACGAAGCAGAAGATATCGGAAATACTAAACCAGATGAAGCTGAAGAAGCTGACGGGGAAAGCATAAGTGTTTATTTAACGAACGTTTATGCATAATTTGTTTATTTTAGACCTTTCATAATTTGCCCTGTTTTGGACAAACTTGTTATTATACCAACATATAACGAAAAGGAGAATATTGAACGTATCATCCTGAAAGTGCTGTCACTGGCAGGTGGGTTTCATATTCTGATAGTGGATGACGGATCTCCGGACAGCACAGCGCAAATCGTAAAGAATTTACAGCAATCGTACCCTGAACAACTGCACCTGCTGGAACGCAGTGGCAAACTGGGACTGGGCACGGCCTATATAGCAGGTTTTAAATGGGGATTGAATAAAGGCTACGAATACATCTTTGAGATGGATGCCGATTTTTCTCACAACCCTGAAGACCTGATACGCCTGTACCAGGCATGTGTGCATGGAGCAGATGTAGCAGTAGGTTCCCGATATACCCGTGGCGGCAAAGTAGTAAACTGGCCGTGGGACCGGATATTCATATCGAAAGGCGGCGCTTTATATACCCGCATCATTACCTGGATGCCGGTAAAAGACCCTACGGCGGGCTTTATATGCTATAGGCGCAAGGTGCTGAGCACCATACCGCTGGATAAAGTACAGTTTATAGGTTATGCCTTCCAGATAGAAATGAAATACCGCGCCTGGAAGCTGGGCTTCAAAATAGAAGAAGTGCCTATTACCTTTATAGACCGTAAAGAAGGCCAGTCGAAAATGTCGAAAGGCATTGTGCAGGAAGCTATGTACGGCGTATGGAAAATGCGCAAGGGCGATTAACCTTTCTTCGCCATCCAGCTTTCTACCATACTGCGGTTATCCTTAAGCCATTGCATAGCATGTGGCCCTTCGGTGCATAACAAATCGAGCATAGAGAGATTGGGCACAAAGCCATTGCGGTCGGCAAACATCTGGTAATATGGCTCGGGCATCTGTACAGGGTTACGTTCTATACCCGGTTTTATATCGCGAAGGTCGGCGGTGGCATCATCGTAATGCTTTACATAGTTTTCCGTAAAGGCTTCTTCAAACTGCAAGTGCAATTGCTTTTTCAGCCAGTGTATGGTGGCCATGTTGAAGGCGGTAAGCGATGTGTAGGGCTGTTCGAACAGAGGTTGCAGTTCATACTCATAATGATCGAAATAAGGCGAGCGTTTGTAAACAGATACGAGTGTGCGCCAGTGGCGGGTTTGCCAGCGTTCTGTATTATATATCACTACCTCGTTCATGGGGGTGCGCTGCTCACGGCCACTTTCCAGCGGTATGGATAGCTGGATGCTGCCATTGGAGCCGGCAATAAAATACTTATTGCGGTAGCTCATCTTCTCGAAATGTTCGGCCCCGTCGAATAATACTTTATCAGCACCGGACACCTGCAACCACCATGCTATATTAGGAAACGGGATAATAGAACTAACAATAAACGCCATGCTTAGGTAATAATATCATAAAATGAGCACTGTGGCCCTGCAAAAACTAAATGTTGCTGTAATTTGCGAAAAATACAAAAAATGAAGAGATGGCCCGGGCTTAGTTTGTTGTGTATGCTTTGCTTCTTTCGCGCAGGGGCGATAGAAGTGGTAGCATCGCACAAAGTGTTTTATGTGCCTGACAACAACGGCTACAGTGCCTATGCCGAAGTGTATTGGCAAATAGCGCCCGGCAGCTTGCTGTTTATGGAAATAAACCCGGGGCAATTGATAGCCAAGGTAAAAACCGAAATCACCTTCAGGAATGAAACCGGCGTAGTGCTGCAAGACAAATACATTATGCAGACCAACCCTGTAGCTACCCAGCAGCAAGCCTTTGCACAAAACATTACCGAGCTGCAACGCTATAAGCTACCGGCCGGTAAAATGTGGATGGAACTGAAGCTGACCGAAGTAATAGATTCCAACAGCCAGTTTTATACTGTAGATACGGTGCACGTAACGCCGCCATCGGGCAAGCCTATGTATAGCGACGTGCAACTGCTGGATACCGTTTATAATTCTGACGTGCAAACAGTATTCAGCAAGAATAACAGGCAGCAAATACCCTTGTGCGCCAACTTTATAGATAACGGCCGTAACACGCTATTCTTTTACAGTGAGCTGTATGACAGTAATACCTTACCTGACACTATGCTGCTGATACAGAAAACCTATATATCGCGCAGGCCATTGCAAGATGCCGGTTTTAAAATGTCGGCAACGGATACGCTGAAAACAGCAGAAGTGCAACCTGTATCAGGCAAGTTCAACATCAGCGACCTGCCATCGGGTAATTATTACCTGAATATTGTATTGCAAGATAGGACGCAGGAAGTACTTGCCAGCAGTAGCGCTTTTTTTCAACGGGTGAGTGATAAAAAAGCGGGCAGCAACGACGAGTCTGACACTGTAGTATTTGAAAAGGTAAACTACCTGGATATCAGTACCACTTTTGTAGCCAAGTTTACCGTGCCGCAACTGAAGGCTATCCTGAAAATGATACGCCCCATCAGCACACCCATAGAGGTGAATACGATTAACAATTTTGCGCATAAGCCGGATGAAAGTTATATGCGCTACTTCATTTATAACTTCTGGAAATCGCGCAACAACCAGGATCCTAAAAAGGCATGGGATGCGTATACTGAAAAAGTAAAGGAAGTGAACAACCTGTTTCGCGGTACGGGCAAGCCGGGGTATGAAACAGAGCGTGGTGAGATATACCTGAAATACGGTGCACCGAATGAGCGCATCACCGTAGAAAGCGAACCCGGTGCCAGGCCTTATGAAATATGGACATATAATGTGCTGCCACGACATCCACAGGGGGCCGTATTGTTATTTTACAGGCCGGCACAGATGGTAGGCGATTTTGAACTGCTGCATAGTAATGTGCGTGGAGAGCGCAGAAACACCGCATGGCGCTCTATATTATACATAGCAACGGGATCGAGCAGCCAGAACCTGAACTCGCGTGCGGAGCAATATTTTCCGGGGAATAAATAAGCCGAATAGCACTATATGCCACGCTACAGAAAAGCGTTTTAATTTTGACAGATGAACATTGCATTTCATAAATACCAGGGTACGGGTAATGATTTTATACTCATAGACAACAGGGATAAAAACATTGTGCTAAGTACTGAACAAATAGCCCAGTTGTGCCACCGCCGCTTTGGGATAGGGGCAGATGGCCTGATGCTGCTGGAAAACGAAGCCGACTATGATTTCCGGATGGTATATTATAATGCAGACGGTAATGAGAGCACTATGTGTGGCAATGGTGGCAGGTGTATTACAGCCTTTGCACATAGCTTAGGCATTGTAAAAGATACCGCACGCTTTATAGCCATAGATGGCGCGCATACCGCTACTATAGAAAATGGCATAGTGAACCTGCAGATGCAGGATGTAAAAGACATAGATGCTACGGCTGAACGTACCATAATGAATACCGGCTCGCCGCACTATGTGCAATGGGTGGATGATGTGCAGCGTACCAATGTATTCAGCAATGGCAGAAGTATAAGAACCACGCATAGTGAGAAAGGCATCAACGTAAATTTTGTGCAGAAGCTGGCTGATGCTATATGGGTGCGTACCTATGAGCGTGGTGTGGAAGATGAGACATTGAGCTGCGGCACGGGCGTAACAGCATCGGCCATTGCGGCCTCGGGCGATAAAACAGGAAGCTTTACTACGGCCATACATACACCCGGCGGCGATTTAACTGTTTCTTTTGTAAAAGATACTGCCACCAGTGCTACCAATGTGTACCTGAAAGGGCCGGCGGTGTTTGTGTATGAGGGGACTATTGCTGTAAACTAAGCGCCTTTAATATTTACGTAATTATCTATTGGCAGGCGTTTGGCTATACTGCGCGCCAATGTCATTTCATCTGCATATTCCAGTTCACCTCCGAAAGCTATGCCGCGGGCTATGGTGGTTATCTTTACGGGCAGGTCTTTTACCTGGCGGGCAATGTAATAAACTGTAGTATCGCCCTCTATAGTAGGGCTTAGTGCCATGATGAGCTCTTCTACCCCATTATCGCGCACCCTATCGTGCAGCGATGCTATATTCAGTTGTTCGGGGCCGATACCATCTAAAGGAGACAGGATGCCACCCAGCAGGTGATACAGGCCATTATACTGCTGGGTACTTTCTATGGCTATTACATCTCGGATATTTTCCACCACACATACCTGGGTGCGGGTGCGGCCGGGATTACTGCATATAGCGCAGGTATCACCATCCGATACATTGTGGCATTGCTTGCAAAAGCATATCTCATTGCGCATACGGGCAATAGCATCTGTGAAACTCGCTACGCTCTGCTGCTCCATTTTCAGCAATTGCAGCACCATGCGCAAGGCTGTTTTTTTACCTATACCCGGGAGTTTTGAAAACTCCTGCACCGCATCCTCTATCAGTTTTGACGAAAAAATCATCTAAATATCTCCAAAATACTTTTGTAACAGAAATGTAAATAGATATGCATAACCCTAACAGTGCATATAATACATCCGTCTATTAAAAGGCAAAATTACTTTTAAATCATTCAAAAAATTAGCCTACATGCAAAAACACTACCCTAAATTATCTTTTGTTAAACTGTGTAAAAAAATTATATTCGCTAAAATTTCTAAAACACTTTTATGAAAAAATTATTACTATTCGCTTTTGCTAGTGCCGTGAGTGTTTGCGGTTATGCGCAAGAAAACATCGCTATTAAATCAATGTCAGTTAATAGCGCTGCTGCGACAGCTACAAACACTATCGACCTATCTGGAGCTAAAACTACAGAAGTAGCTGGTGACACGCTGTACTTTGCATCGTCTAAACAAACAACTACTACTGACCAATTGGCCCCTATCTACGATTTCTCTTTACCTAATGATAGCGGAAAGCTTTATGGTATTAACTGGAGGAATCTGAAAGGTTTTGCCCAACTTTATCGTTATAATGTTATCGACCAAGTAGCACCTGCTGACACCCCTTATCGCATACTGGGTGTTGTAGCACGTTTCCATGGTACAAAAAATGCTAGCACTACAAAACAAGTAGTATTTAATGTATGGTCTCAAGGCACTGCAAAGAACCCTGTAACCGGCCTGAACAAAGTATATACTTATGGCTATCCTAACACATCTCTGGGCAGCAAAAGTGTTGCATTGTCAAGCATCACTATGGGCCAGTTCACCGTTGCCTATTTCTCGTCTCCAATCAGCGGTATCAATAAAGATGTATACGTAGGTTATACTATCGCATATACATGGGGTAGCTTAGGTGGTGATACTATCGGCTTGTATTCTACCAATACTGTAATGAGCGATCTGTATACTGTAGAATCAGGTACAAACGATACCCTAATTACTCCTAATAGGGTAACACAAGAGTCTGGCAATGCATGGAAGTCATGGCAGTGGGATTACCGCATCAGCGGTGCAGGTGATCAAGTTATCTTCCCTATAATACAATACACTTGCGGTAACTGCTGGCCTACTTCTGTTGGTGGTTTCCAAAGCAACGGGATGACGTTCTTCGGTGCTTATCCTAACCCAGCTATCAATAACACTAACATCAAATTCTCTCTGGACGAAGCTGCTGACGTAACTATCAACGTTATGGATGTAACCGGACGTGTTGTTAGCACTATCAACAAAAATGGCCTGAACAAAGGCGAAAGCATTGTAACTATTGAAACTGCAAACCTGGCTAACGGTAACTATATCTATACCGTTTCTACCAGCAAAGGCGGTGCTGTTGCAAGCCAATTTACTGTTGCTAAATAATATATCTAGCATATAAATAAAAAAGCCGGTTCTGATGAACCGGCTTTTTTATTTACTAATCATTTCAACTTATCATTCCCCGCATGCCTGTCTGCATCGCGTTTTGTTTTTTTATCAAAATTCTTTTGCAGGGCGGCGGTGAGGTCTACCCCGGTTTGGTTAGCGAGGCATAGCAGCACCCACAGCACATCGGCCATTTCATCGGCCAGCTCTTTGCCTTTATCACTTTCCTTGAAAGACTGTTCACCGTATTGGCGCACCATAAGGCGGGCCAGTTCGCCGGTTTCTTCCATCAGTATACCCAGGTTGGTCAGTTCGCTGTAATAGCGCACGCCTATGGTCTTTATCCATTCGTCTACCTGCTGCTGTGCTTGTTGTATGGTCATTATATTGGGAATTTGGAATTAGTAATTTGGGATTGGGGTGTTATTTGTCAATTTTAGCAAAATAATAGAACTTACTATCTTATTTTACGTACCTGTATTAAAAAATAGCAAACCACAGACCACGAGATGCCATACGCAACGGATATTGACGCAGCTAAAGCCCTGAAAGAAAAATACGAAGCCATACGCACCGCTATAAGCAAAGTGATAGTAGGACAAAATGAGGTGGTGGATAAACTGATCATATCTATACTATGCAATGGCCACAGCCTGCTGGTAGGTGTGCCGGGGCTGGCAAAAACGCTACTGGTAAAAACGGTATCGGATGTGCTGGACCTATCTTTCAAACGCATACAGTTTACCCCCGACCTGATGCCCAGTGATATAGTGGGTGCTGAGATACTGGATGAAAGCAGGCATTTCCGTTTTGTGAAAGGCCCTGTGTTTGCCAACATCATACTGGCCGATGAAATAAACCGTACGCCACCCAAAACACAATCGGCACTGCTGGAAGCGATGCAGGAACGTAATATAACTGCCGGCGGAACTATGTATAAACTGCCCGCGCCTTTCTTTGTGCTAGCTACGCAAAACCCCATAGAACAGGAAGGCACCTACCCACTGCCGGAAGCACAGCTGGACAGGTTCATGTTCCAGATATGGCTGGACTATCCCAGCTTTGCAGAAGAAGTGACCATTGTACGCAATACAACAGGGGCGCTGGAAAACACACTGCCTAAAGTAATGACCGCTGAAGATATACTGTACTTCCAGGAGCTGGTGCGCCGTGTGCCGGTGCCCGATAATGTGCTGGAATATGCAGTGGGGCTGGTGCACAAGACAAGGCCTACCAATGCCAATGCACCTGCTGCGGCCAAGCAATACATAGCCTATGGTGCGGGGCCACGTGCATCGCAATACCTGATACTCGGTGCCAAATGCCATGCACTGCTGCAAGGCAAATATTCGCCCGATATAGAAGATGTGCAGGCGATGGCCTTATCGGTACTGCGCCACCGCGTGGTGCGCAACTACAAGGCCGAGGCGGAAGGCATTACGCAGGAAGGATTGATAAAACAATTGTTGTAGAAATACTAATTTCTAAATGCTAAATCCTAAAGATTTAATTCCGAAATACTAAGGTTAAAAATCCGAAAAGCTAATTTCTAAATCCTAAAAGCATAGTACATTTAGTGCTATAATATAAGCTATGGAAAACCTGGGTGCTAAAGCAACCTTTTTAAGGAACGACTTTGTAAAACTGATGGCCAGCATCGACCCTGCCACTAAAGGCCTGTGGGGCAAGATGAACCTGCATCAGACTATCGAGCATATGTCGTACTCGTTTCGACAAGCAAGTGGCAAAGACCCGTATACATTAGAAACACCGGAAGAACACCTGCCCCGCATGCAGGCCTTCCTGCAAAGCGATAAGCCTTTCAAAGAGAATACACCCAATAAGCTATTGCCCGATGAGCCTGCCCCACCTGTACACGATAATATACAAGACTCGCTGAACGAGCTGCAGGCAGAGATAGAACACTTCTTTAAAGAATATGCACAAGACCCCGAGAAAGTAGTGACCAACCCATTCTTCGGACACCTGGATTATGATATGCAGGTGCAGTTGCTACACAAACATGCATGGCACCATCTGAGGCAGTTTGGTGTTAACGAAGTGTCTTAAGCGCCCTTGTTTTAAGATAAGCAAAACCAATAGCACCGGCCACTACAGAAGCACCTATAATAGCCACTTTGGCTACTATCTGTGTTTGTGCATCGCTAAAGGCAAGCGTGGCCATGAAGATAGACATGGTAAAACCAATGCCGGCTATCATACCCATACCTAGCACATGCCTACGGTTGATACCATCCGGAAGCGTAGCCATCTTCATGCGTATGGCCAGTATACTGAAGAGGTAGATGCCTATGGGCTTGCCTAATACGAGCCCCATAAAAATACCGTGATGCACCAGCGAAGAAAATACACTGCTAAAATCTGAAGGCAGCAGGATGGCTGTATTGGCTAATGCAAAAAGTGGCAGGATGATGAAATTGACCGGATCGTGCAGGGCATGCTCCAGTTCCTCTACTTTATGCATCGGTATTGTAAACGCTAATAATACACCTGCAATGGTAGCATGTATGCCGGAATTGAATACGAAATACCAAAGCACGATGCCGAAAAAGAAAAAGATGTAATAGTGTTTCACTTTGGCAGCATTCAACAATGCCAGCAGGAATACGATGCCCAGTGCTATAAATAGATATATCCATTGAATATCCTGCGCATAGAAGATGGCAATGGTGAGAATACCACCGAGATCATCTATAATGGCAAGAGCGGTAAGGAAGATGCGCAGTGACAACGGCGCACGCTTGCCCAGCAATGACAACACACCCAAAGAAAAGGCGATATCGGTAGCCATGGGGATGCCCCAGCCGCGTGCAAAAGGTGTACCACCACACCATATGGTATATATAAGCGCTGGCACTACCATGCCGCCCAATGCTGCGATAGCCGGCAGCATAGCTTTCTTTGTCGTATTCAATTCACCAACCAGCAGTTCACGTTTTATTTCAAGCCCTACAAGGAAGAAGAAAACCGCCATCAGGGCATCGTTGATGAGATGCAGTACGGTATGCGGCAAATGCAGCTCAGGCACGGGCATATGAAGCTCTCGCTCCCAGAAATGTATATAAGAAGGCCCCCAACCGGTATTGCTGATAATGAGTGATATAAGTGTACAGCATATCAATGTAATACCTACTGCACGGCTGTCATGAATGAATTCTAAAACGGGAGAGATGATACCCTTCCTAATAATATTCCCTATCCTGTTCATGGCGTAAATATACCCGAAATAAAAAACAGTATTTCTACGCAGTACGACATCAGAGAGGTTATGTAAGTTTAACAAGCCGTAATACATACGCAGGTATCTTTGCGGCCGGTTGCTATGAGTTATAAAGTAAGTGATATGATATTAGCAAAAGAAACTGCTTATATAGACCTTATAATAGGCGGGCATACACATGCGTTTTTAGATAATCCGGTGGCGATGACCAACAAAGCCGGAAAGCAAACCCTGATGATGCAGGCAGATGGGGAATTATGTTTTCAGCAACGAAAAAAGTGCCAAACTTTTCAAAGGCCAATCTGTAATTGTGAACAAACAAACAATAGCGGATTGATTTTTTTTTTCAACAAAATGTTAGGAATTTCGTCGTCCTGCTTTAGGAAAAATAAAGCATAGCAATAACCCTGTGATAGTTGATTTGAGAGGGGCCGGAATACTTAACTGAAACTGGTAATGTGGTGTTAAAAATATATATCCCGTTGTGCGTGAAGCTATCGGGGCTAAATATTCGTCGCTCTACGATTACCGTATTTAAAAAATTGGTGTTAACTTGATGAACGAGTAGCCAAACTATGGATAACAACCTTTACGATACTTCTAATAAAATATTCAATGAAGCGGAGGCTGCGTGGGATAAGTGCCTGAACATTATCAAAGATAATGTGAACTGGCGCACATTCCAGACGTGGTTTGAACCCATAAAGGCTGTTGGTCTTGAAAATAATATACTTACCCTGCAGGTTCCCAGTCAATTTTTTTACGAGTGGCTGGAAGAGCACTATGTAGAACTGCTGGGTAAAACCATCAAGCGTGTGCTGGGCAAAGAAGGACGCCTGGAATACCGCATACTGATGGAAAGCAGTTCGAACCAGCGCAACCCGGCATCTATCAACATGCCCGGCAGCACTTATAACAAGCCTGCTAAAGACAACAACTATGTGGATATGCCCATGAAATGGGACGATCCGCACAATATTAAAACACCATATGCCATACCGGGCCTGAAGCGCATGCAGATAGACCCGCAGCTGAATGCCAACTATACATTTGAAAACTATGTAGAAGGCGACTGTAACCGTGTGGCCCGCAGTGCAGGCCAGCACGTGGCACAGAAGCCCGGCGCTACGGCCTTCAACCCGCTGGTAATATTTGGTGGTGTAGGCTGGGGTAAAACCCACCTGATACAGGCCATTGGCAATGAAGTGCGCAGGTTGCACCCCAACAAAGCCGTGCTGTATGTAAGCGCAGAGAAATTCATCAACCAGTTCATAGAGCACTCTAAGAACAACGAAGTAAATGACTTCATCCACTTCTACCAACTGATAGATGTGCTGATAGTAGATGATGTGCACCTGCTGGTACCGGCGGTAAAAACACAGGATGTGTTCTTTGCCATCTTCAACCACCTGCACCAGAGCGGTAAGCAGATAATACTGACCAGCGATACCCCACCCAAAGACATGGAAGGTATGCAGGAACGTCTGCTGAGCCGTTTCCGCTGGGGACTGAATACGGATATACAAGCACCTGACTTTGAAACCCGCCAGCAGATACTGCAGGTGAAGATGAGGCAGGAAGGCCTGGATATACCGGAAGATGTAGTGAAGTATGTAGCCTACAACGTACAAAGCAATGTACGTGAGCTGGAAGGTGCACTGATAGCCCTGTTTGCACAGGCTACGCTGAACAAGAAAGAAATAGACATCGACCTGGCGAAGCGTGTGATGAAGAACTTTGTGAAAACATCGGCACGCGAACTGACCATCGAGAACATACAGAAAATGGTGTGCGATTACTTCCACCTGCCATATGACAGGCTGCTGGCTAAAACCCGCAAGCGCGAAGTAGTACAGGCCCGCCAGATAACGATGTACCTGGCTAAGAAATTTACCAAGAGCTCGCTGAAAAACATTGGCGAACACTTTGGCGGTTTCGACCATACTACGGTTATCCACTCCTGCCAAACGGTAGAAAACCTGATGGATACCGATACCGAGTATAAAGAACATATGCTGGAACTGCAGCAGAAAGTGCAGCTGGCCAGCATCTAAACCAACCATTTTACTACATTATACATCCCCGGTACACAACCGGGGATTTTTTATTTTCAAAAAAATACAGCTCTGCGCCAAGGCTTTGGGAAGATGCGTCGTCTTTATTAGTAAACCACATTCTTAATACTATTTAAAACGACGATTGTATGAAAACCAGAATTCTGTTTGCACTGCTGCTGGGAGCCAGCTTATGGGTAGGATGCGATAAAGCACAGCATTTAAAAAACCCTGCTTCACAAAAGGAAAGCCACAATAAGCCACCTAAAGGCGATGATTCAACCCCATGTGACAGTGTTGCCTGCACCATGCAGTTTGAGCAAGTGCACCTGCAGGTTTTAGATGCAAGTGGTGCACCGGTAATATTGGATGCATTTCATACCGAAGACATGGCGGGTGCTACATTGCCGGCCAACCTGTATGAATACGATAATCATAACAAGGCTTATGTAGTATTTAACGACAACTGGGTGCCCGGCCATCAAAACAGCACAACTACGGTTCGTTTTGTAGGCTTTAAGAATGGTGCAAAAGTTGTTCAGGAAGATTATAACATCAGTACAGACTGCTGCCATATATCTAAAACATCTGGCAAAAACCGCGTAGTATTATCACCTAACGGTGAATGTGATGGCGTTGTATGCACCATGCAATTTGAGCAAGTGCGCCTGCAGGTTTTAGATGCGGGTGGTGCACCGGTAACATTGGATGCATTTCATACCGAAGATATGACGGGTGCTAAATTGCCCACGAGCTTGTATGAATACGATGATTATACAAAGTCTTATGTAGTATTTAACGACAGTTGGGCACCCGGCCATCAAAACAGCACGACTACGGTTCGCTTTGTAGGTTTTAAGAGTGGTACAAAAGTTGTTCAGGAAGATTATAGCATCAGTACAGACTGCTGCCATATATCTAAAACATCCGGTAAAGACCGCGTAGTATTGCCATAGTAGTACTACGAAGAACTACCATACCGGCAGCATGCAAATGCAGCCGGTTTTTGTACATTAAGCGCAAGTAGCTCCCAATGCCCGTATTAACAGACCAGGAAATAATAGCAGGATGTAAAGCCCAGGACAGGAAGGTGCAAGCCGGCCTGTACAGGCAATACTATAGCGACTTTCTGAAGATATGTATGCGCTATGCTACCAACCAGCAAGATGCTGAGCAGTGGATGAACGACGGGTTTTACAAAATATTTACACGGATAGAACAATACAGGGGTGATGGTTCTTTTGAGGGATGGATGAAACGCATATTGGTGCATACCTGCCTGGATAATGTGAAGCATGTGATGCGCAAGCAAGGTGACAGATATATGGAAATAGACGACGTAAAAGCCCAGCAAGTGATGGCCGCACATAGCGACAATGCCATACAGCAAATAGGATTTAAAGAATTGGTTCACACCATACAAGCATTGCCCGCCATGCATAAAACCGTTTTCAACCTGTTTGTATTTGACGGGTATTCGCACAAAGAAATTGCACAGCTATTGAACATTAAAGAAGGCACATCGTACTGGTATGTAAACCAGGCAAGGGAACTACTAAAACAGAGACTATCGGCTAACGTTTCAAAAAACGGTGCGCTATGACCAATAATGAATTTGATACCTCGTTACAAAAAATAGCATCGGAGGAGATACTGCCATTCGATGAGCGCAACTGGGAATTGCTGAAGGCAAGGCTTGATGAAAAACCTAACCGTACAGCACTTTTCTTCCTAATACCTTTCAGCGCTAAACAGTGGGCTACCGCCGCATGCCTTGCTTTGAGCCTTGGCGCAGGCATCTGGCATTTTTCAGGCAACAAAACAAATGTGCCTGTCGTTACTGTGGCAGAGAAAAAACAGGCACCATCAATCATGCCTGCACCTGTCGTTACAATACACGATACTAACAATAGCATTACGAATACCGCTGTGGTTGCCCGTAAGCAAAACATACCGCACAGCCCTACCCTATTGCACAAAAGCAGTAGCCTTGATGCAGATACCAACACACCTGACCGCGCGCTGCCCACACCAACAATGCAAAAGGGCGATGACATGGCAATTAACGGTGTACCGAAACCTAACACCAAGCAACAGCAGCCCTTACCATTTAATGATTACTATGAGCCGAAAACTGATAAAGGCATGAGCCTTTCCATTAACGGAGGTTTTGCTTTCCAGAACAGAAATAACATTGCTGCAGGAGTAACGGTACGCAATCGTGTAAGCCGTACCATTTCTATAGAAACCAACCTTCGCTACATACAGGGACAACAAGGGATACCTTTTAAAAACGAGAAGATAACAGAAGTACCACGTGTAGTAACTACAGATACCGGCAGCGTTATGGAAATACACCGGCAGGTAGAAACATGGTATGAACAACACAGCCGCAGCACCCCATACCTGCAGTTAAACCCTGCTGTAAACATTAAGCTGCATAAGAAAATAAATAGCAGCATAGGGCTGGATGTGCAGAAGATATTGGTAGCCAACAGCACACTGGCATCGTGGAATGAAAGGCTGGCATTGGAATCGAAAAAGATACCTGAGGTGGACCCCGGTGTGGTGCTGAACATTAATTATTCGCTTACCAAAAGGATAGGCTGTGGTGTGGCCTACAGGGAAAGTATGCTGAACCTGGGGACTGGTAACATAAAGTATATCAACCGTGATTACTTTATGATACAACTGCAGTATGCTATTATAAGGTAGTATTAGCAGCATCATTTATTAAATAAAAAATAATACAGCTATAGCCTGAATTGTGAGACAAAAATGTTTTGTTATTCCGTTATTACTATTATCTTTGCAGTCCTTTGAGAGAAGGCCATAATAAGTTCTTACGCCTCAGCAAGCTACGTTTTGCGGGCTAAAAATACAGGTGAGGTGGGTGAGTGGCCGAAACCAACAGTTTGCTAAACTGTCGTACGGGTCAAACCGTACCGCGGGTTCGAATCCCGCCCTCACCGCTTTAAAAACATTGACAGTTTACTGTCAATAACCGGGTTCGGGAAGTAGCGCAGGCCGGTAGCGCATCTGGTTTGGGACCAGGGGGTCGCAGGTTCGAATCCTGTCTTCCCGACACAAATACCACTTGAGAAATCGAGTGGTATTTTTATTTTGTACCGAATGTATAATCGAGGTTAGCATATCAATAGCAACCTAAGCTGCCCATCTTCTTCCGGTGCGCGATGAAGGCAAGGTGGCACCTTACTTTCAGGATGATCTACCGCTAACCTCCACATATGGCCGAGGCCTAAACTGATTGGCTGTGCACCGGGCATAGCCTGGTAGTGCAAGTCGAAGAAATGCTCTGTTAAGAAAGCTTCGAAACCTTCATCTGCTCCATCGTATAACTGCCTAAGCTGATTACGTATATCGGGAACAAGTATTTTTTGAACGCCTTGTTCGTTAGGCAATATCTCACTGGATGCACCATAATAGGTACATAAAAAAGTATCGGCTGGTATGGGAGAACGGTCTACATGAAAAGAATAGACATCCGCTGGAAAAAGCGGGAAGGTATCATCCCTATCATAATGGCTAATGACATTAAGCACCGGAGATGCGCCGTGGGCTTTCAGCAACTCCAGGTCCTTTAAAAGAATATTGTGTGCCAGCTGTCCTTGCGCACTCAATTGAAGCTTATGAAGCTCTTCCGGTTCGACCTCTGTTATATTTCCGCTTAACGTTATCTTTTGAACGATCTCGGAAAAATCACCTGTTAGTTCACGCGTCCAACATATTGCATTCACCTCACCACTGAATGGCGTAGCAACAAGTTCCTGAAAACTGGTTACGTACCGTATATGCTTTTCAACAGGAGGTGCATCTGCCATGTGATGTAAGTTTAAAATTCTTTACAACGTTTACAATAACTTTCTGAAAGCAGTCATCTCCTCCGCGAATTCCCATGCACTTTGATAGGCTTCATTCGCCTGGGCATAGCTGATAAAATCATCGTAAAAAGGCAACCGTGTTAAGGTAGCGCTATCGCCAATGACTACTAGTTTTTTACGTGCCCTTGTCATGGCTACATTCATCCTGCGTGTATCTGAAAGAAAGCCAATAACACCATCGTTGTTACTACGGGTCATACTGATGTATACCAGGTCGCGCTCCTGCCCCTGAAAGCTATCTATGGTATTGATGGTTATGCTGGCCAAATATGGCTGCAGTTCGGGCACATGAGCTAATTGTTCGCGTAGCACATGTATCTGCTGCTTATACGGCGATATTATAGCTATAGAAGGAAAGCTATCGAATGCATTGTTATCACGCAAGCCTGCAATCATTGATGTGAGATGCCGGAACAGGAATGCTGCTTCTTCGGGATTGCTGATACTGGTGCCTTCCTGCTTTTCATCGAAGCCACAGCCGGCAGTATCTATGAAGCTAAGCGCCGCTTCGCCGGCATGCAACAGATGGTCTGCTACCGATGCATGCGCTTTCAGCAAGCTCTGATAAAATACCTGTGAAGGATAACCCATGATGAGTTTGTTCATCCGGTACTGCTCTTCCAGCAGTACAACAGCTTCGGGATGCAGCGCTACACATTTTTCAAGCAAGGTATTGCTTAGTCCATTACGCGCCGCTTCATCCGACTTGATAGTAGGTGGCAATTGGCAGTGGTCACCTGCAAGTACGACCTTTTGTGCTTTTATAATGGGTATCCAGCAGGCGGGCTCCAGGGCTTGCCCTGCTTCATCTATTACTATGGTGTGATACTTGAGGTGGCGCACCGTATAGTGTGCCGCACCTACAAGTGTTGCCGTTATCACCTGCGCTTTTGATAACAAATCGTTGGTGATATACTGCTCGGTATTACCCACCTCTTTCATGATTTTATGGGCTTCATCGAAAAGGGCCTTACGCTGGCCCCTTTCCGCCTTGCCAAAGCTGCGCTTATACTTATGCGCCATGTTCTTAAAATCAGCCGCTTGTTTCTTCAGGCGCTTGATATCTTTCATAGCACTATGCTGCGACATCTTGCTATCCAATGTCAACGACATCAGCTTTTCAGACACGCGCGCAGGGTTACCTACACGCAGCACATTCAGCCCCTCATCCGACAGCTTTTCGCTCAACAGGTCTACAGCCGTATTGCTGGGTGCTACCACCAGTATATGTCCGCTATCATTTTGTATCAGTGCTTTGATGGCCTGTACCAGTGTAGTAGTTTTGCCCGTACCGGGCGGGCCATGCACAATAGCCAGTTCATTGGCAGCAAGTATTTTATTAACCGCTTCCTGCTGTTTGGCATTTAGCTTAGGGGTTACAACAGGTGTCAGTGTTGCATTGAAAGTAGGCGATGTTTTGCCTGTAAGAATATTGATGAGGTGGTTCTCTTTATCATTCTCGCTCTTCGCATCTGCAAATTTCAGTGCACTTTGCATCTCATCATAGCTGTTATCGTCAAATAGCAGGTCGATGCCTATCTTGCCATCGCTCGCCCATTCGGGCAGCTCTTCGGTGCGCAATGTTATCTTAAGCCTGTCGCCACTTTGAAAAGAAATGACGCCTTCTACATTGTCTGTTTTAGCATTGTGGTTTGAGAATAGCATAGCAGCCGCACCAAAGCGTAATTGGAGGTTGATGTCGCGGTGCGTAGGGCGTTCTATCTCAACAGTAATATAATCGCCCTTGCTTATCTCCGTGCCTTTTATCACTACCGGGTACCAAGTAAATCCACTAGCCCTGCGCTCGTTTACAGATGTGGTCTCAATAAGTTTCTGATAGGTTTTCCTGTCCTCCTCGCGCTCGGTCTTTAACAATGCCAGCAGCCGCTCAAAATATTGCATGCGCAAAGGTAACGGCTATGTGCGACTATTGCGTACCTTCCTGCCATGAGTACCTGTTACAGTTGCCATACCATACTGAATAAAAAGAACCAGTCGGCGGAACATATCCTTCCCAATTCGATAGGCGGTGTTTTAAAATCGTACCGGTTACTGTGCAGGCAATGTAACTGGGCATATGGCATGACCATAGATGCGGCGCTGGCGAATGAATTTGCAGCACTTGCAGCAGCGCTGCACATCAAACGTGACAGGCCGAAACCGGATAGTGTACGCAATCCTGCCACACCTGTCATACGGCTGGAGGATGAGGAACTGCACATTTCCGGCAGTGCTATGCAAGTGATGCAGATAGTAGCAGGGCTTAAACGCAAATTCTCCTACATCGATACAGATAGTATTGAAGCCTCTTTGCAAAATGATGATATTCGTGAACATATTTCTATCAAGGTATCGGTAGGCAGCGATTTGCTGGCAAGGTCGGTAGCGAAAATAGCAGTGAACTACTACATGATGAAAACAAGGGGGAGGCAGCATCTTGATAAGATAGTCAGCTTTATAGATGGTATAGAAAAGAATCATAATCATGTTCACTCATATCCCCTACCCGATGGCATATGGAAAGAGGATGAGGTAGCTCACGTAATAATAGTAAGAGGCACCGCATTGCTACGACAACTATATGCACATGTGATACTATTTAATACCCACAGCTTTGTAGTGCTGCTCTCAGACACATATGATGGTGAAGACGTTGAATATTCTTACCGGCATGATGTAGTGCACGGAGAAGAGATAAAGGATAGAATCAGTTTAGCATACAATAGAAACGAATATCTCTCCAAAATATAAGACAACGTTATTCCGGGCGGTGTTCCAATATATCGCCCGGCTGGCAATCCAGTGCCTTGCAAATCGCTTCCAGCGTGCTAAAGCGGATAGCTTTGGCCTTACCCGTTTTTAAAATAGACAGATTGGACAGTGTAATGTCTACTTTTTCAGAAAGCTCATTCAACGACATCTTTCGTTTAGCCATCATTACATCGAGGTTTACAATAATGGGCATATGCTAAACAGTTAAATCGTTTTCAGTTTGAATCTCTACCCCTCTCGTTACAATCTGTACGATAACAAAAAGTATTACCGCCATGAACAGCCATACATCCCCACCCGTCAGATGCATAGCAGCAACATTGGGTAATGCAATGTTTTTACCTGATAACCATGTATAATACTTGTATCCGAAATGTGTACACAACCCGATAGCCGTAGATAGATAAGCCGTGCGTAAAAGGAACTGCCGTAACCCTGTATTGAAGGGCTGTGCCATATTCAATTGCCGCTCTGTAAACAGTTTTACAATAAGATAAAACATCAGCGCCTTAAAGACGATTACGACAACCACCAGGGAAACCATAGCAACAAAATGAGTGAAGCCATAATTGTAAAGACCCCATAAATCTGTTCCTTTCCAGAAGGGATAGGTATCATTAGCAGGGTTATATGTATAAGTGTAT
>JANLJF010000068.1 GCA_029255605.1 Azovibrio restrictus
GTCATCTAATATGCAATCGGGCAGTTTAAAATCAGGTGGCAGCTTTATAGTGCTTTCACTCAAAGAATCTCCTCCTGTTGAAGTAAGATATGTCAGCTTCATATCTGAAACTTTCCACCTGTTATCGCGCAGCATCTGGGCCTTTGATACAGGCACGTCCACTTTTTCGCATGAACCCAATACAAACAATGCAGCTACAAATAGCAGACAATATTTCATAGAAATTTTAACATTAAGTCCCTAAAACTAATCAATATCTTGATGTTGCAAAAGATTTAGGAGGGAAATTTATTTCTTGTTCTCTGCAAAAATAGCGTCGGGCAACCCTTTGTTTATGGTATAGTCCATGTATTCTATCTGTATCCTGCCTTTCTTCGGTTTCTTGCTCGCTGCTTTTTCTACATCGGCTTTAGTGGCACCATCGTAGTCCATTGTCACACCTTTAGGTATCTTAAACTCTTTGGTATCGATATAAAATATCACTTTATCGGGCAGGCCCTGCTTTTCATATTTGCCAAATTCCAGGTCCATTTTTATAGTACCGTTTTCACGCGTGGTGGTTTCGGTACGCATGGCCAATACACGCTGCTCATCTATCCATATCTTGGTAAGTACAATATCGCCCTGCTCTGTATTGGGCACCACCTTTATTACGCGTAATTGCTTCCCATTTATAGTTTCCGTACCGGCATCTATCACCGTGGCACTCTGATTGGGCATCAGGTTGCCCAATGCCATATTGGTGCTCCTTTTGGGCAATATAGATATACCACCGTTGCGCTCCAGCTTCATTTTATCAGGCGCTTTAAAATATAGCTTACCATTCAGCGGCGGCACGCGCATGTAGGCTATATCTATTTTCATTTTCACATTGGCCTCATAGTCTTTTATCGCATCTATCTTCTGTCGCAGCTTTATAAATAGCTTTTCAGCATCCGTTTGCTGGGCAAACGCCTGTATGCCGCACAATAGTTGCACTGCCAGTATCCATATGCACTTCTTCATGACTTAATATCTTTCTTACGGAAATAAAAAACAGTTGCCCCTACAAACAGTATGGTATATACCACCAGCACGATGGCCGAAAAACGAATGGCATCATATGGCACGGGGTCATCAAAAAAGCCCTTCCAGCCTACCATATGTGTGGTAAAAAGGTATTGCTTGACCACATCGAATATGGGCAGATCGAGCGTAGAGAATATCATGAGTACTACAATGATACCCATAGTGCCCATGATAGGCCCGATAGAATTATCTGCAAAAGCAGATAACAGTAATGCCAGCGCAGCTACAGTGGTCATAGCCAATGCTGCAAACATAAAAGCAGCTATATAGCGCCACATAATATCATCCTTCAACAATACTACAAAGGCATCACTCTTCATGTTCACGAGGTCGCCGGTACCAAAAAAGAGAATAGACAAGCCCAATGCTATGACCGCCAACCATAACAGCAGCAGCAATGCATAGCAAACCGCAGCAGTGAATTTTACCAGTACTATTTTACTGCGCGACACGGGCTTTGTGAGCAGCAAGCGCAATGTGCCCATATTGGCCTCACCCGCCAGCACATCGCCCGCCACCAGGGCTATCAATAACGGTATCTGCAACAGCAGCGATTGCAATATGATATAAGTAACCAGGTACCCGTTCAGCACATTGCCACCAATATCGAACTGGGCGGAAACGCCCTGCATGGCAAAGGCTATAAAGTTCTTTCCATCTGCCACCAGCGCCAGTTGTATCACCAATGCAAATGCCGTAACAATACCAAAGCTGATATAGGTACGTGGCTTCTTGAATATTTTATACAGTTCCAGCCTTAACATCTGCTTCGTTTGTAAGAGATAAGAAATATGCTTCCAGCGAATGGCTGGAACGTATCTGCAACACCTGCGCCCCCTGTGCCACCAGCCAGTTATTCAATGCAGGCATTTGTGACGGATGCATTTTAAATACCAGCTTCGCCGCGCTTATTTCATGTATATGCTTATTCCATTCACTGCTATTCAGTTTAACACCTATAGATTCATCGGGCAGTATATCTACTTGCATCAGTGTTTCCGCAGGGTCCAGCAATTGGCGCACAGCGCCTTCCACTACTTTCCTGCCACGGTGCAGGATGATCATGCGCGTGGCTATCTGTTCTATTTCGTATAGCAGGTGCGATGAAATGAGTATCGTTTTGCCATGATCGCGGCTGAGGCTTTGTATCAGCAGGCGCATTTCGGCAATGCCTTGCGGGTCCAGCCCGTTGGTGGGCTCGTCCAGTATCAGCAGGTCGGGGTTGTGCACCAATGCTATAGCTATACCCAGCCTTTGTTTCATTCCTTGCGAATAGGCTTTTACTTTATCCTGCTCACGGCCCTTGAGTCCTACTATTTCCAGCACCTCATGCAGGCGAGGGTCTTTAATAGGCTTACCGCTAAGGCGGGCAAACATTTTAAGATTGTCCCAGCCGCTGAGGTACAAATACATATCCGGCCGCTCTATGATGGCACCTATATGCTGCAGCAAATGGCGGGATTGGTTATTAAACAATTGCCCCTTGATGTATACTTCTCCTGCATCCGGATATATCAACCCCAGCAGCATACGGATGGTAGTGCTTTTACCGGCACCATTCTGCCCTAAAAAGCCATAGACATCTCCTTGCTGAATACTGAAAGAAAGATCGGTAACGGCAGTGAAGCTGCCAAAGGTTTTGGACAGTGCTTTTGCTTCTATAATATTATCAGACACCGAAGAAAATAATTGCTCAAAATTAACGCCGCCATGCCGCTTTAGTTCATAAAAGATTGAAAAAATTATTATTAATCTTCAATGCGCGTGGCTTACTATATTTACCCTCGTTAAAGTGGCGTTAAAGGCATTGTGCACGGCTGCATATATTTAACTTTGTTACTGCATGAAAAAAGTATTTCCCCTTATTGTATTCCTTATTGCCTTATCTGTATTGGGTATCATATTCATCCAGATGTCGTGGATACGTGATGCCATCAAGCTGCGCCAAAACCAGCGCACAGAAGATATCACCACCGCATTGGCACAGGCAAGGGAATCTTTATGGAAAACCTTCCTTGTAAAATCGGGCCAGATAGGCTTTTTCATGGATGAGGAATCGAGAATGTACTACCTGAAAGACTACTCTACTAACTTCATCAGCAACCAGGAAGTAAATGATATCATTAATACATCGCTAAAGAAATATAATATAAAGGACAAGTATGAATATTGCATCGTCAATATCTACCAGGAACCCATCATGTTCAGCAAACCTTTCAAACCTGAGTTTTTTGATAACAGTGTAAAAATATCGCTGACCCCCGACCAGGAACGTTTCAGAACCCCCGAAACCCTGTACCTGTATATTGTTGACGACAAAAGCTTTATCCTGAAAAAGATGGGCTGGATGATCGGGGCTTCTATATTATTTACCGTTATTATCATTTCGGCCTTTGCACTTACGGTGCGTACCATGTTCAATCAAAAGAAACTGTCTGAAATCAAGTCTGACTTCATCAACAATATGACGCATGAACTGAAGACACCGCTGGCTACCATATCACTGGCCATAGATGCATTGACGAATGAAAAGGTCATCCACAACTCTGAGCAGGTACGCTACTATAGCGGCATGATAAAAGACGAGAACAAGCGGATGAATAAGCAGGTGGAGAAGATATTGCAGGCTGCCCGCATTGAAAGACAAGACATCAAACTGAACCTCCAAAAGCTGAATGCGCACGATATTATTCAGAAAGTAGCCGACAACTTATCGCTACAGATACGGGAAAAGAATGGTTCACTGTCACTGGCATTGAACGCACCGAGGTATATGATAGAAGCTGATGAAGTGCACTTTTCCAACATCATCTTCAACCTGCTGGATAATGCCATAAAATACTCGAAAGACAACCTGCATATCGATGTATCTACCGATGTAGTGAACGGTATGCTGGCTATTAAAGTAAAGGATAATGGCATCGGTATGAACCGCGAAACTGCATCGCGCGTATTTGAAAAATTCTACCGTGCGCATACGGGCAACATACATAATGTAAAAGGCTTCGGCCTGGGATTGAGCTATGTGAAAGCTACGGTGGAAGCGCACCAAGGCAAGGTTTCAGTAGACAGTACTTTGGGCAAAGGCAGCAGCTTTACGGTACTACTGCCTTTGGCCTAAGTATTATATTACTACACACAGGCTTTTGATAACAGCGCCTATGCGTATGGCATCATAGATGCGCGGCTCTGATGCACCGTGTTGCTTCACGCTGTTCTCGTGCGATGTTACACAGCGTTCACAGCCATTCAGGGCAGATACTAGCAGGCTCATCAGCTCATAAAACTCTTTGCCCATCACCGGGTTCATCATACTGCTCATGCGCAGGCCGGCAGGCTGGTTATTATAATATTCCACTTCGTGCATATAGTGGCGAAAACGATAGAATACGTTATTGGTATTCATCATAGCCGTGCAGCTATGTGTTTCACCTATTTCATTATCGCTTGCACCTTCTTTACGCGCCAGGTTTTCAAAGGCTGCTATCAATACAGCATTCTTCTCATTCACAGCAGTGGCAAGCGCCAGCAGCAGGGCTTCTTTGCGTGTCATATTCGTGCTGCCCAATACCGCAGCTACATTCAGCTTCAGGTCGCGCAGAAATTTACTATCTATCGCTGCCAGCTGGGTTAGGCTATTGCTGCTGATGTTACCTTCAACACCCAGGTCGGCCAGCATATTCAATATGGTTTCGTTTTGCATTGTATTCAATTTCAACTTTTAAAAAATCCACCCCATACTGCTACAGGGTGGATCCTTATCAATTACCAAACGGAGGAATAAGATTAAGCTACCAGTTCAGCGCTTTGTTTTTCAGTCAGTGTTTGCTCACCTTTAGTCCAGTTGCAAGGGCACAGCTCGTCTGTTTGCAGTGCATCCAGTACGCGCAGTACTTCTGCCACGTTGCGGCCTACGCTCAGGTCATTTATGTTTACCCAACGTACAATGCCTTCCGGATCGATGATGTAGGTGGCACGATAAGCTATTTTCTCGTTTGCCTCCAGGATACCCAATGATTCAGCCAGGCTTTTAGAGGTGTCGGCTATCATAGGGAAACGCAGGTCGCGCAGGTCTGCATGGTCTTTACGCCACGCCAGGTGCACAAATTCAGAATCTGTAGAAGCGCCTAACAGCACAGTGTCGCGGTCGGCAAAGTTGTTAAAGTTCTTGTTGAACTCAGCTATTTCAGTAGGGCACACAAATGTGAAATCTTTTGGCCACCAGAACATTACAGCCCACTGGCCCTGAATGTTCTTATTGCTGATCTCCTGAAATTCTTTCCCTTTTTCCAGCGATACCACCGATTTCTTCTTAAACTCAGGGAATTTACTACCTACAGTTACAAAATTGTTGTTCATGTTTCTTTTACAGTTGTTGTTGTTATCGCCGCAAATTTCGCTCTAATAGCGTATTCTGACAAGCTGATAAGGATTAGCTTTTCCTATCACAAAATAGATTTAAACTATAAGTGTCATAATCTTAAACTATAAATAGTAATGTCTTCAAAAACAAAAGAGCCGCTTATAGCGGCTCTTTCATATTCTTTATTGGAGAGAAAATCTATCTTATAACGGTGACATTCCCCGATTTCTTCAACCGTTTACCCGATACACAGAAACCGTCTACAGTCCACACATACACACCCATTGGCGCATAGTCTCCATTAATGGTGCCATCCCACTCTTTTGTAGGATCGTCGGTATAGAATACTTCTTTACCCCAACGGTCATACACACGGAAGAATACCAGTTTCACGATTTGTGAGTTGGCCAGGCCAAAGCGGTTTTGGAACTTATTACCTTCCGGAACGAAGGCATTGGGCAGGTTCACATCGTTACAGCCTACACGAACTACTACCGTATCGATGGCTATGCAACCTGAAGTGTCTTCTACCTGCAGGTAATACGTATAATCGTAAGGCGGGGTTGCTTCAGGATTTGTTATCCTGTCGCTATTGATATACCTGTTTGGCACCCATGTGTAGGTAAAGTTGATACCCTTGCTGGTTAATGGTCCACCTAATAAAGTAGTAGCACCATCTGCCAGTTCGCGGTCCGGACCTGCATCTGCATTCACTTTATTAACTGTTACACGTATTGCCGTATCAATAATACAACCGGCGGGATAAGGCATCAATATGCGATATTCCGTGCTATATTCAGGCCATGCCCTTACTTCATCTTTTGTGGTACTGCTGATATTATAGTTTGGTGTCCATGTTTTTGATGTTGCATTAACAGATATTACCCTGAGGTTGATCGTATCGCCCTGACATATCGTAGTATCATTGCTCATGATGATCGGAGGGGTAGGCAGTACATATATCAGCTTACATTGCACCTGCATATCTGCCTGGCCTTCATTCACCATATAGTAAATGTTGTAAGTACCCGCAGTATCGTAGCTGTATGGCGGTGGTGTAGATGTAGTAGAGTACTGTATGCTTGTGTTATTACACTGCTGGAATTTTATCTTCACAAGGTTACTGTCCGACTCATTCACTGCATACAGGAATATATTGTCTTTATCGCGTATGGGGCGGGAAAGGCCGGTGGGGGCCAGCAATGCACCCAGGTCAGAAAAATCATTAGGCGTATATGTACCGGTAATAGACGTCATATCTACCCTTACAAACCTGTGACTTTGCTTGTTATTAATGAACAGGTGGAAGCTATCGCAATCGCGAATGATAGAGATACCACTCGGATTTTTCAGCAGGCCGTTAAATGTACCGATGACATTACCTATAGGTGTACTTGTAGCCAGGGATGCACCCATATCTACACGTGTAAGGCTATCATGTTCCTGGTTTGTTACGAAGAAGTGCCATACACCATTGTGGCGGATGGTAGTAAAATCGTTTGGCAAACCGATACCCACAGGCCTGCCAAGGTTTACATAGCTGGGGGTAAAGGACAATAATGTATCAAACTCTATGCGGATAAGATCACTGGTAGTTTTGTTGAAGGTGAAACCATACCATTTACCGGCTTCTTTGTAAATGAAAATACCTACGGGACGATCCAGGGTATTCAGCAGGTTGCCGAAGTTTACAATGTTGGGCGTATTAGCCAGTGTGGTACCAAAATCGAGGCGGGCCAGGGAAGATGTGGCCACATCATCGCCGCCAACCACGAAAACATGCCAGTTACCTTTTGCCGAATCTTTTACTATGTGCAAAGAGTTAAGCCCCTTGGGTAATACGCCATCCATTGTGCCGTAATCCGTCACTTTAGGTGTGTTATCCAGGCTATTGCCATACTCCAGCCTTACCAGCGATGCGTTCAGGCCCCTGTTGAGCACGAATGCAAAGTAATTGGCGCCGTCTTTTTCCACTTCTATGGCTGCAGCACCATCCAGGGCAAATTTCTTACCCAGTGCGGTAGCTTTAGGATCATTAAACGCGTATCCGGAACAAAAACCCCAATAGTGAGTTGCGGCATTGGGCACATTGCTTACCAGTTGCACAGGCTGTTTTGGACACACCGTATCGGGCGAAGTAAACAAATCTCCCTGCGCAAATAAACTAATAAGCGACACTATAAGTGCTACGAAGAGTAGGCATTTTCTCATAATACTGATAAGAATTACACTTTCTATTGGGCTAATATAACAATTTGAATAAAACTTTTATAGCAATACAGTATTTTTATTTCTTTAAACCAATTACTAACATGTTTAAAACTCCTTTAAGAGTTCCATTTATCAAGACTGTCATTTTACTCTCATTCGTTGGTTTTAATTGTCATACTTATGCCAAAGAAGGCATGTGGCTGCCCCCTACCGTAAAAGGCAGGGAAAAAGACATGAAAAGTATGGGCCTGGAAGTACCCGTTGAGCAATTATATAATGAAAACGGCACCGGCCTTAATAATGCCGTGGTGCTGTTTGGCAAAGGGTGCACCGGCGAGGTTATTTCGTCAAAAGGGCTGGTGCTTACCAACCACCACTGCGGCTATGGTACTGTGCAAGGGCTCAGCAATAAAGAACACGATTATTTCGCCGATGGCTTCTGGGCCAAAAATAATGGGGAAGAACTACCGTGCCCCGGCCTTACCGTCACTTTTGTAAGACGTATGGAAAATGTGAGCGACCGGATATTGGCGAATATTGATGATACACTGAGCGAAGCTGCAAGGGCATCCGTAATAAATGTACGCATTGCCAACCTGGAAAAAGGCTATAAATTTTCTACCGGTATGGATGCTATGATAAAACCATACTATAATGGCAACCAATATTGGGTAATACTTTCTGAAACATATAGGGACGTACGCCTGGTGGGCTTCCCGCCCAACGGCATTGGTTCTTTTGGCGGCGATACCGACAACTGGATGTGGCCGCGCCACACGGGCGATTTTAGCATCTTCCGTATTTATGCAGGCAAAGACAATAAGCCTGCCGACTATTCAAAAGACAATAAGCCCTACGAAACATCGCAGTTCTTCACCATCAATGCCGGTGGGTATAAAGAGGGCGACTTTACTATGGTATATGGTTTCCCCGGCACTACTATGGAATACATCTCGTCATACCAGCTGAACCATATCTATTCTATCATAGACCCGATACGCATAGAGGCACGTACTAAGAGGCTGGCCGCATGGACCAAAAGCATGGAAGCCGATCGCAATGTATTCCTGAAATATACATCGAAACGTGCGGGCGTAGCCAATGGCTGGAAGAAGTGGCAGGGCGAAGTACGCGGCCTGCGCATCAACAATGTGATGGGCAAAAAACAGGAATATGAAAAACAATTTCAGCAATGGGCGGTAACGGATAACCCCATGTCTTATGCCGACGACCTGCTGGCGCAAATGGAAGCAAAGGCCAATGCAGTGAACGAACTGGTAAAAACAGACGAATATATCAAAGAAGCGGTGCTGGGTATCGAAATCATTCAGCAAGCCGCGGTGCTCGACAAGATGCTGCAGGTGATGCGTGCAAAAGGCAATTTCAATATCATTGATTCCCTGCAGAAGATTGTGGCATCAACAGAGGGCTTTTTCAAGAATTATGATGTGGAAACGGATAAAAAAGTATTCGCTGAACTGATGCCCCTGTTTATGAAAAAAAATGCCGGGTATATACCCGAAACATTCAGAATGCAGTACACCACGAATGCCTCCGACTATAATAAATGGGCTAATTATGTATATGCAGCTTCTGCCACATCTAAAGCCATGTTCCAGTCTATAACACAGGCACCCGATAGCCTTGTGATACTGGCAGACCCGGCCTGGCAATTATACAGCGCCATCACTAAGCTGCGCAAAGAACGCATCACACCCGCGTTAGGTAAATACAATGACCAGCAGACCTACCTGAACAGGCTGTATATGAACGCGCAAATGAAGCTGGACCGCAGTAAGAGCTTCTACCCCGATGCCAACCTTACATTGCGACTTACGTATGGCACAGTGAAAGGTATAGACCCCGATGGACCTGCAGGCTACTCTTTCCAGACCAACCTGGATGAAGCAGTGCTGAAAAACAACCCGGAAGTAGAAGAGTTTAAAATGCCTGCCAAATTAGTATCGCTGCAAAGCAATAAGGATTATGGTGTATGGAATACAAATGGCACTGTGCCGATAGCATTTATTGCCAACAACCATACATCGGGCGGCAACTCTGGTAGCCCTGTACTCAATGCCAAAGGTGAACTGATAGGTACCAACTTCGACAGGATATGGGAAGGCACGATGAGCGACCTGTATTTCGACCCGAAGCTGTGCCGCAATATAACACTGGATGTACGCTATACGCTGTTCATCATCGAAAAGTTCGGCGATGCGGGCTGGCTGCTGAAAGAAATGAAAATAGTGCGCCCTAAGGATAAATAAGTAATGAAACTATCATTTAACGGCCGCTTCTATACCACGAAGCGGCTGTTTGTATATATTTACAACCACTTCTTTCTTATTATGATAACAAGAGCCGGAATATTTGTTACTACCATATGCACCGCAGCCATGCTTACCGCATGTGCGCAAACTAAAAAAACTGTCGTTGTAAAAAGCGGCGCTACCTATGCCAAAACCATAGAGGCCACAGAACAAACCACCCTCCCCGGCCGCAAAGAAAGCGAACCCGTGCGCACACAAAAAATACTGCTGGTATGGAAGCAGAAGGAAACGCCCCAAACCTTTTACTGGCGTGGTGAAGACGGTTGGACGGATTGTACGGTAAGCAAAGCATCAAAGAACAATAAAAAGGCACCGCGCTACCAGTTTGGCGAAAACTGGTATGATACTAAAAACATAGGCTTGGACAAGATAAAGAAAGGCGATACACTGGAACTAACCATTACCCCCGGTGGTAAAAACGTGATTCCTGCGGGGATAACTGCGGATATGAAAAACAGGCTTTTCTTCAAAACGGCTAAGACAGGCTGGCTATATCTGCCTGTTGAAAAATTCATAAAACGTCCGCCTGTAGCCATGCCATAGCAAGCTACGCTATTACCAGCTCTTTGGCATTCTGCATAGCGGCATCGCTTGGCTTTTCGCCATCTATCATGCGGGCTATGGCCAGTATGCGCTCATCAGGTTGCAGCATACGTACACGTGTATTTATCTTGCCATCCTTACCTTCTTCTTTATATACATAGAAGTGGCTGTTGGCCTTTGCTGCTACCTGCGGCTGGTGCGTAATGCATATCACTTGATGGTATGCAGCCAGATTGCGCAGCAACACTCCCACCTGCTTGGCCGCTTCGCCAGATATACCGGTATCTACTTCATCAAATATCAGCGTAGGTAAGTGCATTGCCTTTGCCGTTTGCGATTTAATGCAGAGCATTATGCGGCTCATCTCCCCACCCGACGCGGCTTTATATACAGGCAGGTATTGCCCGCTCTTATTGGCATCCAGCATAAACTGTACATCATCCGTACCGAAGATACCCGGCTCACTTAGCGGGTTAACAGCAATTTTAATACGTGCATTGGGCATACCTACCGGCCCTAGCAGGTTATTGATGCGTTCTTCTATCTGCGGTGCCGCCTCTTTTCTTCTAGCCGATAGCTGTTGTGCTTTATCTGCCACCTGTTTATATACAGCTTGCAACTCCGCTTCCAGCTTTGCAATGTTTTCATTCAGGTTCAGGCTGGCTTTCAGCTCTTCTTCCAGTTGTGCCTGTAGCGACAGCAATTCGTTCGTATTCTGTAAAGCATGCTTCTTTAGTAGCTTATAGCCAAGGTCTATACGCTCCTGTAGCTGGTTTAGTTTCCCTTCATCCAGGCTGATGTTACCTTCTATTGCAGAAAGTTCATTACTGATATCTTTCAGTTCTGCCCATGCAGATTGTAGCCTTTCATTAACAGTAGCCACTTCGGGCACCAGTTCGCTGATGCCTTGCAGTTGCTGGGTTACACGTTTCAGTTCATTTATCATGGGCTGCTCACCTTCTGCCAAGGTACGGCCGGCAGCTTGCAGCACACCTAGTATCCTTTCCGCATTCGATAGCTGCTTCAGCTCCTGTTCTGCTTGCTCTATTTCATCTGTCTTGAACGATGCAGTAGTCAGTTCTTCCAGCAAAAACTGCTTGTAGTCTGCCTCTTTCTGCCATTGTGTCTGCTCGGCTTTCAGTTCGGTTATTGATGCTGTTATTTTTTTGTATTGTGCATATTGTTCCCGGTATTCTTTCCGCAACGCTATATTATCAGCCAGCGCATCCACCACATCCATCTGGAAATCATCATCACGCAGTGCCAGGTTATCAAACTGCTGGTGCAGATCTACCAACATACCTGTCAGCTTATTCAGCGTGCTGAGTGTTACAGGGGTATCATTAATAAATGCCCGCGATTTACCTGCTGTATTTATTTCGCGGCGTATGATGCACGAGGTATCATCATCCAGGTCGGCCTGCTGCATGGCCTGCCGGAAAGCGGTATTGTCTGCCACCTCAAAATGCGCTTCCACTATACATTTCTCTTCTTTATTGATGAGTACTGATGTATCGGCGCGTTCACCCAATATCAGCGACAGCGCACCCAATATGATACTCTTACCTGCACCTGTTTCACCCGTTACAATATTCAGGTGTTTATCGGGCGCTAAAGAAAGGTGGTCGATTATAGCGTAATTGTGGATTACCAGTTTTTGCAGCATCGTCGCAAAAATAATTAATAGTGTGTAGTGTATTGCAGCTATCTGACATTTAAGATTAAGTTATCTTCCTGTGCTATTTATTACTTTTGCACGATGGCTAAATTTTTTCTAAGAAAAAAGGTGGGCGACCGTGTAGTAAACGGCCACCCATGGATATTTGGTAATGAACTGGGCGATAGCGAAGGCGAATATGAAGCCGGAGATATAGTGGAGGTTTTTTCTTCAAATGGTTCTTTTATAGGCAAGGGTTATGTAAACCCTGCATCGCAAATACGCATCAGGCTGGTAACCCGCGATAAAAATGAAGTAGTTGATGACAACTTCTTTTACAACCGCATAAAAGAGGCATGGGAATACAGGCAAAGCATAGGCTATGTAGAAAACTGTCGCCTGATATTTGGCGAGGCCGATAGCCTGCCTGCCCTTATCATAGATAAGTTCAACGATTACTTTGTAATACAAACGCTGGCATTGGGTATAGACAAGTGGAAACAAGCTATAGTAGATGCGTTGAATAAAATATTTAAACCCAAGGGCATCTATGAGCGTAATGACGTTCCTGTCAGGGAACTGGAAGGACTGCCACAGCAAAAGGGCTTTTTGTCAGCCCCTTTCGATACCAATATAATACTGAATGAAAATGGACTGAAATTTCATGTAGATATTGAGAATGGGCAGAAAACAGGCTATTTCCTTGACCAGCAAGACAACCGCCGTGCCATACAGCACATTGTAAAAGGCGCCGACGTACTGGAGGCTTTTTGCTATACCGGTACTTTCTCGCTACACGCTGCACATTATGGTGCTAAAAACGTACTGGGGCTTGACATTTCGGAGAATGCCGTTAAAACAGCCCGCCGCAATGCAGAGTTGAATGGGTACGACAATATATGCAAGTTTGAAGCGGTGAACGCCTTTGATGTATTGAAACAATGGGTAAAAGAAGGCAAACGCTATGATGTGGTGATGCTGGACCCGCCTGCATTTACCAAGAGCCGCGAAAATATCCAGAAAGCTATTACCGGCTATAAAGAAATAAACCTGCGTGGTATGAAGCTGACCAAACCCGGCGGCTTTTTGGTAACGGCATCGTGCACCAACCTGGTACCGCCCGATATGTTTTTAAAAACCATAGAAATGGCGGCTAAAGATGCCCGCCGCAAAATAAGGCAGGTAACCTGGCAAACACAGGCATCAGACCACCCGATACTGTGGCATGTACCTACCACCCAATACTTAAAATTCCTGATTGTGCAGGTAATGTAACCTTCCGCACAGTTTTCAAAAACCTTATTACAAAAAATAAAGGCTGCTCATGAGCAGCCTTTATAATATTTTAACTGTTTAAAATCTTACAGTTGGTTGTATATCTGTGCATCTGCACTACGGGCTATACCATAGTATTGGAAAGATTTACGACGATATCCTTTTTTGTAATAAGCATCTGTATTTGCTTCTTCAGGTATTGTAACCCAGTCATGATTTTTAGGCACATACCAGCGGTAAACACCTACAGTGTTAGGTCCACGGCGTGTCAGCGCATAGAATTGGAGCTTCTTGCCTGTATAACCCATTTTTATCATATCATCATCAGAAAACTCATCTTCTGCGATGGAAGCATAATCTTTAGTATCCGGATTGTACCAGCTGTTAATGGCTACACGGCCTGGAGCCGGGTTACGGTAAGCAACGAAAATGTGCGTTTTTTCTTTCCAGTTCCAGTTCAGCATTTGGCCTTCCTGGTATTCCCCATCAGCTACTGTTATATAGTTCTGGTCATTCGGATTGTACCAACGATATACTCTAACTAGTTCATCGTCTTGTGCAAAACCTTTATTAGCAGCAAAAACCGAAGCCAGCACAGTTGTAACGAGGATGAAGGTTTTTTTCATAATTGAGCGCTTTTTTTCTAAATCGTTTCCCAAAATACATAAAAAAAAAATTGCCTTGCAAGAGGTAGGGACAATTTTTTTTTTACGCCCGTCATATCCTGTCTTAATCCTTGCTCAAATGCGGCTTTTGGCGTAGCTTTGAGGCCCTTTAAGTGTCAGCATGGCAGTTTTAAAAAGCTGCATACATTTTGATACTTAATTATTTCGATGTTAGAAAGTTCGTTATTTAAAGATAATCACCTTTCTTACTTCATTTTTTTGAAAACATACTGTAAATACTACAATTAACAAGATGATTGGTTTTCTTTCAAAATTATTTGGCGGTAGCAAGTCGGATAAAGACGTAAAACGCACGCAACCGATTGTGGCCGAAATAAACCGTATCTACGGCGAACTGCAATCCCTCTCTCATGATGAGCTGCGTAACAAAACACAAGAGTTTCGCCAGCAGATACGCGAACACCTGAAAGATATAGATGCAGAGATTGCCCAGCAAAAGGCTGCAGCTGAAAGTTTTGATGCCGGCGATGTGCAATCGCGCGAGGCTGTTTATAATGAAATAGACAAGCTGGTAAAAAAGCGCGATGAGCAGATAGAGGTGATACTGGAAAAGATAATGCCGCAGGCCTTTGCCGTGGTAAAGGAGGCTGCACGCCGCTTTAAAGAAAACACCGAACTGGTTTCTACAGCTACAGAGCTGGATAAAGAACTGGCACTGGAAAAAGACCACATACGCATAGAAGGTGATAAAGCCATCTACAGCAATACATGGCAGGCTGCGGGCAGTACCGTTACCTGGAACATGGTGCACTATGATGTGCAGCTGATAGGCGGTATGACCCTGCACGAAGGTAAAATAGCAGAAATGGCTACCGGTGAGGGTAAAACCCTGGTATCTACATTACCGGCTTACCTGAATGCATTACCCGGAGAAGGCGTACATATTGTAACGGTGAACGATTACCTGGCCCGTCGTGACCAGGAGTGGAACAGCCCCCTGTTTGAATTCCTGGGTATTACTACCGATTGTATAGACAAACACCAACCCAACTCGCCTATGCGCCGCAAAGCGTATATGGCCGATATTACATACGGTACCAATAACGAATTTGGTTTTGACTACTTGCGCGATAACATGGTGCACCACCCCAGCGAAATGGTGCAACGCAAGCACCACTATGCTATGGTGGATGAGGTGGATAGCGTATTGGTGGATGATGCGCGTACCCCGCTTATCATATCAGGCCCTGTGCCCCGTGGTGATGAGCAACAGTTCCACGCGCTGAAACCACGCATCGAACGCCTGCTGGAAGCACAGAAGCGTGTGATCAACAATAGCATTACAGAAGCTAAAAAACTGATAAACGAAGGCAAAGCCGATAAAGACAATGGTGGCCTTCAGCTATACCGCGCATACAGGGGCTTGCCTAAAAACAGCGCCCTTATAAAATACCTGAGTGAAGAAGGTGTGCGCCAGGTACTGCAAAAATCGGAGAACTATTATATAGGTGAGCAAAAGCGCAATATGCCCGTGGTAGATGCGGAACTGTTCTTCACTATAGATGAAAAGAACAACAGTGTAGACCTGACAGAAAAAGGCCTGGCACTGATTACCCAGTCGGGCGAAGACCCTAACTTCTTTGTACTGCCCGATATAGGTACCGAACTGGCTGAAATAGAAAAGCTGGCGGTGGCACCTGAAGAAAAGGCAGCACGCAAAGATGCCATGCTGCAAGACTATGCTATTAAAGCAGACCGTATCCACTCTGTTCAGCAATTGCTGAAAGCCTACACCTTATTTGATAAAGATGTAGAGTACGTAGTGATGGACGGCAAAGTGAAGATAGTAGATGAGCAAACGGGCCGTATACTGGATGGCCGACGCTATAGCGATGGCCTGCACCAGGCGATAGAAGCGAAAGAAAATGTAGAAGTGGAAGCTGCTACGCAAACCTTCGCCACCGTTACCTTGCAAAACTACTTCCGTATGTATCACAAGCTGGGTGGTATGACCGGTACTGCCGAAACGGAAGCAGGTGAGTTCTGGGAGATATACAAGCTGGATGTAGTAGCGATACCTACCAACCTGCCTATATCTCGCAAAGACCAGCAAGACCTGGTATATAAAACCAAGCGAGAAAAATATAAAGCTGTAATAGACGAGATAGAAGCATTGCGTGGCGTAGGCCGCCCGGTGCTGGTGGGTACCACATCGGTAGAGGTTTCTGAATTGCTAAGCCGCATGCTGCAGCAAAAGAAAGTACCGCATAATATATTGAATGCCAAACAACACTCTAAAGAAGCACAGATCGTATCTGAAGCCGGTTTGGCAGGTGCTGTTACCATAGCTACCAACATGGCTGGCCGCGGTACCGACATCAAGCTGGGTCCCGGTGTTAAAGAAGCAGGTGGCCTTGCCATTATAGGTACAGAGCGCCACGAAAGCCGCCGTGTAGACCGCCAGTTGCGTGGTCGTGCAGGCCGCCAGGGCGATCCCGGTACTTCACAGTTCTTTGTATCGCTGGAAGATGACCTGATGCGCCTGTTTGGCTCTGAGCGTATAGCCAGCCTGATGGACAAAATGGGCCATAAAGATGGCGAGGTGCTGCAACACAGCATGATCACCAAATCGATAGAGCGTGCGCAGAAGAAAGTAGAAGAAAACAACTTTGGTATACGTAAACGCCTGCTGGAGTATGATGATATCATGAACTCTCAGCGCGATGTTATTTACAAGCGCCGTAACCATGCCTTGTTTGGAGACCGCCTGGCTATCGACATCGACAATGCGATGTATGATGTATGCCTGGACATAGCAACCAAATTTGAAGACAGCAGGGATTTTGAAGCCTTCAAGCTGGATGTAATGATGCACTTGGCTATGGAGCCGCAAGACATTACTGCTGACGAATTTGCTAAAGCAGACCTCTCTACCATTGGCGACAAGCTATACCACCAGGTAAAAGAATTCTATGCCCGCAAATCAGCCGCCATCAGTGAGCATATTATGCCTACACTCAAGCAGATACATGCAGAGAATGGCGACCGCATCGAGAACATCGTCATACCATTTACAGATGGCATACGCGGCATACAGGTATATGCCAACCTGAAAGAAACGGTAGAAGGAAATGGCCGTCCTGTTATCCAGCAACTGGAAAAAGGCATGACGCTGGCATTGATAGATGATGCATGGAAAGACCACCTGCGTGCTATGGACGACCTGCGCCAGTCGGTACAAATGGCATCGTACGAGCAGAAAGACCCGCTGCTGATATATAAGTTTGAAGCGTTCAACCTCTTCAAACAAATGATGCTGGAAACCAACAAGACCATCGTATCCTTCCTGCTGCGTGCAGGCATACCAATGCAGGATGCGCCACCACAAGCTGCTGAGGAAATACCACAGCATACAGACATGAGCCAGCTGCAAATGAATAAAGAAGACATAGACGAAGCCGGACAAGACTATGCTGCCGACGAGCACGATATATATGATGAAGAAGGAAGCAGTGTAAAACGCTCTCCGGTGCAGGCAGGCCCCAAAATAGGCCGGAACGACCCCTGCCCATGCGGTAGCGGCAAGAAATATAAAAGCTGCCACGGACGTGGATTGTAAATAAGAAAAAGCGAAATGTAACTCACATTTCGCTTTTTGCTTTACTCTGTTTAATTTTGAGCTTAATTATGAAACGTAATCAATCGAACATACTATTAGCAGCAGGCCTCATACTGATGGCTGTATTATTACGCATCATCAACCAAGAAATGCACTGGTACAACCTGGCACCTATTGCTGCCGTTGGCCTGTTTGCAGGTGCTATCATCAAAGAAAAGCGCTTTGCTTACATCTTGCCTTTGTTCAGCATGTTCATTGCCGATTTGTATTTCCAACTGTTCACATCCGTTAATGGTTTCTATGGCATGGAGCAACTGTTTGTATACGGCGGTATGGCTGTGGTTACTTACCTGGGTACTATTATGGGCAGGGTAAATGCACCTAAAGTAGTGGGCTATTCACTGGTAGGCTCACTGGCATTCTTCGTACTGTCAAACTTCGGTTCTTTCCTTAGCGGTATGTGGGGACTTAATGGCGCAGGTTTTGTAAAGACTTATGTAATGGCTATTCCATTCTTTAAAAACACAGTTATCAGCGATTTAGTTGGTAATGGCATTTTATTTGGTGTTTATTTCCTGGCTCAACGCGCATTTACACCGCAGGTACAGAAAGCTGCTTAATCATTTCTTTTAACTTACATCTTATAAAGAAGGCCCGGTAATACCGGGCCTTCTTATTTATGGTTATTCACTTTTCTATTCTATCGCTATCCGCTTCCGACCTATTACCATATCTGCACTGCTCACCTCAAAGATGTATACGCCGGCGGGCAATCCCTGTGCATTTATCAGCAAGCTGCCTGCTGCATTTGTAGTACCATTGTTGCGCCATACGGTTTTGCCTGCATTGTCTATCATTCTGGCAGCAACCGGCATGTTGGCAAAGTGCTGTGCATCCATATTTACTACAAAGCGGCCCGTATTGGGGTTAGGATATATTTCCAAAGCCTCATGAGCATAAGGGATAACCTGTACGCTTATCGGGGTATCGGTTGTTGTATCTCCTACTGCACCCAGATCTGAAGACATCCACATGCCACGGCCATAGGTAGATACCCACAGTTCTTTCCGGCTGTAATTGATGTCTATATCTGTCACTTCTATGCTTGGCAGTTTATCATCGTCATTGAAGGCTTCCCATTGCTTGGTTGCCGTATCCATGTAAAACACGCCGACATCTGTGCCTATATACATGGTTTTGTTCATAGTATCTATTTCTATACAGTGCACCGGAACATCGGGCAGGCCTGTTTTTATTTGTGTCCACGTACCTGCATTATACTCTGCCACCTGCGGACCACCATAGCCGCTGAAGGTAAGCCAGAAACGGTCTTGGTTTGCAGGGTCTACTTTTATGTCAGACACCTTGCCATTGAAAGGCGGGGATAGCAGTGTAAAAGTGGCTGTATTACCTGGCGTAAAGCTGTGAGTATAATATACACGGGCTGCATTGCTGCTTTGATTTTCGGCAATAGCATATATGGTAGATGCGCTGGCAGGTGTCATAGCAATGCGTATCAGGTTAGTACCTGTATGCAATGCGCTGCCTTGTATAGAATACCATGAATCGCCATAATCGTTTGAAAAATAAAGATGCTGATAACCCGCCAGCAAGTGCGATGGGTCGTGAGGGCTAACGATATAAGGTGTTATCCATGCTCCACTGGGAGTGCCCGGAATGTTACCCGAAATGAAATCATTACCCAACGTTGCAGAATGACGCATGATATTACCGTATTGAGTAGATGTGTAGTAAGTGGTGCTATCTGTATAGTCTACCTGGCAATCCATGCCATCACCACCATTTTCATCATCCCAGAAGGCGAAACGATTGCCTTTAGTACCATTGTCCTGCGCACCACCCAATATGAAATGCGATATAGGGCTTACCGCATTGCGGTAGAATTGCGTGATACCCATACCGTTGGTTATATCCGTCCACAGGCTGTTATTTGCCATAGGGTTATCCGTGTAGTATATGCCACCGTCATTGCATTGATACAACCTGCCGGCTACTGTAGGATGGTACATCATATAGTGCTTATCGGCATGCACTTCAGCAATGCCACCTATAGAATACCAGTTGGTAGATATATCCCAGTTGATACCACCATCTATAGAAAACCATGTATTTACACCACCTACTGTTACGTTACTGGAATTATTGGGGTCGATAGCAATGCAGATGTCATACCAGCCCTGGTTGCCACAATTGATAGTGCCCGATACATCCCCTGTAAGCAGGTCTTTAGAACAGTCGGAACCGGGATTGAATATAATACTGAATGTCTTTCCGGTATCTGTAGACTTGTAGATGCCACCCAGGCTACCACTTGTTTTGGCTACTACTGCCATCACTACGTTCACATCCTTAGGCGATGTAGCCAGTTCTATCCTCCAGGCAGTTGCAGGAGATGCAACTGAGTTCCAGTTTCTGCCACCATTTGCAGAACGGTATATCTGCGCGCTGCCGTAACTATAGGTAGTGGCATACAGTACATTCGTATCGGTAGGGTGTGCCAATATCTGTTTGAAGTTAGGGCCATTCACTACCCTGGTCCATGTGGTGCCTGCATTATAAGACTTGTATATACCATCGCTTGCTGCCAGTGTGATGGAATTGGTATCTACTGGATTTATCACCAACCCATTGGCCAGCCTGTATTGGTTGGTTTGCCATTTCAGGCCGGTAGTATCCCAGGTTACGCCGCCATCTGTCGATTTCATGACCCCCACACTGTAGGTATCACTTGCATCCCTGTCGCCCGTACACATGTAAATGGTTTGTGGGTTCTGGGGGTTTACATCTATATCCGATACGCCCAGTACGGGCAGCATATGTGATAAAGAAACCCAGCTGGCGCCGTTATTCGTTGTTTTCCAGGCACCACCACCGGCGCTACCTATATATATGGTGTTGGCATCGGTAGGATGAAAAGTAACCACATTGATACGGCCGATACCTGAATATCCACCGCCCGATGTGGTAGGCCCCTGGAACGACCAGTTGGAAGCCAGCTTACTGGCAGTAGTTTTATGTTGCTTAGGTGCATTAAAGCGCTGCCATTCCTCAAATGTTTTGGCTGTAGAAACGATATTATCATTCGCATCGGTATGATTGCTCCAATACCAGAACCAGCGGCCGAAGTGATGGTCTTTACCTTCTTTTACACGCTTGCCTACTTTTTCTGTTTTGCCGGATGGCGTACCAAACCTGTTTTCATAAGCTTTAACAGCATCCTGCAATTTGACGGGTTTATCACTATTATCGGGCACCAGCGGCAACATAGGTTGCCCCATGGCCTGCCATCCCGTAAATAATGCGGAAACAAGTAGTATCTGTTTTTTCATTATCGGTATTTAAAAAAGGAACTAATTTTGCAGCACAAGTTAACCACAGCAGCTTGTATTATAAAATTAACTACACATTTCATGCAAAACCATGACAAATTAAAACCTATGCAGGTGCAGATACGCGAGAATGCATTGCTGGCACGTATAGCTGCCAAAGTATTGCGCTCACCGCATATGGCCATTGTTATGAAACGCACCATACACCTGCACAATACCTGCATGAAAGACTTTATGCAGAACAGGCGGTGGGTGCGGCATGAACTGAAGCATATAGAACAGTTTGAACGCTACGGCACCCTGCGGTTCGTATCTAAATATCTGTACTACAGCATGCGCCACGGATACTGGAACAACCCGCTGGAAGTAGAGGCACGCGCGGCAGAATATGACGACAGCCTGCTGGAAAAATACCAGTGTACGGAGCCTGAACCTGCAGAATTATCATAAAACTGCTTTTACCTTTTATTAATAGCGCTTATATTTGCGCAAAATATACGGTCTTCATGCCTCAGAAAATAAAACCAACAGGACGTCAGAAATCAATGTTTCTTATCCATTTTATTGTTTTCGCCATCGCTACCGTTATAATGGTAATGATACACAGGGAACAAGGTAAAGAACAATGGGCCTACCCATGGCACGCATGGATCATTGCTGCATGGGCCCTGTCGCTGATAGGCCACTGGTGCGCTGTATATACCAGCTACGAAGACAAAGGCCACAGGGAATATACCCGCCAGGAAAACAACGGATAATGAACTATCATAGTTTAATCATATTCACCCCTTGCAATGCCGCAAGGGGTTTTTAATTTTATTGGTATAAAGCTTACAGATGGATACGTCGAGGTACAAACAACTGCAACAAGAGTTTGATACGCTGAAGGATGAAAGGGCACGCATAGACGTGCTGATAGAAATGGCATTGGAGATACGCAACTTTGATATAGAGCAGGCGATGGATATTTCGGATGATATCATAGAGCGTTCGGAACTGGTAGGCTACCGCCTGGGCAAAGGCCGCGGTCTGAACCTGAAGGGCTGGTGCTACTGGCAGCAGGGCGAATATGACGAAGGTGTGGATACACTGCAGGATGCCCTTAAAATATCGCGCGACATCAATAACAAACCACTGGAGGCCCGTATCCTGAATAACCTGGGCTATATATACCGCGACCGTGGCGACCTGGCCGATGCGCTGAACCACTTTGAAGAGGCACTGAAAATAAACGAGAAGCTGGGCGATGAGGTGGCACAATCGGTAAACCTGTCGAGTATTGCCTACCTGCACTACGACCTGAATGATTATGAGAATGCGTTGGAATTTGCCCTGCGCTGCCTGCCTATATTCGAGAAAGCAAAGGATGTGCACCGGCTCAACTCATTGTACCATATCCTCGGCAATATCTATTTCAAACAGGAACAATCGCAGGAAGCACTACGGTATTTTGAAGAGAACCTGAACCTCAGTGAACCTGAAACGGTATTGCACGCCATGGCCATTAGCGGCCTGGGCAAGGTGTACTATAAGATGACCGATTTTGAGAATGCCCGCAAATACCTTACAGAGGCGCTCAAACAATCGGAAGAACTGAGCAATGTGGAAGTGCAGATCATATCGCACTACTATATAGGCCGCATGATGATGGACGAAGGCAACTATCGCCAATCATTACAGCATATGAATGCGGCCTTTGAACTGGCTGATGAATACATGCGCAAGCACGATGTGATGAGCGTACACGAAGGCCTGTCTTTGCTGTATGATAAAATGGGTGACATACCCAAAGCCTTCTATCACCTGAAGGCATACGAGCAAATGAAGGAAGACATCTTCAAGCAAACCACTTTTAATAAGCTGCGCAACCTGCAAACACGCCAGCAGGTAGAACTGGCACAGAAAGAAAAAGAAGTGGCGGAACGTACCGCCTACCTCAAGCAACAGTTCATGGCCAATATGAGCCACGAGATACGCACACCTATGAATGCTATAGTAGGTATGACGCGCCTGCTGCTAAGCAAGGAACCCAAGCAAGACCAGCTACGCTACCTCAATGCCATCCAGCAGTCGGCAGATAACCTGCTGGTCATTATCAATGATATTCTCGACCTGTCGAAAATAGAAGCCGGCAAGATCATTATAGAGCATACCGACTTTTCACTGCGCGAAGTGATGTATAGCATACGCGATGTACTGATGCTGCGCGCCGAAGAAAAACATATAGACCTGCGTGTGAGTATAGACGCCGCCATTGCGCAGCGCCTGGTAGGCGACCCTACGCGCATCAACCAGGTATTGATAAACCTGGCGGGTAATGCCATCAAATTTACCGAGAAAGGCTATGTGGAGGTAAATGCGCATCTGCAAAAGAAAGAGAACAACAAAGACTGGATACAGTTTGATATTATCGACACCGGCATAGGTATTGCCCCCGATTATGTAGGCAAGATATTTGAAAGCTTTACGCAGGCAGGTACCGATATAGCCCGCAAATTTGGTGGCACCGGCCTGGGCCTTACTATATCTAAACAGTTGGTGGAACTGATGAACGGGCAGATAAAAGTAAAGAGCGAACTGGGCAAGGGCACTACCTTTAGTGTATTGATACCGTTGGAAGAATCGGCCGTGCAGGTAGAAGAAGAAAAAAGCGATGTGGTAAATGAGAAAGTGCTGCAGCTACTGAATGATACTAAAGTATTACTGGTAGAAGACAATGAATTTAACCGCATGGTGGCGGAAGACACACTAAAGGAACTGCTGCCGGGCATTACCATAGATATAGCCGTGAATGGTGAAGAAGCCGTAAACCGTGTGCAGGATACCCGCTACGACTTTGTACTGATGGATATACAAATGCCCGTGATGGATGGCGTAACGGCTACACGCACCATACGCACCACCCTTGCACCACCAGCGCGCGATACCAAGATCATAGCCATGACAGCCAATGTATTGCAGGAAGATGTGAAGCAATACTTTGCCGTAGGTATGAATGCCTATGTTTCCAAACCATTTCAAACAGATGAATTGCTGCTGAAAATGGCTGCCGTGATGGAAAACAATGTGCAGGACGCCATGCAGGGCATTACCAACCAAAACACCATAGTGGCCGAACCAACAATGCCATCATTGCCCGATAAGGTGACGGACATGCAATTTCTCATGCAGTTTACCAACAACAATGAGGAAAAGATGAAGAAATACATTGGCATGTTCCTTGAAAATGGCCCGCGGCTGCTTACCAACATACAGCAGGGGCTTGCAAATAAAGACTACCCTGCCGTGAAGATAGCTGCCCATTCTATGAAGCCGCAATTATCGTATATGGGTGTGAAAGAGGATGTGAGCCACATCTTCCTGATAGAGCAAACGGCCGGCGAATCTGCCCACTTCGAAAGGTTGCCCACACTGGTAGCAAACTTGCAACGGGTGTGTGAGCAGGCATTTAATGAATTGAAAAACGTTTATTAAACATAGTTTATCATAGAATGATAAGAATCAGCACACTACAGGCAATGCCTGTATGTACCTTTGCGTAAAAGGATGGCTCGTATCTTTTGAATTCTAAATATTTTTTCTATTTTTCTAAGAAATTGAACTTTTAACACTCATGGCTACAGATAACTCGCGCTACATTTTTTTGGTGGATGATGAACCCATCCAGAATGAAATGCTGAAAGACTACCTGTCAGAAAGGTTTTTATATAATATCAAAACTTTCGACAATGGCGAGGAAGCGATCAGCAACCTTCACCTGAACCCCGAAATAATAGTGCTGGACTATCACCTGAGCTCTCAAAAATCAGATGCACAAAATGGTGTAGCCATCCTGAAAAAGATAAAAGAACGCAGCCCCAATACACAAGTAATCATGCTATCGGGCCAGGATAAGATAGATGTGGCTATCGACAGCATGAAATATGGTGCTTACGATTATGTGGTAAAAGGTGAAACTGCCTTTTCGCGTATGGAAAATGTGCTGAATAATGTAAGCGAATTACACCGTATGAAAACCATCAATGGTTCATATAAGAAAACAATTGCTTTGCTTTCTGTTATCATAGGTTTGATAGTATTGCTGGCGCTATACCTGTTATTCTTTACAGATGCGTATTCGCATATGTAATAGCCGTATTCTCTTTACCGATTAAGCACATTTTTAACAGTTATCTACTTAGATTTGCTGCTTCTAACAGCATTATATCCATGCAATTAGCCAAAAGACTGGACCGTATATCAGAGCCCCAAACGATAAAGATGGCAAAGCTGGGCCGTGAGTTGAAAGCACAAGGCTGCGACCTCATAGACCTGAGCCTTGGTGAACCCGATTTCAGCACACCTGCATTTATATGCCGGGCAGCTACCGAAGCAATGAGCGAAGGCTACACAAAATATACGCCGGTAATAGGTTATCCCGAGTTGCGCAAAGCCATCAGCGAAAAGCTGAAACGCGACAACGGGTTGGATTATGCCATAGATGAAATCATCGTATCTACAGGCGCCAAGCAATCGCTGGCCAATGCGGTACTAAGCCTGGTAAATCCCGGCGATGAGGTAATTATACCTACACCATACTGGGTTACGTATAGCGCACTGGTATCGCTTTCTGAAGGAAAAGTAAAGTATGTAGACTGCGGCATTGATACCGATTTCAAACTGACACCGGACAGGCTGGAGGCGGCTATCACACCCAATACAAAACTGTTTATCTTCTCATCGCCCTGCAACCCTACGGGCAGCGTATACTCTAAGGCAGAGCTGGCTGGGCTGGCAGAGGTCTTCAAGCGCCACCCGCATGTGGGCATCATCAGCGATGAGATATACGAATACATCAATTACAACGGCAGCCATGAAAGCATAGCACAGTTTACTGAACTGAAAGACCGCGTAGTTATCGTAAATGGCATGTCTAAAGGCTTTGCCATGACTGGCTGGAGGCTGGGTTACCTGGCCGGCCCTAAAGACCTGGTACAGGCCTGCGAAAAAATGCAGGGCCAGTTTACATCGGGTACCAATTCTATTACACAGCGTGCATCTATAGCCGCTTTATCCGCTAGCCTTGAGGAAACCTATAAAATGCGCGATGCTTTCCGCGAGCGCAGGGATTTTGTCATTGATGCACTGAGCCAGATAGAAGGCATCCGCATCAACAATCCCCAAGGGGCATTTTATGCATTCCCCAATATCAGCGCCTTCTTCGGCAAATCAGATGGTACTACTACCATCAACAACGATGAAGATTTTTCCATGTACCTGCTGCATAAAGCGCATGTAAGCACCGTGAACGGAGCTGCTTTTGGCAATGCCAATTGCATACGTATATCGTTTGCTACATCTATGGAAAAACTGCAGGCTGCTATGGAGCGCATCCGCAAAGCACTGTCGGAACTGAAATAAGCTAATGCTATTTACTGAACAGGGTACCGGGCTTCCAGCTTGGTAAGCTTTGGGATAATGTTGTTATATACACTATCCAGCTTATCTGGGTTTCTTTTGTACCATGCAATGCTTTTAGCAAACACTTCCGGTGTTACATTATGATGGTGATAAATATCGTTGTAGTAGCGCGCCAGTGAATCCATGTTCTTATTGGTCACATAATGTTCGCTGTCATCTACTATGGTGCTATACACTTCTGCTATCTGCATATCCAGCAGTATGCCCTCCATTTTCTCCGGCGGCAATACATCACTTTTATCTACCTGGTTGCAGGCGGTAGCAATAAGTAGAAAACTCGCAACACACAGCAGTTTCTTCATCCGGCTATTTAACGTTATTGTATTTCTGAATGTTGGCCACATCTACCTGTTGTATCATAGGCAGGTATTTCGATCTTTCGGCCGGGTCGGCTTGCGATAACAGGCTGGCATACTCATCGCTCTTGGCGTTGAAGAAAAACTGTATGAGTATTGAGCTGGGATTTTCCCTGTTCAGCTGCACAAACTGTGGTATCGTTTCCAGTATCAGTTTTCTCGATTCCTCCGGTTTGGTAGCCAGGTTATCCAGCCCCTGCCTGTGCATATTATACCATATAGCCCTAAAGTCTTTAAAGCGGGGGTTCAGCAACTGGTCTATGATCCAGTAACGGTTTTTATTACCATCTACTGCTTTCCATCCTATTATCATTTTACCTTGTTCCGGTGCATTGTTCACTACATTCTGCGCCTTCTTCAGGTATTCGGTCCCCCCATTGGGCGAGAAGCTATCGTAATCAAGCGCTAGCACTAAGTAGGCATAGTAGGCCAGTGTAGCCGTCAGGTTCGATGTCAGGGCATCGTTACCCGTCACACGGTTATCATCAAACTGCAGCGGGGTGAATTGATTGAAGCGAAACTTAAATTCACGGTCTATAAAATTTACGGTAGGGCTGGTATAGCTACTGTTATATACCGGGCGCGATGCCTGGATGTTTATAGTGCCTTCATATACATCCTCATCCAGTTTTCCGGTCACGTTTATCAGCAGGTTGCAGTCAATGCGTTCATTGGTCTGGTATTGGTCGGTCGTCCATTTCCGGGTATTCATAAACTCGGTAATACCACGTTCCATCCCCAGGAAAACCTGTTTGTCCACGCCCTGTATCTTGTCGTGCATTATTTTCACCTTGCAGTTCAGTTCCTGCGCATACGCCCCTACACTACAGCCAACAAGCAGTGCTATGTTAAACAGTTTTTTCAGCATGTTTCAATTTCAATATATGGTTTATAATAGCAGCGGCCACCTCTTGCTTGCCCTGTAATGGCAATGCTTCCACGCCGCCGTTCTTATCCAGCAAAGTTACTTTATTGGTATCGTGCCCAAAGCCGGCACCTTCGTCTTTTAACGAATTCAAAACAATCATATCCGCATTCTTGGCACGCAGCTTATCCAGCGCATGCGCCACTTCATTGGTGGTTTCCAGTGCAAAGCCGACCAGCAGCTGGCCGGGTTGTTTCACCTGGCCCAGCGATGCCAGTATGTCTTTATTCTTTACCAGCTTTATATCTAACGTATCACCCTGCTTTTTTATTTTTTCAGGCGCTCTTTCTTCCGGCCTGTAATCGGCCACTGCGGCAGAAAGAATGGCAATATCCGTACCGGAAAAAGCCTGCGTAGCGGCATGATACATTTCCTCCGCACTTTCCACATGCACTACCTGTATGCGGGCATCCTGTACCGGCACATGCGATGGGCCTAATACCAGCGTCACGTCTGCACCTTCGGCAGCCAGGGCTTCTGCTATGGCTATACCCATCTTCCCAGTAGAGAAATTGCCTATAAAACGCACAGGATCAATGCGTTCATACGTAGGGCCGGCAGTTACCAGTGCTTTCACGCCTTTCAGCGCACTATCATTTTTTTTTTCGAAGAAACCGGCCAGATGCTTCACAATATCCTGCGGTTCTGCCATACGGCCTTCGCCTACCAGCCCACTGGCCAGTTCGCCATGAGCTACGGGTATGATGTGATTGCCGTAAGACTGCACCTTGTGGATATTGGCTTTAGTAGATGGGTGTATCCACATATCCTCGTCCATAGCGGGTGCTATGAATACAGGTGCTACCGCAGATAAATAAACAGCACATACGAGGTTGTCGCACAGGCCGTTAGCCAGCTTGGCTAAAGTATTGGCGCTGCAGGGGGCTATCACCATAGCATCGGCCCAGCGGCCCAGCTCCACGTGGTTGTTCCATGCTGCACCATCGGCCACATTGTTATGTACGGGGTGTTTGGAAACGGTAGCCAGTGCCAGAGGGCTCACAAAATCGGCTGCTGCACCGGTCATCAGCACCCTTACTTCGGCACCTGCCTTCACCAGCTGGCGCACCAGTTCCGGTGTTTTGTAAGCGGCAATACTGCCCGTCACGCCCAATACTATCTTTTTACCTGCTAATTGCATGAATTACTGGATATGTAAAGCCTTTGCAAGGTACTGCTTTTTGAAGGAAGATGAACTACTTAGACGTGCTCATCTGCAGTACCACATACGCCACCACGCACAGCAGCAATATCACTACGATAGCCAGCCATGCCCATGGGTTATCTTTTATTGCACGCTTACGTTGCCGCTTTCGGGCCGATAGTGTTTTGTGCAGGTCGTAATTAGCCTTTGCAACCATCTGCTTCGCTTCCGCTGCTGGCAGTGCTTGCAAACCTTCCAGTGCATCGGCTTCCATACCCTCCTCTGCCAGCCACTGCTCTACCGCATGCTGCTCTTCTGCCGGCAATCGGCCTTCCAGGTAAGCTATCAGCTTATCTTCAGGCAGTTTGCCATCGCCGCTGTTCCATATGTCCTTCAGTTCGCTCATTGCAGTCGTAGCAATATTTGTTTCAGGTTGCGCTTGCCGTTCTGTATATAGCTCTTCACCTGTTCAAAGGTATAACCGGTGCGTTCCATTATCTGTTTATAGCTTTGCTTTTCCAGGTAAAACAGGATGATGCATTGCCGCTGTGCCGCTTCCAGTTGTTGCAGGGCGGGCTGTACCTGTTCCAGTGTTTTGTCCTTCCACAGCAGCAGGTCTTTATCACTTTCTTCTGCCGCCACATGGCTGATGGCGCTCTCTTCGGTAAGATAGTGCTTATCACGCAGCAATTGCAGGCAATGGTTGCGCATCAGTATATACAGCCAGCCTTTAAAGTTTTGTATCTCTTCCTTAGGCATATGGGTAATAGCCTTGAGGAACACCTGCTGCACGGCGTCTTGCGCCCCGTCTTTATCTTTCAGGTATTTCATACCCACACCCAGCAGCAATAATGTATAACGCTGCAGCAGCACACCCAGCACGGCATTGTCGCCGCTGGTTCGAAACTGCGCCAGCAGGGCTTCATCTGTCATTTGTGTATATGGGTGGATAGCCAATACAGTAGCTTATATCTTCTATAGATGAAAAATACATTTATTTCCATAACACAGATGTATTAATTAAAATCCTGTATTATTTTGTGCTTGAATCCACACTATTGATGTATATGATTACCCGCAAATTGATACCCCTACTGGTATTATTAACCATAGCTTTCAGTGCTGCTGCACAAAAAGGCTTCGTAAAGCAAAGCAGGCTACCCCGCAGCCTGCAGAAATTTGAGTTTGGGGTTTCTTCGGTCGGTGCTGCCGGTACCTACAAAAGCGATTTTGCTTATTACGACGATGAAAATACAAGATGGGAGGGCTATCATGAAAGCCCCACCACATCTAAAGGCGGACTAGGTGTAACACTCGGCACTTTTTACCGCATAGCGTTGATAGGCAGGCGTGCAGCCATCACTGCCGATATCAATGTTGCTTACAACTACCTCTTCTGGAAAGGGATAGGTAGCGGGGGCTTCTTTTATGAAAGAACGGACAATGTAGGCGGTGTTACCAAACAGCTGGCGGTACCTGTAGGGCTTTCACTGAAATTTGGCAATGATGGACGGTTGGAAAAGAATCACCGTTTCTGTACCACCTTTGGTGCCGGTGTCATGCCAACCTTCAACACGACACACCTGGACGATACGCTGGAAGTAAAAAAGCGTGAAAAACACAGGAAATGGGGCGCACAGCCTTATGTAAAATTTGAAGCCGGCATTTTCGCCGGTTTATGCTTCAAACTAAGGCTGATGTATGCTTTTGGCGATATCCCGCTTACAGAAGACGGCGAAAGCTGGAACGAAGAGAAATTCGGTGTGCTTCACTTCAATAGCAGGTTGAAATCTACCTTCACTACTACACTGGTTATTATGCCTTTCTCTTACGACTGGCCGGATAATGGCTGGTGGAACAGTGCGAATACAAGAGTTAACTGGCTCCCGCTTTAAGCGGGAGTTTTTATTTACGGCTGGTTTGGCAAGCAAATGAAAGCTATTTTTATCCGCATGAAATGGCGCCTGCTTCTACTGTCACAGTTTTTAGTTTTTACATGTTTTGCCCAGTCTTTTGAAACCACGTTTGAAAAAAGCGGCGGCACCTGGTCGGTATCTTATAGAGACCTCATTGACTTCTACTCGCGGCTGGATAATCAATACACTACCATACAGGTAGATACCATAGGGCCTACCGATACGTATTACCCGCTGCAGGTGGTGTATTATTCCAACAGCAGTCAGTTCAACCTGCAACAATGGAAAGCCGAAGGCAAACTGGTAATACTGGTAAACAATGGCATACACCCCGGCGAACCCGATGGTATAGATGCAAGTATGCTATTGCTGCGCGACCTGGCAACGGGTAAGATAACTGTGCCGGATAATATAGCACTGGCCGTAGTGCCGGTATTTAATATAGGCGGCATGCTGAACCGTGGCAGCTATAGCCGTGCCAACCAGAATGGCCCTATGGAGTACGGCTTTCGTGGCAGTGCGCAGAACCTGGACTTGAACCGCGACTTTATAAAGATGGATGCGCGGGAAACACAGAGCCTTGCCAAACTGTTCCACATGCTGAACCCGGACCTGTTTATAGACAACCACGTGAGCAATGGGGCCGATTACCAACATGTAATGACACTACTCTCTACCCTGCATGGAAAGTTGGGCGGTACCATGGGCAATTACCTGCACCAAACGCTGGAGCCCGCCATCTATGCCGATATGAAAAAGAAAAAGTATGACCTGGTGCCTTATGTAAACCATTGGGGGCATACGCCGGATAGCGGCTGGATGGCCTTTCATGAAGGGCCGAGGTTTGCCAGTGGTTTTTCTACGTTGTTCCACACCTATGGCTTTGTGCCGGAAACACATATGCTGAAGCCCTTTAAAGACCGAACGATAGCCACTTACGAGCTGATGCGCAGCTTCCTGCAAGTTGCATCTTTACAAGCCTCCCAGATAAAGAGCAGCCGTAAAGCACAACAAGACCAGTACCTGCAACGCAAATTCATACCCATAGCCTGGCAGGTAGATACCACTCAATACACCAACATCAGCTTTCATGGGTATAAAGCAGGCTATAAGCCCAGTGAAGTATCGGGCCAGCCACGCCTGTATTACGACCGCAACAAACCTTATAAAAAGCAGGTAAAACTGCGCGACACCTACCGGGTAAAAGATTCCGTAACGGCGCCAGCTGCCTATATCATCCCGCGCGGCTGGCACCGGGTTATTGAGCGTTTGCGTATAAATGGTGTACAGCTACAGGAAATGCAGCAGGATAGCGTAGTGCAGGTCACTGCCTACCGTATTGAGCATTATGAAACCACACCGCGCCCTTATGAGGGGCACTACCTGCACAGCAATGTAAAGGTGAGTCACAGCCAGCAACATGTGAAGCTGCTGAAAGGCGATTATATCATACCCGTAAACCAGCCTGCGGCCCGCTATATCATAGAAACGCTGGAGCCTACCGCACCCGATGCTTTCTTTGCATGGGGCTTCTTCGATGCGGTGTTGCAGCAAAAGGAGTATTTCAGCGACTATGTATTTGAAGATGAAGCGGCCAAACTGCTACAAACCGATAAGATGCTTTATAAAAAGCTAAACGACAAAAAACAGGACCCTACTTTTGCCAACGATGGCCAGGCCCAGCTCGACTTTGTGTATCGTAACTCCCCTTATTACGAACCGGTACACATGCGTTACCCAGTATTCCGTATAGAGCAGTAATTATAGCAGCCTGTCGATGGCTGCTGCCAGCTTGCGGTCTTTATCGGTTACTATGTCCCCTGCATCGTGGGTGTTCAGCCACATTTCCACCTTGTTCCATACATTGGTCCAGCGGGGGTGATGGTTTTGCGTTTCGGCCAGCAGGGCCACACGGGTCATGAAAGCAAAGGCTTCTGAAAAGTCTTTGAAGGTGAAACTACCGTATAGTGCGTTATCTTTTTCTGTCCAGTTTGTCATCGGGAGTATTTTTTGCAGAGATTACAATAAAATTAAGCCACTACTTCACATCAAACCATACACGGTTCTCATCATTCCAGTCGCCGTTGTAGTTGATGGTGAGCTCATCGCCGGCAGCTACGGCACGTACAGTGCGTATTTCTATGGTTTTATCTATATAGTTCATAAAATACTCGCAGTTGGAAGCATAGGAGTGATTGTAAACGGAGATATACCCCTGCGCCATACAGCATTGCGGCGGTTCCCCTTCCGGTTGCCATTCAAATATGTAGTTATACAGCGCTGTCTTATCCAGCAGCGCCTTTTCGTCCAGCGTCATTACAATGGCGGGCGATAATTCTATCAGCGTATCGGCAGGTATATCTTCGGCTGTGAATACACCGCGGCCTTTTTGCCTTGTTTCCTTTATATATAGCTTATAGAATAGCTCCATAGATGGGACAAAAATAAAAAGCTCCCCATAATGGAGAGCTTTTGTACCTTAATTGTTTACCCTATAATTCGTTTTTGGTAGCACCGGTCGCATTCATTATTTTATTTTGCGCCAGTATGCCTGTTTTACCTTCTTCGGCAGGCACTACCTCTACTTTTACTTTTGTTATTCCTTTTCTGTGAAAGTCAAGCTTTTTAGCTGCCACACTCGCCAGGTCTATCAGGCGGGTGTTCGACTTAGCCATGCGGTCGTTGATCTTTACATACACCACTTCCCCGTTCGATACATTGGTAACCTTTACATAAGACCCCAGTTTCAGCTTATTGCTGGCCGCGGTGAATTTGTCGTTATCAAAAATATCACCTGTTGCAGTACGGCGCCCTTCAAACTTGTCGTGGTAAAAGCTGGCAATGCCTTTTTTCACATTGTCAATCGCCTTATCCAGTTTTTCAAGCTGCGACTGCTGGGCTTTAACCCCCATCGTTGTCAGCAGCAATGTCATAGTTAGTAACAACAGCCTCATACACATTAAATTTTTGTTATGCAAAGAAAGGGTAAAAAAACCTAAAAAGCAACCACGAATTATTTTTTATCGTAATATCTCCTGTTAACTTTTTGTGAACCTCCCCTGTCGCCACGGCCTTCACTGCGGCTGCTACCACCGCCGTATGGCCTTGAGCCTGAGCGGTTTGAACCAGCTCCACCACTACGTTCACGGTCGCGTTGCTCGGCTTCTTCCAGCCTTACTTTTCTGCCCTTATATTTTTTAGATGCCAGTGTTTGCATGATAAATTCAGCACCGGAACCTGTTACATTAAAGAAACTGCTCAAGTCGCGAACGGTAATGCGGTCTATCAATCCCGGTTCTATGTCCGTAGATTCCGTAATAAAACTCAACAGCTTTTCAGGTGTAGAGATACCATCTTTTATACCCAGGTTGATGAACAGGCGCACACTATTGCGGTTTCCACCACGTGCCTTAGGCTCTTTGCTGGCATAGCCTGCATTCAGGTCTTCAGCATCCTGGTAAGCATCTATCGTTTCACGCAGCTGCAGCCATATCAGGCGGCGTATCAGTTCATCCTTATCCATATCGGCAAAGCGCTCGTGGATATCAGCCTGGTACACGCTGGCAAAATCGTCTTTAGGTTCTGCAGTAGCTATCTGCTCCAGTTGGTGGAACAGGCGCTTGCGCACCACTTCTGCACCATCCGGTATATCGCTCTTATGGAAGCGTGTCTTGGCGATACGCTCTATCTGGCGGATGCTCGATATTTCCTTAGGCGATACGATAGATATACAAATACCCGACTTGCCGGCACGACCTGTACGGCCACTGCGGTGTGTGTACACTTCAGGGTCATCCGGCAGTTCGTAGTTGATAACGTGGGTAATGTCGTTCACATCTATACCACGGGCAGCCACATCGGTAGCTACTATGGCCTGCAGGCTTTTGTTTTTAAACCGCTCCATCACCTTGCTGCGCATCTTCTGGTCCATATCGCCGTGCAGCGGGCTCACATGGTAGCCCATCTTCATCAGCTTTTCAGATATATCCTGGCAATCCTGGCGGGTACGTACAAACACGATACCGTAGATGCCCGGCGTAAAATCCAGCAAACGGCGCAGGGTTTCAAACCTGTTGTGGTGGTTGGTTACATAATATTGGTGGTCGATATTCTCGTTACCCACGTTTTCGCGGGCTACAGAATATTCTTCCCATTTATTCATGAAGCGCTTGGCAATATTGCGCACATCATTGTTCATCGTTGCAGAGAACAACCAGGTGTACTGCCTTGCCGGCGTATTCTTCAGTATAAATTCAATATCCTCACGGAAGCCCATGTTCAGCATTTCGTCGGCTTCATCCAGCACTATATACTGTACTTGGTCCAGCGATATGGCTTTACGTTCCAGCAGGTCTATCAGGCGGCCGGGTGTGGCCACTATTACCTGCGGGTTGGTTTTCAGCTCGCGTATCTGGCCGCCAATAGGCACACCACCATACACAGCTGTGGTTTTAAGGCCACGCATATGTTGGCCATACTTTTTAAATTCCTCTTGTATTTGCATACACAGTTCGCGTGTAGGGCTCAATACAAGTGCTTGCACATGCTTCTGTGCAACGTCCATGTGGTGCAGTAGCGGAAGACCAAAGGCTGCAGTTTTACCGGTTCCGGTTTGTGCAAGGCCTATAATATCAGAAGGTTGGGATAGGAGTTGGGGGATAACTTTTTGTTGAATAGGAGTCGGCGTCTCAAAGCCCATATCCGATACGGCACGAGTCAATTCTTCTCTAAGCGAGAAGCTCGAAAATAACATCATTAAAAAAGAACTTTTGTAAAATGAGGCGCAAAGATACGTTTAATAGTTAAGAACTAATCAAATATTAATATATTAACCTATTGTTATGTACTTCAGTCTATTGTAGATACAAACACGCGCCATTACTTTTACAATCATTCCAGCAAACGCATGCTTTTTAACTCGTACCAGTTTTTACTCTTTTTCCCGATAGTCACACTCATATATTTCCTGCTGCCGCACCGGTTGCGGTGGTTTCACCTGCTGATGGCCAGCTTCCTGTTCTATATGGCTTTCCTGCCCATATATGTATTGATACTGGTGGTCACTATCGTTATCGACTACTTCGCCGGTATATATATAGAACAGGCGCAGGGGCGGCGGCGAAAGCAGTACCTCATTATCAGCCTCATTGCCAATATCGGCTTTCTGTGCTTTTTCAAATACTACGATTTTATCATTACCAGCCTCAACGATGTGCTCCCTTTCCACATACCGATACTCAAGGAGCTGTGGATATCATCGCAGATAATAGAGGGCAACAATGTCATCAATACGGCTTTGAATAGCTGGCTGGGTACAGACCTCGATATCCTTCAAACCATTATACTGCCTATAGGCCTTTCATTCCATACCTTCCAGGCTATGAGCTATACCATAGAGGTATATCGTGGCAACCAGAAAGCAGAAAGGCATTTTGGCATTTATGCCTTGTATGTAATGTTTTACCCGCAATTGGTGGCTGGCCCTATTGAGCGCCCGCAAAACATCCTGCACCAGTTTCACGAGCGCAAACATTTTTCCGCAGAGAACCTGATAGTAGGCCTGCGGCTAATGGCTTGGGGCTTGTTTAAAAAAGTAGTGATTGCCGACCGGCTTTCTATTTATGTGAACATGGTTTATGGCGACCCTGAAAATTATCACTGGCTGAACCTGGTGATTGCCACCATCTACTTTGCCATACAGATATACTGCGATTTCTCCGGCTATTCAGATATAGCCATTGGTGCGGCACGTGTCATGGGCTTCGACCTCATGGTAAACTTCCGCCGTCCCTACTTTGCTACCAATATCAAAGAGTTTTGGGAGAAATGGCATATCTCGCTATCTACGTGGTTTCGAGACTACCTGTACAAGCCGCTGGGCGGCAACCGCGTAGCCTTCTCGCGCTACCTGCTCAATATCTCCATTGTCTTTATGGTATCGGGCATATGGCATGGCGCCAACTGGACTTTTATTATATGGGGTGCCCTGCATGCGTTGTACCAGGTATCGTTCATCCTCTTCAACAGGTATGCTACCGAACAGGATATGCAGCGCAGCAATTGGGCATGGCGCGCAGGTGGCTGGCTGCTCACTTTTGTTTGCGTATGCTTTGCATGGATATTCTTCCGGGCGCAGAATGTGGGGCAGGCATTCACTATCATCAACCAGATAGGCACCCTGCATGCGCCAACTGCCTTCAACTGGATGCTGATGGAATCGAACAACCGGACCGGCTTTGGTATTACCAGCCTGGTGCTGGTAGTGCTGGGGTGCACCTATATGTTCTGGATAGAGAAGAAGAACCAGCCATTACTTACCGAATATAATAACAAACCCGTGCGCGATATGACCATGTTGGCATTCCTGATATTCGCCATCATCACGGTAGGGGTGTTTGTGAACGAAAGCTTTATTTACTTCCAATTCTAAGCACGGCCCTATGAAGCAGAACTATATTTTCCGATTGGCAGTAGCATTGGTGGCAGGCCTTGCCGTTACATGGATAGCCTATATCATCATCATAGATGCGGATAAGAAATTCTTCAACAGCATACGCAAAAACGAATTTATCTTCCGGGAAGACACCACGCGATATGATATATTGCTGCTCGGCTCATCGCGCATGAAGAATACGGTGAACCCGCGCATTATAGACAGCATTACCGGGCTGAACTCGTACAATGCAGGCGCCAGTGGTGCGCATATTTCAGAAATAAAAAGCATTTTAGATGCTTACCTGCTAGAGCATCGCCCGCCTTCTTATATCATTCTGGCGCTCGACTACTTTGCGCTGGAAGTGCATCATGCCGTAGCTTACTACCCTACCTATATCACCGTCAACCACCTGGAGCCGATAGATAAGATGCTACGTTCGGAGGGGGTGCATACAGGTATGTACAAAATATTCCCTTTCCTCAGGCTTACAGCATTGGATGATTATTATAAAAGCATCGTACTGCAAACCATCCGCAACCGCGATGACATAGCCGATGATGACTTTTTATACAAAGGGTATGTAAGCAACACTGCAGTAACTATCCCTCGCGATAGCCTGGGCCCTGCACAAACGATAGACGTGCAAGACAAAGGCAAAAAAATACTGAACGATCTCATTGCATTATGCAGGGAGAAGAACATCAAGCTGGTGCTCACCTATGCGCCTGAATTCAGGCGGAACAATATAGAGAACATCAGCAATGCAGAAGCTATCCTCAACTACTATGCGCAGGTAGCCGTGCCAAACAAGCTGCCCTTCTACAGGCACGATTTGCTGCCCATGTGCGACAGCCCTGCCTACTTTGTAAACAACGGCCACGTCAACCGCATAGGTGCCGATGTGTATAGCTATATACTCGCCCGTCAGTTAATAGACGACAAGGTGATACCGTAAGCATAACGAAAAAATAAGCGGCGGGCTATGCAGCCCGCCGTTTGTCTATATACACTCAAATTATCCTCACGATTTATTTTATCAGCACATCCACATTCAATCCCGATAGCGCGGGGGTCTTCGTGTTGGCGTCTGATGCATAAATACGCTTGAAATATATTTTATCACCGGCTTCTGCCTGTGCCAGTATTACCTTTACCTGGTCGTTTATAAAGTTATCACCTTTTATGGCATAGCCCATTACATAATCATTCTGCTTCGGCACATAATAAAACTCGAAGCTGTCTATAGCGTAGCCTTTCAGGTATAGTTTAGGGTCATCCAGCAATTGTTGCACCGTTACCAGGTCGTCTGCATCGCGGCTTACAAATACGGCATGCTTGTCATTGCGCTTCCTGGCTTTTACTTCCGGCAGTTCCTTCAGCACTTTAGCTACTTCCGGCTTTGCAGCAGGTGCAGGTGCGGCAGGTTTTGCTTTCTCACCTTTCCTGGTAGTAGCTGCTATGGCAACCGTATCTGCCGGCTTTGCTTTCTTAATGATGGTAACGGTGGTTTTGCCGTCCGATGTTTTGCTTACAACATCTCCACCCGTTTGCGATGGCTTATCTTTTACGTTCGAGGCCATCAGCTTTTTATCTTGCTCTTTGGCCGGCTCTTCACCCGGTTTTTTCAGTTTAATGATAGTAACCGTCGTCTTACCTTCTTTCGTCTTGCTCACAACCTCCGGCGACGTACCATCTGCACCTGCCGACTGGCCATAAGCACCGAATGAAATACATAAAAAGGAGGGGATAAATAACAACTTCCACATCTACTAAAAATAAAGAACCTGCGGCATATAGCCATCACTTCTTACCGAATTTTAACCCTCATTTAAGCCTCGTAGTCCACATTTTACCCACGTTTTACATTCTGTCGCTAAACTTCATAGCTGTATCTTTATTTTATCTCTATTGCTGCATTGGTTTGAATAATCTTACCATCTGCAGATGCCAGCGTAATATTTTCAAAATAAAGCCGGTCGCCTTCTTTCATATTCTTTATAGTTTTTTCCAATTCGCCTCCGGCAAGCGAGCTACCATTTACAACATACATATCCTGCACATTGCCTCCTTTGGGCAAATAGGCAAACTCGAAACTTTGAATCGTATATTCATCAAAATCGCCTGTAAGATGCAGATTCATATCAGCCATCAATTGGGCTTTCGTAATACTGGTGCCTTTTGCTGCACTTACGGTCACGGCATTTTTCACTACAGATGCTGCCATGCCTGTTAATGTAGCTGCTACGAAGAAAACGGTTGGGATGATCTTTCTCATACAATACATTTTCAATAAATATAACAAAAAAACGGGGCCTTTTAAAGGCCCCGTTTTGAAATTTAATATACTACACTAGTCTTTCAGTATCGTCCGGCTGATAACGATTTTCTGTACCTCGCTGGTACCTTCGTATATCTGCGTAATCTTCGCATCGCGCAGCAGGCGCTCTACGTGGAAGTCTTTTACATATCCGTAACCGCCGTGTATCTGCACCGCTTCATTGGTTACCCACTGTGCTATTTCAGATGCATACAGTTTAGCCATAGATGCGCTCAGGGTATAATCTTCGCCCTGGTCTTTTGTCCATGCCGATTTTATTACCATCAGCCTGGCACCTTCTATAGCCGTAGCCATATCTGCCAGTTTGAAGGCAATGGCCTGGTGATTTGATATTTCCGTACCAAATGCTTTACGCTCTTTAGAGTATTTCACCGCCAGCTCGTAAGCACCGCTGGCAATACCCAGCGCCTGTGCAGCAATGCCTATACGGCCACCTGCCAATACTTTCATAGCAAAGGTGAAACCAAAGCCATCATCGCCTATACGGTTGGCCTTAGGCACTTTCACATCCTGGAACATGATGGTGTGCGTATCGCTGCCACGTATGCCCAGTTTGTTTTCTTTTGCGCCTACGGTTACGCCCGGCCAGTCTTTATGTACTATCAGGGCATTGATGCCTTTGTGCTTTTTATCAGGGTATGTTTGTGCTATTACCAGGTAGTAAGATGCGGTGCTACCGTTGGTTATCCAGTTCTTCGTACCATTCAGCAGGTAGTAGTCGCCCATATCTTCGGCAGTAGTGCGTTGAGATGTAGCGTCAGAGCCAGCCTCAGGTTCGCTCAGCAGGAAGGCGCCTATCTTCTGGCCGCTGGCCAGTTGGGTCAGGTACTCTTGCTTTTGCTCTTCGGTGCCATATTTTTCAAGGCCCCAGCATACCAGCGAGTTGTTTACACTCATACATACGGAAGCAGAAGCATCTATCTTGGATATTTCTTCCATTGCCAGCACATACGATACCGTATCCATGCCCGACCCGCCATATTTAGGGTCTACCATCATACCCATAAAGCCCAGCTCGCCCAGTTCTTTTATCTGTTCTGCAGGAAATTTCTGGTGTTCGTCGCGCTCTATAACGCCTGGCAGCAATTTGTTCTTTGCAAAATCGCGTGCGGCCAGTTGCACCGATTTTTGTTCTTCCGTAAGTTGAAAATTCATATTCTAAAAAATATGCAGTTGTTTGTGGAAAATGTGCTGCAAACCTACATGAAAATTGTTGATTAATATAGCCTTCCCGCAGAAAATGCCCACTATCAGTTATTTGCGTTCCGGCCCTTCATACTCATTTCGCAGCAGCCCCCAACATACCGAATCCTGATAGACATCACCCACCAAGTAATGCCCGCGCAATATACCTTCCTGCACAAAACCAAAGCGTTGCACCAACCTGATGGATGGCACATTCGATGGGCCTATCATTGCCTCTACCCGGTGCAGGTTCATCTCTTCAAATCCGTATTTCAGCACCGCTGCCATGGCCTCAGTCATGTAGCCTTTACCTTTATTATAGTCATCGTGTATGGCATAGCCTATTTCAGCCCGGTTGTGCTTTGCCACCCAGGTATGATAGCCGATGCGGCCTATGGTCCACCCGGTTATCTTATCTATCATCAGGAAATTGCGAAAGCTGATGTGATGGGTGGTCATGCCTTTCAGGTATTTCCCCTTCTCTGTTTCATAGTCTTTCACGCTGCGCCAGCCCAGTCGTGCCATTATCTCGGCATCGGTATAGGTAGTAAAAAGATGGTTGTAATACTCGGGGGTCAGCAGTTGCAGGCGCATCCGTTCGGTCTCTATTATCACTGGTTCATGTTCCATAGCCGGCAAATATCTGGTATTATTTAACGCGTACATGGCTATATAAATGAAAATTATTGGTTTTTGAAAATACATGTACGTACATTTGTTGTGCAAACATCAATTATAAAAACAAAGACAGTATGAAAAAATTAGTTCTCCTTTCGGCCTTAGCACTGGCATCTGTTACATCTTTTGCGCAAGGCAAATGGAACCTGGATCGCAGCCACTCTTCGGTTAAGTTCAACGTGCAACACCTTGTTATTTCTGAGGTAGATGGTACTTTTAAAATGTTCGACGGTAGTGTAAATGCACCAACTGCCGATTTCAATAATGCAACCATCAACTTCAATGTAGATGTGAACAGCATCAATACAGATGATGAAAAACGCGACGCGCACCTGAAGAGTGATGACTTCTTCAATGCGGAGAAATATCCTAAAATGAAGTTTACCAGCACTTCTTTCAAAAAAGTATCTGGCAATAAATATGCGCTGGAAGGCAACCTGACCATCCGCGATGTAACGAAAAAAGTAAAGTTCGCTGTAGTATATGGTGGTACTGTAAAAGACCCTTGGGGTAATGTAAAGGCAGGTTTTAAGGCTACAGGCAAAATAAACCGTAAAGATTTCGGGCTGAAATGGGGCGCCATGACAGAAGCTGGCGGCGCAGTAGTAGGCGATGAGGTGGAAATGGAAATAAGGGTGGAATTCGCACAACAGAAAGGTTAAGACTTTGCATAGTGGGGTTTATTAGTAAGCGGCTCGGTATTCCGGGCCGTTTTTCTTTTTTTATTCACAAAATGGCCGTTCACGCATCATATGGCACGGTATTTAAACCATCTGCCCATTATCCACAAACTAAAACCGGCAATATGAAAGATAACATCCTCAAACAACTGGTAGACAATGCCTTTCTGAAAATTGCCTGCCCGCTGCATGGCAACGGTCTGTATGCCGAGCTACAACAAGCCATACAGGAAGCCTACAATTTGGGGAAAGCCGGCATGAACCAGGTGTGCGAAATTGTGCCCATCATGCAAAGCACAGAAATGCAAAAAGTAGCCTCCTGATACTTTCATCAAGAGCAGTATAATCATTTCAATTCCGCTATAGGGCATACGCATGTGTGCCCTATATGTATTTACCGGCACAATATTTCCCGATATTACAGGTTATAATATCACCCGGGGTTAAAACACAAAAGCCCGGCGTAGGGCCGGGAATTGTTAAATATGTGTGTAATGGAGCGGAACTATCCCACCACTGTAACCGCTGCCGGTGCAGTAGCTGGTGTTACCATTGCCATTGGTTTTGGCGGACGTGGATGGCGCTGCGGACGCGGTATTTTGTTTGGTGAGCCGCAAGATTCCATTATTGCTGAAAGGGCGATCAAAGCACCCGCTAAAATGATCAACTTCTTCATGATGTGTGAATTTACTAACAGGCAGGGAAAAAAGCAATGCCTGCCCAAATATTAATCTCAAACTAAAATACTATAATTGCAATATGATAGCGATACACCTAGCAACCCCCGATGATGCAGCCATCATCCGTGTACTCGCGGAAACAATATGGTGGCCCACCTATATGCCAATTATTTC
>JANLJF010000069.1 GCA_029255605.1 Azovibrio restrictus
GTTTGTAAGGACTATTAAGTTTGTGATAAAAATTTTTTAGCAGAATTGTTTTTTTGAAGTGTACCTATATCTTTGCAACCACACGTATAATGTATTGTCATTAATACTCAACTAAAAAATAACATCTAACAAAAATCAGAATTATGGCAGACGTAAAAACAGCCGCAACAAAAACTTCCGCCCAAGCTGGCAAACCAAAAAATGCAAACAATTTCTGGCTGAACCTGATCATCGTAGTGGTATGTATAGCGATAGGCCAAATCGTTTACCATTTTGTGTTTGGCAACCCAAGCAACTTCCTTGATGCCGAAAAACATAAGCCTAAAAACTTCATGGGTAATATGTACCTGGGCGGTGCGATCGTGCCATTCCTGATAGCTACCTTCCTGACAATGCTGAGCTTCGTTATTGAGCGTGCGCTGACTATCGCTAAAGCAAATGGTAAAGTAAATGCAGCTGAATTTGTACGTAAAGTGCAATATCACCTGGCTAATAAAAATATTGATGCAGCACTGGCTGAGTGCGATAAGCAAGCAGGTAGTGTAGGTAACGTAATGCGTTCGGGCCTGGTGAAATACCGCGAAATGGTGAACAACCACGAGCTGGATACAGACCAGAAAATACTGAGCATCCAGAAAGAAATAGAAGAGGCAACCGCACTGGAACTGCCTATGCTGGAGAAAAACCTGGTATTCCTTTCAACTATCGCATCGGTAGCTACCCTGTTGGGTCTGCTGGGTACGGTATTGGGTATGATCAAATCGTTCTCTGCGATGGGTACTTCAGGTGCACCGGATTCAGCAGCACTGGCGGCTGGTATCTCTGAGGCCCTGTACAACACCGCACTGGGTATCGGTACATCATTCTTCGCTATCATTGGTTATAACTTCTTTACAACCATTATAGACGGTATCACATTTGGTATTGACGAAAGCGGTTTCACGCTGACGCAAAGCTTCGCTGCTAACTACAAGTAATAGTAGCCCGTTGCAGGAAAAAGTGCGGATGGATTTGTGGAAAAACGACGGAACTGAATCTTATTACTAATAACAGTTGAAGAAAAAAACTAAGAGATGCCAAAATTAAAAATGCCAAGGAAGAGCACGCACGTGGATATGACCGCGATGTGTGACGTGGCCTTCCTGCTGCTTACCTTCTTCATGCTGGCTACCAAGTTTAAGCCGGATGAGCCGGTAACTGTAACTACGCCCAACTCTATATCAGAAATACCACTGCCGGATGCGGATATCATGATGATAACCGTAGACCCTAAAGGCAGGATATTCTTTTCGGTAGATAACCCGAAAGTGAGGGAAGACCTGATAAATGACATGGACGAGTACAAAAAGCTGGGCCTGACCGATGCTGAGAAAAGGGCTTTTGCTGTAGGTGCATCAGTAGGCGTACCATTCAGCCAACTGAAATCTTACCTGGCTGCAGACCCTAACCAGCAGAAGGAATTTGATAAAACAGCCACCGGCATACCTACAGATACCACTGTAGAATCTGAAAAGAATGAGCTGGCTGCCTGGATACGCACGGCAAGGAATGCAAACCCCAAGCTGCGTATTACCATCAAAGCCGATGCCGATGCGGGATACCCTGATATCAAAAAGATCATCAGTACGCTGGAGGGTTGGAAGATATTCAAGTTCAACCTGATAACCGGCCTTAAAGCCGTACCTCCGGGCACTGCAGCATATGATCTGCAGAATCCGGGAATGAAGAAATAAAAATATTATTTAACATAATAAAACGTTTTCCATGGCTGAAATGGATACCTCCAGTAGTGGGGGACATAAGAAAGGCCCGGGGGTCAAGAAAGGGAAGAAACTTTCCACGCGTATTGACCTTACACCCATGGTGGACTTAGGCTTCCTGTTGATTACATTCTTTATGTACACAACTACCATGTCTAAGCCCAAGACCATGGAGATAAACATGCCTTATAAAGACGAGAATATAAAAGAAGAAGAGCAGAGCAAGGTAAAAAGCAGTACGGTTATTACCGTGTTGCTGAGCAAGGAACACCGTATCTATTATTACGAAGGTATAGGTGACGACCCTACGAAGCCACCACAGCTGAATGTGACCTACTTTAAACAAAAAGATGGTATACGCGATGTAATCATCAATAAAAAGAAGGCTGTAGAAGAGCTGAAAGCACAAGGTGCCCTGGCAGCAAAAGACCAGGCTACCATCATCATCAAGCCGGATGAAGCCAGTACTTACGAAGACCTGGTGAATATGCTGGATGAAATGAGTATCAATGATGTAAAGGTGTATGCTATCGTTGACATCACGCCTGTAGATAAAGAATTTATCACGGCAACGGAGCAGGCAAACAATGTGCAATAAGCACTGTTTGTGGAAAAACAACTTGTTTGCATCTAATTATTAAAAGGAATTATTAAAATGGATATTAATAAAATACTCAAAAGCGATTACCTCGACATCCTGTTCGAGGGCCGTAATAAAAATTACGGTGGCTACGAGTTGCGTAAAAACTATCCGAGGCGTGTAGCCCGCTCTATGATGGTGCTGGGTGGCATAGCATTAGTTACCGTTGGTTATGGCTTTGTATCAAAACTGAAGCCGAAGGAAAAAGCACCGGTAGCTATTATGAAGGAAGTGACGCTGGCCGAACCACCGCCAATAGATCCGAAGAAGCCACCGCCACCACCGCCACCACCACCGCCACCACCGGTGAAGCCAACGGTGAAATTCACCCCTCCTGTAATTAAGAAGGATGAAGAAGTGCGTGAGGATGAGAAACCACCGGAACAAGAAGAACTGAAAGACGTATCGGCAGGTTTGAAAACACAGGAAGGCGACCCTAATGGTATAGACGCCGGACTGGTAGATAAGCCGGGTACGGGTGTGGTAGAAGCACCACCACCACCGGAAATCTTCAAATATGTGGAGCAAATGCCGGAGGCACCGTATAATGTGAACGAATACCTGGGTAAAAACATCAGGTACCCGGATGCGGCACGCGAAAACAATATAGAAGGCCGTGTATCTATCCAGTTTGTGGTAAGTGAGGACGGTTCTATATCGGATGTGAAAGTAGTAGGTAGCCGCCGCCTGGGTGGTGGCCTGGAAGAAGAAGCCACACGCGTAGTATCGAGCATGCCTAAATGGAGGCCCGGTAAACAAAACGGCCGCCCGGTAAAAGTGTACTATACACTGCCGGTGTCCTTCCGCCTTGAGTAGTTTTTAAGACAATGCATATATAAAGGCTGCCTGAAGGCAGCCTGTATAATTAAACACAAGCATCCAATCA
>JANLJF010000070.1 GCA_029255605.1 Azovibrio restrictus
CGAAAGATTTTTTCTTCTGGGGCATCAGTTGTTTGATTATTGGTACTGGTTTTTTCAAGCCGAATATTTCATCCATGGTAGGGCAACTGTATAGAGCAGATGATCACAGGCGCGATGCAGGTTTTTCGCTGTTTTATTCAGGTATCAATATCGGCGCTTTTCTTGGTGGCATTCTAATGATAGGGGTGGGCAGCGGCGATATATTAGGTGGCACTATACCAGAGGCAATACGTTGGAATGTTGCATTTGGTTTAGTGGCAGTAGTGATGGTAATAAGTCTTACTACTTTTGTACTTAATCATAATAAGTTAGGCCCTATCGGTCTTTCGCCCTTCAAGCCTGAGGAAAGGGCAAAAGCACGCAAGTATGAATGGGCAGTGTATGTAGGTGCGCTACTGTGCATACCATTGATACAAATAATGGTAGCCAATACAAAATATACGGACTACTTTATGTATGTCATTGGCCCATTCAGTTTGATATACCTGATTTACGAAATGACCAGATTGAATACCAAAGAAAATCTTAAACTGGTAGCAGCGCTTGTCTTTATAGTTTTTTCAGTAGTATTCTGGGCAATATTTGAACAGGCAGGTGGTTCTCTCAGTATTTATGCAGCAGAGCATTTAAATGGCAGGCTTATGTTTCTTAGCCCCAACCAGATCAACAACTCAGCTAATGCTTTATTCGTTATCCTGTTTGCCCCGCTAGTAGGTTTATTCTGGCTATGGCTTCACAAACGTAAACTGGAGCCTAATAGTGTAGTGAAATTTGGCTTAGGTTTTTTGTTCCTAGGTTTGGGCTTTTATACTTTTTTCACTGGGAAATTTACTGCGGGTAGTGATGGCATAGCTTCTTTGAACTTATTTACATTCGCATATCTGATTATTACATTTGGAGAGATAGCACTTTCGCCTATTGGATTATCATTGATGACCAAGCTATCAACACAAAGGCTGCAAGGTGTGATGATGGGTATGTGGTTTTTGGCAAGTGCGTATGGGCAATATGTTGCAGGTCTTTTTGGCGAAGCAATTTCTCCGGAAGAAAGTATGAGTGCAGTACAAAAGCTTACAGTTTACAGCGAAGGCTATAAGCAATTTGGTATTTATGCTATTATCGCAGGTATTATATTAATCGTGATATCGCCCATAGTGCGTAAGCTGATGCAGGAAGTGAAATAAGCCCCAACCCCTGAAGGGGCTTCACTAAGCGAATGATATTTTATAGCCACCCGATGGGTGGCTATATTTTCATAGTTCCCCCTTCAGGGGGCGGAGGGGGGTAAGGCTTTCTTTGTCTTGTGGCATTAAAGCTGTTTTTTTGTAGTTAGTAACTATGGAAAAATTTGCAGTAATAGTAGCAGGGGGCAAGGGAGTGCGCATGGGTAGTGCGGTGCCTAAACAGTTTCTGCCATTGATGGGCCATACGGTTTTGTATCATGCTATCAAGGCTTTTGCCGATGCGTATGATGATATGCAACTGGTATTAGTGTTGCCGGAAGACCAGCTAAGCTATGCGCAAATGGTGCTGCAATCTTTTCCTGACAGGATAGATATCACTATTGTAGTGGGTGGAGAAACCCGCTATCATAGTGTGCAGAACGGGTTGAAAATGGCAAGTGAAAATAGCATTGTATTTGTGCATGATGGGGTGCGGCCGCTGGTAACCCCTACGCTGATACGCCAATGCTATGAACAGGCTATGGAAAAGAGCAGTGCGATACCTGCCATACCGGTAACCGATAGCATGCGCATACTAGAAGACGATGATAGCCGCCCTGTGGACAGAGAGATGCTGCGCATCATACAAACCCCGCAAACCTTTCGTGCAGATGTGTTGCTGCCTGCCTTTCAGCAGGAGTATGTGCCGGCATTTACAGACGAGGCTACGGTGGTAGAAGCCAACGGTGGTACGGTGTTTTTGACGATGGGGGAAAGGAGCAATATAAAAGTGACCACACCCGAAGATATGATCATAGCCGAAGCCTTACTTAAAGACCGTACTGCCCATGCGTAGTGCTTGGCTGCTGGTACTGATGCTTATTTGCTGCACAGCACAGGCGCAGCAAAAGGATAGCAGCATCTTCAACCTGCCGTTGAAAATGGATGAGGTGGTGGTAAAAGCGGTGCGTGGCGGCTGGGATGTAAAGGGCTTTATCAGCCGGGTAAAGACAGATACTACTTTCTATAAGGCATTTCGCAGCCTGCGGATAACATCATATACATCCATCAATGATATACGGGTGCTGAATGATAAAGGTGGTGTGAAAGCCTCATTGTACAGCAAAACTAAACAAACCGCTGCCAACGGTTGCCGCACCATGCAGGTGCTGGAAGAAAAGACGACAGGCGATTTCTACACGCGCAAAAGGGAATACAAATATTACACGGCAGAATTGTATGCTTACCTGTTCTTTACCAAAGGCAAGGAATGCGGCGAAACCGATATAGTAGCCGGCAGTATGAAAGCTGGCAAGGGCACGATAGAAAAAAATAAATACCGCCTGAAACAACTGATATTTAACCCCGGCAGTAAGGTGGCAGGGGTGCCGCTGATGGGCGATAAGGCAGCCATATTTGAACCCGATGTGGCGAAAATGTATGATTTTAAGCTGCTATCGGAAATGCATGATGGGGTGGAGTGCTATGTATTCAAAGCCATCCCTAAAAAAGAATATGCAGACGATGTGGTGTATAATGAACTGACCACGTGGTTTCGTAAAACAGACTATGCTATTGTAGCCCGCGATTATTCTCTTTCCTATAAAACGCTGGTGTATGATTTTGATGTGCGGATGAAAGTGCGCACCATGCTGGTAAATGGCAAGCTGCTGCCCCAGTACATAGCATATGATGGAAACTGGCATGTGTTCAGCAAAAAGCGGGAACGTGTGCGTTTCACAACTACCATCATCCCTAACTGATATTTCGATACTTTTGCAGCATGAAGGAAATGATAGGCACTGTAATAGATCAGCTGGCAGCACTGCGTGCAGACACAGATGCGCTGGCAGATATGATACATGCTGATGATTGCGATGAAATAGCTATATCTGTAAAGTGTAAAGAGTTGGTGCAGAAGTATCCTGCCAACCCGCTATTGATAAGCAATATGATAGCTTTTTTGCAGATAGCGGAGCATGAAGAAGTGTGCAGCACATATGAAACGGCAGATGTGAAAAAACTGCTGATGGAAAGCTGCGCCACCTTTCTGGACGATATAGACCTGCAGATGGAACGCTACTACTTTATGCTGCATACCGATAAGCATGAAAAGGAAGCCCGGCAATTCCTTGCCGATCTGAAAAAGGATGTGCAGGAAACACTCACACCATAGTCATAAACTTACCTTTTAGTTACCTTTAGTATTCAGATAGTTTAGATGATCTCTCCCGCCTCCATACAGGAAGTAATGAACCGTGCCGACATCGTAGATGTGGTGGGACAGTTTGTGCGCCTGAAAAAACGTGGAGCTAATCATATAGCCAATTGCCCGTTTCACAATGAGAAGACACCTTCTTTTTATGTGTCGGGAGCCAAGGGCATCTTCAAATGCTTTGGTTGTGCCAAGGCGGGTAATGTGGTCACCTTTATACAGGAGCATGAAAAGCTGACCTACCCCGAAGCCATCCGCTGGCTGGCCGACTATTACAAGATAACGCTGGAGGAAACCGAGCGTACGCCTGAACAGCAACAGCAGCAATTAGCCGAAGAAGGCCTGCGTATCTTAAATGAATATGCAGCGCAATATTTTCACGATGCCCTGCTGAATACGGAAGAAGGGCAGATAATAGGCCTCAGCTATTTCAAGCAAAGGGGATTCCGAAAGGACACTATAGAGAAATTCAAACTGGGGTATAACCCGGAAATTGGGGAGGCTTTCTATAAAGCCGCCACCCTGAAAGGCTATAACAGCGAACTGCTGGAGCGAGCAGGTTTTGTGAAGAACGGGCAACGCGGGCATTATGATGTGTACCGCGGCCGTGTGATATTCCCCATACAAAGCATGACCGGCCGTGTGCTGGGCTTTGGTGCACGCATACTGAAAAGTAACGACCGAGCGCCTAAATACATCAACACCCCGGAGAACGAACTATATAATAAAAGCCGTGTACTATACGGCATGTACCAGAGCCGCCAAAGCATCAGCCGGAAAGATGAATGCTTTTTGGTGGAAGGGTATACCGATGTTATATCGCTGCACCAGGGTGGGGTAGAGAATGTGGTGGCCAGTAGTGGTACTTCATTGACCGAAGGCCAGCTGCGTGTGATAGGCCAGTTGACCCGCAACCTTACCATACTGTATGATGGGGATAGCGCGGGCGTGAAAGCAGCCTTGCGCGGCTTAGACATGGCCTTGTCGCAAAGCTTCACGGTAAAGCTGGTATTGCTGCCCGAAGGTGAAGACCCCGATAGCTTTATACAGAAGTCGGGTGCGGCGCGCTTTCATGAATATGTAAAAGAGCACAAGCAGGATATCATCAGCTTCCGGCTGGAAGTAGGTATGCGCGATGCCGGTGACGACCCGGTGAAGAAATCGAAGCTGGTAAATGAGATAGCAGAGAGTGTTTCGCTCATTAACAAAGCGGAAGACTTTGCCCTGCAAGACCACTATATACGCGAGGCAGCCCGCAGGCTGCAGGTAGATGAGACCAAGCTGGTAAACCTTGTAAACAAGTATATACGCGACCGTGCGGAGCAGGAACGAAAACAGCAGTCGCGCAGGCAGGATGCACCGCAGCAGGAAATGCCCGATGCGCCCGAAGTGTATGGTACCGAGCCGGAGCCGGACCTGGCACCGAAGCTGAACACCACCGAGTTCCAGGAATGGGAACTGATACGTGTACTGATAGAACATGGCAATAAGCCTATGGAAGGCTATGCGCATGCGGCGGATATGCTGTATCATACACTGGACCCCGACTTTCTGGAGAATGAGCTGGCAAGGCGTGCGTATGATGAATATTACAGCTACCTGCAACAGCATGGTACAGGGCCGGAGTACAATTTCTTTGTGACCCACCCCGATACTACCCTGCAAAAGGCCGTGATAGAAATAATGCGCCCCGGCGAGGAAATGAGCGAGAACTGGCGCAAGATGTACGGTATAGAAACACTGGCGGGTGAACTGAATTATATCAACGAAGTAGAAAGTACGCTCACATATTTCGAACTGAAAAAAATAAAACTGGTGCAGGCAGAACTGCTGAAACGCATACAGGCCGAAAAAGAAGAACACCGCCAGATGGCTATGCTGAAAAAGCTGATAGAGCTGAAGCATGCAGAAGCCGACATTGTGAAGAAGATGGGCACCGTTATTGTAAAACAACTAAAGTAATAACCGTGGCGCGCGTATTAGCACTCGACTATGGAAAGAAACGTACAGGCATAGCCGTTACTGACCCGCTGCAGATAATAGCCACCGCACTGGAAACCACCGATAGTGGTGAGCTGATAGGCTGGCTGAAAAAATATATGGCGCAGGAACCGGTAGAAAAGGTGATTATAGGTTATCCACTTAATTTTGACGACAGTGCTACTGATGCTACGCCTTTGGTAGATAAATTTATAGGTAAGTTTCAGCATGTATTCCCCAACCTGCCTATAGAGCGCTGGGATGAGCGCATGACCTCTAAAATGGCATCGGCAGCCATCGCCCGGATGGGCCTTAGCAAAAAGCAACGCGAAAAGAAGGAACTGATAGACAGCATCAGTGCTGTCATAATATTGCAGGAATACCTCGAAAGCCGTGCCTGATTCGTATCTTTGCAAAGCTTAATAATTTATTGATAGATGATATTGCCAATTGTAGCGTACGGGCACCCGATATTGAGGAAGGAATGTGATGACATTACGCCTGAATACCCCGAGTTGAAAAAACTGATAGCGGATATGTGGGAAACCATGTATCACAGCAATGGCGTGGGTATAGCCGCACCACAGATAAATAAGGGCATCCGCCTGTTTGTAATAGATACCGTGCAGATAGTAGAGAACTTTGACGATGAGGACAAGCGCGACTATCCGAACGAAAAACCCATAAAGCAAGTATTCATTAACGCCCACATTATAGATGAGCATGGCGAACCATGGGCATATAATGAAGGCTGCCTGAGCATACCTAAGATACGCGAAGATGTGTACCGCATGCCGATGGTGCGCCTGCGCTATATGGATGAAAACTTCAAGGAGCATGAGCAGGAGTTTACGGGTATTACCGCGCGCGTGATACAGCACGAGTATGACCATATTGATGGTAAGCTTTTTATCGATTATTTACCACAATTGAAACGCAGGCTCATCAGAAAGAAACTGGACGATATCAGTAACGGAAAAATAAAGACCGACTACCGGATGATATTTGCCCGGTAATTGCTACATTGAACTACCATTTTTTATTTGGCACCATCCGTTACATATAGTGAGCAGGAACTTGTTTTGCTGTTGAAGCAGCAGAGCCAGGATGCTTTTAATTACTTGTATAAAAACTATGCGGGGGTGCTGTATAGTGTCATTAAAAAGACAATAAGCGACGACCAGACTGCGCAGGATGTGCTGCAGGAAGTATTCGTTAAGATATGGAACAATATAGGCCAGTTCAGTGCTGAAAAAGGCCGCATTTACACCTGGATGATCAATATTGCCCGCAATGCCTCTATAGATAAATTGAGATCGAAAGGGGAGATCATGAAGGCAAAAATCCAGACGGGTGAAGATGCCGTATATAGTGTGAGGGAAGGAATGAAGACCGAGCAGAAGACAGATACTATAGGGCTGAAGGCAGCAGTGCATGAATTGAAGCCTGAATACCAGGCTATCGTAGAGCTTGCCTATTTCAAAGGATATACATTGGATGAGATAGCGAAAACGCTTGAAATACCGCTGGGTACGGTTAAAACCCGTATGCGGCATGCTATACAGTTGTTGAGAAAACATTATAGTAATTAAAAGAAGTGGATATAAAGGCATACATAGAATCGGGCATACTGGAAGCCTACGTACTGGGAGGGCTTAGCGAAGCTGAGCGTGCATCGGTAGAGGCGGATATAGCCCTGTATCCTGAATTGCTGCGGGAAGTGGAAGCCATAGAGGCTGCCATGGAAAACTATGCGGCATCCACACCTATAGAACCACCGGCACACCTGCAGGAACAGATATGGAGCGCTATACAAGTGCAGCAACGTGCCGATAGCGATGGCACGCACGACGGTGTGCCACCGGTGCAACAACCCGTAGCAGAATCTGCACCGAAAGTAGTAGCCTTTGAACCACCGGCAGAGCAGGCACCGAAGATGAGCTGGCAGCGCGCCGCGGTATGGGCAGCCGTAGCCGTGAGTGTGCTTACCAACTTTATGTTGCTATCGCAACGCAATAAGATAAATGATGAAAAAGCTGCCATGGTAGCCCGTATGGACTCTATGCAGGCGCAGCAAAGCAATATGCTGGCTAAAGTAGAGGCGTATGAAAAAGGCCGCAGTATGCTGGCGGATACGGGTATGAAAACCGTAGTAATGCGCAGTGCACAGCCCGGCAAGGATATGACGGGTATGGTATTCTGGAGCAAAGGCACGGGTGAAACCTACCTGACCATACACCATATGCCAATGCCGGAAAAAGGCAAGCAGTATCAGCTGTGGGTGATACAGGAAGGTAAGCCCGTGAGCATGGGTGTTATATCCAACGACCTGGTAGCCAATGCAGGTATGATGCTGAAAGTGCCGATGCAGGTACAAAACGGCCAGGCTTTTGCCATATCTCTTGAAAAAGAAGGCGGCAACCCCACACCTACCGAGGTGATGATAGTAGGCGCTATATAATCTTAACATAGCGCTAATTTCTGTTTCCATAGTTTTATTGCATCAATCTACTGTTCGTATATGATCAAAACGAAGCGTTTCTGGCATTTTGTGGTGCTTACTGTGGTGTATTTCGTAGTAGGAGTGCTTATCAGTGCGCTGGATAAGGGTATGGATGCTGCCCTGAAACGTGTAGATTGGAAGGACATTTTGACGGCCATCATTTTCGGGGCTGTGATGACTGCGTTCTTTTATCCTAAAGAGAAGACGAAGACTAAGAATTAGCTTTCAATAATATCACACTCGCGCTGTTCAAAATATAGTGGTTCACTATCAGCACGGTCTTTACAGATGGGTTGATGCCTTTTTTCTGAATGACGGCATCGGGTACCTGCTGGGTTTTGAATGCCTGCGCGGCCAACCACATAGCAAAGCCGGTAGATGTGTCATATTCGCCGCACAAGTGCTTGAATGCACCTACGGTAGTATGTACGGTGGTATTACTAAATAGCGGCTTGTATATACTATCAAACCGGCTATCGCCACTCATGCCGCAGAGTATCACATCTACATCGCGCAGCAGTATCTTATTTTCTTGTAGTATGCGTGCGATGGTGGCGTCTACCTCTGCAGGCGTATAGTCCTGCAGCATTTGCAGGGCTGCTATGCTGAACAGGGCATTTTCTTTCTCATTGGTCACCATAAAGAAGGCACTGCCTTCGCCGCCTATGCTGCCGGGTGTGTCGCTGTGCTTGTACAGGTCAAGGCTATGCGGTGTTGGCTGTTTCCAGTAGCCTATTTTATTCTTTACAACAAAGTATTCATCGGTAAACTCATCAAAGCTGCCTACCAGGTAGTGCTGCTTATCTGTCGTTTCATTCAGCAGCAGTTGGGCATCCAGCAAAGCCATTTCCAGCGAATGCCCGCGGTGTACATAGGTTTGGTTATAACCCGTGCATTTGGTTTGCAGCGCCAGCCAACCGTTTATGGAGTTGTAAGTGCTTTGTATAAAGTAGGTAGGGTTCAGTGCTTCTTCCTTCAGGCGCAGCATATCGCCCAGGAATATTTCCATATCGCGCATGCTGCCACGGCCTGTGCCGGTAATGATACCATCCGGCTTTTCTATGCCCGATTGCCTTAAACAATCCATGCCTGTGCTGATGCCTATTTTCAGCATACGGCTCATGCGGCGTATGGCTACGGGGTTGATGAACTTGCTATAGTCGGCATCTTGTACGTAAAGCCTCCCGTTATCGCTGCTCATTACAGGCTGCAGAGGGGCATCTGTACCAAAGCTGTGCTGCGGCGATAGAGCGCTGGCAGCCGATATGTAAACAGGCTGCATCATGCGCGGCTAAAGATTAGGGATACATTATTGCCACCAAAGCCAAATGAATTGCTAAGCACATGGTTGATGCCCGCATTTTCTACCAGTTGCGTGGTGGGGGTGATGCTCACGTCCTCCATCTGCGTGGTGTGGTTGAGCGATGGCCATACCATTTGCTGCTGCAGTGCACCGATGCTAAAGATAGCCTCGATAACACCTGCGGCGGCCAGTGTGTGACCCGTATATGGCTTGGTAGAGCTGAAGTGTGGCGTATGGCCATCAAACAGGCGCTCTATAGCCTTGCCCTCGGCAGCATCATTGGCTGTGGTGGCCGTGCCGTGGGCGTTTATATAGTTGATGTCTGTAGTTTGCAATTGTGCCTTCTGTAACGCCAACTGCATGGTGTTGTACGCACCATCGCCATTTGGGTTAGGCGCGGTAGGGTGGTAGGCATCATTGGTATTGGCATAGCCCGAAAGCACGGCAATGATTTCTGCACCACGTTCCTTCGCACTCTTCTCTGTTTCCAGCAATACATAGCCGGCACCTTCACCCAGGTTCAGCCCGAAGCGGGTATTATCGAAAGGGCGGGCGGGTTGCTTATCTACATTCTTCAGTGAATGGAAGCCATTCAGCGTAAAGCGGCTTAGGGCATCGCAACCACCACAGATGGCGCGTTTCACAATACCATGTTGTATTAGCCTTGCACCCAGTATGATGGCATTGCCCGAAGATGAGCAAGCTGTGCTAAGGGTAGCCGTAAAGGGCTTCAGCCCGAAGTGTTTGGTAACGTTCTGTGTGCTTTCGGCACAGTCCAGCGTATCCATGTATTTCAGTGATTCCTCGCTGGTATTGTCCGCCAGGAAGTCTTCATACATATCTTCTACCGAACACATGCCGCCTACGGTATTGGCATTGATGAAAGCAAAGCCTTCGTCTTGCAGTTCTTTTGTATCGATGCCCTTTAATACTTCCTGCATGGCCACCATCGCCAGCAGGGTAGTGCGGGTGTAGCCGTTATTGCCCGTGGGCAGGCCCAGCATGGCCGATAGTTCATCATTGCTGTAGCGCACCTCGCCCAGCAAAAACTCGTTGGCGTGTATGGTTTGCAGCAATTGCGGGTAGCGCAAGCCGGGCTGCTGCTGTTGCAATGCCTGCAGGTTTGCTGCAACGCCATTGCCCAGCGCAGATAATATACCCAGCGATGTTACGACTATCCTCTCTGCCATGTGTGGTGTGGCAAATTATATCTTGCGGTGTTGTTGTATGTATTCGGCCATAGATGCTACCGATTGCAGCACTTTGCGGCCTTCACGTGCATCTTCTATTTTGATGCCGTAGTTGCGCTCCAGCAATACCATCATTTCCAGCGAATCGATGCTATCGAGGCCAAGACCCTCGCCAAACAGGGGGGCATTGTCATCAATATCCTCAGGCTTCATGCCCTGCAGGTTCAGTGATTCAATAATTTGCTGTTTGAGGGTAACTTTCAAATCTTCCATAATCAATAAAGGTGTGGCGCAAAAATAAGAATATCGGGCGTATTATTTAGTGTGTGTTGTGCATTGTACACCTAATGCGTACAAATAGATAAACAATTCACAGGCAGTCATCTGTCACCAAACAAAAACGCGAAGCACCTGCTTCGCGTTTTCTGTATTACGTACTTACTAAACTTAGATGTTGAATGCATCGTCTATCAGTGCCTGCTGCTCTTTAGCATGCATTTTGCTGAAGCCGGTAGCGGATGCGGCACCTGCCGGGCGAGAGATGTATTTCATAGGTATCTCTTCCTGGTTCAGTTTCAGGTAGCCCAGTGCGCCCATATTGCGCGGTTCTTCCTGCACCCATACCCATTCTGCTTTTTTATACTTGGCTTGCAGCTCTTTCAGTTGTGCTGCAGGCAGCGGGTACAATTGCTCCAGGCGCACGATGGCTACATCCTGCCTGTTATCAGCCATTTGCTTTTCGCTGAGGTCGAAGTATATTTTACCACTGCATAGTAGTACACGTTTTACGGTGCTTGCTTTTTTGATGTTCGCATCATCTATCACTTCTTTAAAGCCGCCCGTAGTAAATTCTTCAATGGCAGAGTAAGCGCGCACGTGGCGCAGGTTTGCCTTAGGCGAGAAGTTTACCAGCGGTTTGCGGAAATTCCACTTCATCTGCCTGCGGAACATGTGGAACAGGTTGGCCGCGGTTGTGATGTTGGTGATGATCATATTGTTTTCCGCACACAGTTGCAGGAAGCGTTCCAGCCTTGCAGATGAGTGCTCGGGGCCTTGTCCTTCATAACCATGTGGCAGCAGCATTACCAGGCTGCTCATCTTCTGCCATTTGGTTTCGGCAGATGCGATGTACTGGTCTATCACTGTTTGCGCACCGTTGGCAAAGTCGCCAAACTGTGCTTCCCATATGGTAAGTGCGTGCGGGTTGGCTATAGAGTAGCCATACTCGAAGCCCAGCACGGCAAACTCGCTCAGCAGGGAATTGTATATCTGCATAGCAGCCTGGTCATCTGCCAGTTTGCTAAGGCGGCTGTATTCTGCGTGTGTGCCTTCATCATGCAGCACGGCATGACGGTGAGAGAAGGTGCCGCGCTCCACGTCCTGTCCGCTCATGCGTACAGGAATACCTTCTGCTAACAAGCTGGCGTAAGCCATCAGCTCGCCGGTAGACCAGTCCAGTTGTCCTTTCTCTTCGTACAGTTTTATTTTTTCTTCTATCAGCTTCTGTATCTTACGCAGTGGCTTAAAGCCTGCCGGTATAGCCATCAAGCCTTTAAACAGCTTTTCTACCTGTTCTTTGCCGATAGCTGTATCAGGCGATTGGCCGAAGTCAGCATCTGTAGCATGGCTCAAGTCTGCCCATGCCTGCTCAGGTGCCTGGCGTTGATACGGCAATGGTTTTTGCTTTATTTCATCAAGGCGCTGCTGCAGGTCGTCCCAGAAACGTTTTTCCATTTCCTTTGCCAGGTCTTGTGCATCGTTGGTACCGCTTTTCAGCAGGTATTGCGTGTATACCTCGCGCGGGTTGGGGTGTTTCTTTATCAGCTCGTACATAGCGGGCTGGGTAAAGCTCGGGTCATCGCCTTCGTTATGGCCATGGCGGCGATAGCACACCATATCTATAAAGATATCCTGGTTGAACTGCTGGCGGTATTTCACAGCCAGCTTAGCTGCGCGTACCACTGCTTCAGGGTCATCGCCATTTACGTGCAATACCGGTGCCTGCACCATAGATGCAATGCTGGTACAGTAGTCTGTACTGCGTGCATCATCAAAATCGGTAGTGAAGCCTATCTGGTTGTTGATAACAAAGTGGATGGTGCCACCTGTTTTGTAACCCGGCAGCTTGCTCATCTGCAGCAGTTCGTACACCACGCCCTGTCCTGCTACGGCAGCATCACCATGTATCAGTATGGGTAATACCTTATCGTATTGTTTATTATACAGTATATCTGCCTTCGCACGTGCAAAGCCTGCTACTACAGGGTCTACCACCTCAAGATGCGATGGGTTGGGCGTCAGTTGTACATTGATGTCTTTACCCGCCGGTGTCTGGATATTGCTGCGGAAGCCAAGGTGATATTTCACATCTCCGCTACCCATAGTGGTATCAGGCGGCATGTTGCCTTCAAATTCAGAGAACACCTGCTCATAGGTTTTGCGCATGATGTTGGTGAGCACATTCAGACGGCCACGGTGCGCCATGCCTATTACTATTTCCTTCACATCTGCATTGGCAGCTTCGTTGATGATGGTATCCAGCGCCGGTATGGTGCTTTCGCCACCTTCCAGGCTAAAGCGTTTCTGGCCTATATATTTTGTATGCAGGAACTTTTCGAAGATGACACCTTCATTCAGTTTTTCCAGTATGCGTTTCTTTTCATCCAGCGATAGTTCCTGTTGTTGTATCGCCTCATACTCGCGCTGCACCCACATGCAAGTATCATAGTTGTTGATGTAGGTGTATTCGATACCTACATCGCCTGCATATAGTTTTTTCAGTTTCGCTATAATGTCATTCAGCTTTGCTTTGCCCATGCCTACAAAAGCGCCTGCAGCAAATTCCGTATTCAGGTCGGCCTCTGTCAGGTCGAAGTCTGCCAAATCAAGATGTGGCTTGCGGTCTTTGCGCGGACGGATAGGGTTGGTTGTAGCAACTAAGTGGCCACGTTTCCAGTAAGAACGGATAAGGCGGTAAACACCTATTTCTTTGGCTACCTGTTCGTTGCTTACCGGGGTTTTGTCGATACTAATGGTAGATACGGCTGTGGTGCCATTGCCATTTTTAGCTATGGCAAAGTCGAAGCCTTCAAAAAATTTCTTCCATTCAGGATCAACCGTTGCAGGGTCTTTCACATAATCTGTGTACATCGATTCGATGTAAGAGGGGTGTGAATTCATCACGTATGAAAAATCTTCCATCGTAGAAAACCTATAATTTGGTAGTGTTAGCTGTTATGAAAAATGTCGTTACTGCTTTGGTTTGCAAGGCGGTTAGCAAAGTTAATGTAAAATGTAAAAGATGCCTTGCGAAATTGGCGGTAAAGTATAGTTTGGTTTTTGTAATATGAAAGGCTTATGAATAACGAAAAGCCCCGCAAAAATGCAGGGCTTTCATTATATATATATCGCCGTTTTAGTTTGCTTTTACAAATTTTCCACGCCATATCATATCATCTGCATATATGTTGCAGAAGTATAGGCCCGATGGCAGTGTGCTAACAGTAACATCCATTTTCTCACCCGTAAATGAACCGGTAGCTAATACATGGCCTGTTATATCTGTTATGGTATATTTTTTTGATATAGCCGATGCGGTGCTCATGGTTATCTGCACTTTATCTGTAGCAGGATTTGGGGAAATAGATAGCTCCTGCACCTGCGCTATATGGCCCACCGATATGGTGGTGGCTTTACAAATCAATGCAGAACGCTGTTTACAGTTCTTATTATCCGTCACCATTACCTGGTAGCAATCGGTACCTGCGGGGCCAGCGGTATAAGTGTTTGCAGTGGTGGTAGCTACCAATGTACCGTTCTTAAACCATTCATATTTGGTATAGCCGGTGCTGGCAGTAAGCACGGTGCCTGCATAGCTAATGGTGGGTATGTATTGAGACAGTCTAGTGCCGGCAAGGCTGTCGTTTACAGTAGCCGCAGCTATAGTGCGCATCTTTCCGGCAGAAGCTGGGTCTACACCACCGGTGAATGCATTGGTAGCAATATCCATGCGGTAGATAGACGAAAATATCACGGCTCCTGTCAGGTAGCTGCCTTCTGCCGATTGATGGGCACCATCGGGTCCCCACAGGTCTATAGCGGGCAGTTGCGCTTTGGCGCGCAGCCATGCCGGGCCAATAGGTGTTATTACTTCATTGGCCGTCTTATTTAGAATATAATAGTTTTCGTAAATGTTGTTTATCAGCTTCACGCCATCGCCAAGGCCGGGGTAGCCATCCTTCCAGGCCCAGCCCGAAAAAAGCAGCATGCGGGCACAGGGGTTATGCTTCCGCATAGAGTCGCGTATCTTAATGTGGCCATCTATCACCTTGCTTTGTGCGGGATTGGGAAAATTGCCACCACCATCTACAAAGCGGCCCTGGTTATCCTGCAATACTACATAGTTCCAGTTGTCGCTGCGTATCAGGTCAAACACCATAGGGTTATTCATATGAGCCATGGTACCCTGGCTTACATCGCCCACACTAATACCACCCGGTGCATGCGACATGATTTTCATAGGCAATCCTGCTGCATCGGCAAAGCCTTTTACCATCTGCGGAACATCGTGCGTAGCCGTAAAGCTATTGCCAATAAAAAGCACTTTGGTAGTATCTGCAGCCGTGGCTGCTACAGAAAAGCAACTAAAAAAGAGGTATGTAAAAAGTTTTTTCATCAAGGTTATTTACAGGAATAAGACGGCTATCCAGGAAAAAGGTTTGGTACCTGTCATGATAAATGACAAATGGCTGAACCTGCTACGTGAACGGAAAGAATTAGTTGATGAGCGTCCAGTGGAAGCCGAAGCGTATCATAAAGTTTTGAGCGGCGTAGCCGGGAGCAATTACGGTGCTGTTGCCAAACAGTTGTTGCAATTGGTCGGCCATCAGGTAGGCACGGAAGCGTTTTATCCTGAAGTTGAAGAAGAAGCTGGCCTCGGGGGTATTCGATACCGTGTAGGCATTCTGATAATAAAAGCGGTTGAAGAAAGGGCTGTACCCTGCAGGCGTGTAGCTGCTATGGTAGCGTACTTCTACACCGGTAGCTATCCACAGTGCTTTTTTGAATACAGGGGCTTGCAGGCTCAACTGATGCCTGCCCAATAACTGTGGTATGTTAACAGGTGCACCTGCGGTAGGCTGCTGGTAGGTAATCTCATTGTCTAATATCCATATGCGCCATGTAAATGCCTTGCGCAGCCATACCTGTGTCAGGTTGAAGGTAGTGGCATACTGGTCGGGCAGTTGCTGTGCGTTGAGGTATATGTAATTGTTGACGAGATAATTGCAGATGCCTGCGGTAAATTTCAACCGGTCGCTTTGCAGCAATCCGTATATCTGTGTCACGCTTTCTTTGGCAAAACTGCGGGTGATGGTATCGAACTGGTTGTAATAAGTAGTGTAGTTGTATGGTGCGTTGTTGATATTTTGTGATGCACCCGCCGATATGCTGCCCAGTGTTCCTATCTCTTTGCCCACGTTGGCCTGCAGGGCTGTATTGCCTGCTGCATCGCCCGTCAGGTAGCTTTGCAAGGTGGCGCCATAAAACCATTTGCCTTCCAGCAGGGCTTCTTTTTTAAGAGAGGCAATGATATAATTGCTGGTGATATTATAGCGGTCGTCCCCGGCTACATAGGCAGTTCTGAACTTGTCGATACGGTTGCCGAGGCCTGCGCTGAATTGAAGTTGGTTACTTTGTTTGCCTAAAAATCCATTCAGTGCAATGCGGTTATCTACAAAAAACCATTCCTGCCTGCTGTGAACGGAATCGCTGCCATTGCCTATAAAGCCATGGTTGAAAAAATCTACATAACGTAGGGAATCGGGACGCAGGTCTTTGTAGGTATGCCTTTCACCGCTCATTTCAAAACGGTGCGTGATGCTGAAGCGTGGGGTAAGTTCGAAACTGAAACGTGTGCTGTCTTCATTATAAACGGTATCGATACGCCCCCAGGTATAACCATGTTGCAGCATTACCGCATAATCGCGCATGGTATTGCCAACCGATGAACGGCGTGTATTACCTACATTTCCAAAGCCATCGTTCTGAAAACGTACCCGCAGTGTGCGCTTGTCATTGAATGCCGGATCGGTAAGCAGGGAATCGTACAGGATGCCACCGTTCTCATCCTGCTGTTCTTTATTATATACCAAGCCACCATACAGTTCGTAGTGCAGGTTTTTGCTTTGGTAGTGCGTACTCAGGTTGGCATTGTCGTGGTTGGTGCGCTGGATGTTGTAATTGCCCGGCGAGTTTATTTTGCGGTACCCTATGGCCACATTCCAGTTGGGGCGGATGTTTTGGGTATGCCTGATGCCGGCCAGTTGTTCCTGCTTGCCACCCAGCTGGTACTGGAATACAGAATATGCACGATTGGTATTGTAATAATTCAGGCTGTCTACATCAAAACGGTATGGGTCGAAAACATGATAGCCAAGGGTAGGGCCGGTGCGGTCTTCGGGTGTAAAGAGCAGGTTGCGGGCGGCACTGCCGCTATTGCCTATATCGCGCCAGGGCTGGTTTACAAACCGGCGGTGAAAGGTGTGGATAGAGGTATCAGGGATATATACTTTATCGGAATACAACTGCCTGTAATAGATACGTGCCGTTTCATTCTTCCACTCTGTCGTATTGCTCTGCTTGAACTGGTTGCTATCGCGCTGGTTTTGCGGATTATTCAGGTTGGGAGGTGCGCCGGGGGGCTGTATTTGCCCCATAGCCATATGGCAACACAGCAGGGCTATGCCTGTTAATAAAATACGATATGTAGCGCGAATGGTCAGCAACAGGGTGGCAAAGTTAGTTACATTCTGTGTATAAGCGAAGCTACGAGGCCTGCCAGTTTAGGCGCTGCGGCATTGGCGGCTGCCAGCACCTCTTCGTGCGATACTTTGTGTACCTGCCCCGCCACGCCCAGGTCGGTAATGATGCTGGCTGCAAATACGCGCATACCGCTGTGTTTGGCCACAATGTTTTCAGGTACGGTACTCATACCCACGGCATCGCCACCTATTACATGCAGCCATTTGTATTCTGCCGGCGTTTCAAAAGTAGGGCCTTGCAGGCCTATGTAGGTGCCGGTATGTATGTGCAGGTTTTGCTCGGCGGCTATGTCTTTAGCCTTGGCCAGCAGGGTATGGTCGTAAGGCTCGCTCATATCGGGGAAACGGGTGCCGAGGCGCTCATCGTTTGGCCCGGTAAGCGGGTGGGTAGGGAAGAGGTTGATATGGTCATCTATCAGCATGATGTCGCCTACTTTGAAGTTGGGGTTCATACCACCGGCAGCATTGCTCAGGAACAGGGTTTCTACACCCAATGCTTTCATCACGCGGATGGGGAAAGTTATTTCCTGCATGGTATAGCCTTCGTAGTAGTGAAAGCGCCCGGCCATCATCATCACTTGTTTGCCACCCAAGGTGCCGAATACCAGCTTACCCGCATGGCCTTCTACCGTAGATACGGGGAAGTTAGGAATATCCTCATAGGGTATTTCAGCAGATATCTCCACACTGTCTATCAGCCCGCCAAGGCCGCTGCCCAGTATTACACCGATGGCAGGCGTAGTGGTTATGTGCTGACGGATGTATGCGGCGGTTTGCTGTATGGCTTCGAACATGTATGTGTTTTTACAATAGCAAAAATAAGTAAAATTACTAAAATACAAAACAAAAATTTTGATGTTGGTGAAGAATATTTTCTATTGTCATCTACTGTTTGTTATGTTTGTTATGTTTGTTTGTTATGTGGTTCGATTTGCTTCATTTTGCTTCAACCCAAAATGAACATTGCTTAACGGTGCTTCATTTTTGCTTGAAGCAATGCTTCATTTTTGCTTTACTATATTGTAACTTGTTAGTATGGTATTAGGTCGTTTTTTTAAGTGCTTGCAATCTAAAATCTGCATATGGAAATCATCATCAAAATAATAGCTGCACTGGTGGCGCTGGAACATTTTTACATCCTGTGGTTTGAAATGTTTGCATGGACCAGCCGTGGGCCTAAAATATTCAAATCCCTGCCTGCTCATCTGTTTCCACCCACCAAAGCACTGGCTGCCAATCAAGGCTTGTATAATGGCTTTCTTGCTGCCGGGCTGGTATGGGGATTGCTCATTCAGGATGCGGCATGGGGTATGCATATCATCACCTTCTTCCTAGCATGTGTGGCAGTGGCAGGTATGTATGGTGCTGCAACAGCCAGTAAGCGCATCTTCTTTGTGCAGGCATTACCGGCACTTATCGGGTTGTTACTCATTGCTATATCATAGCCAAATATCTTTTGCAAATACCTGTATAGTCGCTACAGGGTGGTATCCTGGAGGATATCGGTGAAGATTGCATGTACTTACATGTATAGCTTTGCGGTCTGAGATAAAACTTTAATCAAGACCGTATGAAGAAGATCATGACAATTATGGCAGCTACGATGTTATCGTCGGCAGCAATGGCCCAAACATGGAACCTGGACAAAGCACACTCTAAACTGGGCTTTACCATCACCCACCTTTCCGTAAGCGATGTAGATGGGTTGTTCAAAAACTTTGATGCAAACCTGGCAGCTACCAAGCCCGATTTCAGCGATGCAAAAGTGACATTGACCGCAGATGTAAAAACCATCAACACCGATAATACGATGCGTGATGAGCACCTGCAAAAGCCCGACTACCTGGATGCTGAGAAATACCCTACGCTTACTTTCCAGAGCACATCACTGAAAAAAGCAGGTACCAACAAATACAAAATGTATGGCAACCTGACACTGCATGGTGTAACAAAACCTGTGGTGCTGGATGTAACACACCGCGGCACCGTTACCCACCCGATGAATAAAAAGCAAGTAGCAGGCTTTAAAGTAACCGGTAAAATAAAACGTACTGATTTTAAAATATCAGAATCGACACCCAATGCTATGCTGAGTGATGAGATAGAATTGAATGCGAATGTTGAGTTTCAACAAGGATAATATAGAAAGGGGTTTATTATAGTGTTGTTTGCAACTGCCATCCTTTGTGGGTGGCAGTTTTTACTTATTGTTCATATCATCTTTCAGCAATGCATACATGTTGATGTCGTAGTAGGTATCATCCCACAGCATCCATTGGCGCAGCAGGCCTTCGTGATGAAAGCCGTTTTTACGCAGCACAATTTCCGATGCCATATTTCCCGGCAATACTTCGGCCTCAATGCGGTTCACTTTCAGTACATCGAACCCAAACTGCACGATGGCTGCTATTGCTTCTGTAATATAGCCCTTGCCCCAATATTCGGGCAGCAGCGCAAAGGCTATCGTACTGCGGTGGCCACGGGTGAAGGTATTGTAGCCTATAGTGCCTATAAGGTAACTTTCGCCTTTTGGGGCGATGCCCCAGCGTATGCCTGTTTTATCTTTGAAACGCTGCGATAGCATGCCTACTATCTTTTGCGCATCGCCCGGTTCCTGCAAGGGTATTACCTGGTAAAACTCCGTTACCTGTGGGTTGGTAAACAGGTGGTACAGGTCTTGCAGGTGCTGGGTAGTTATCTCTATCAAATCGAGACGCTGGGTATGCAGTTCAGGAAATATCTCTGGTAGTCCGGGCATAAAAAATTTATTGGGACTATAAATATACCGGAGAAATGAATGCAAAACATTAGGTAAATTTCCTGATATGAAAATGCCGGAACGTTTTATATGGGCTGCCAATGTGCTGACTGTGCAACCCGCTGATACCTTGCTGGAAATAGGCTGTGGTACGGGGTTGCTGGCATCACTACTATTGCCGGCACTAAAGAAAGGGAGCTATACAGCCATAGACAGGTCGGCCACGGCCATAGCAAAAGCCACAGACAAACATGAGAGCTATGTAGCAAACGGCAAGGCACATTTTATAACCGGCACATTGGGCAATACTGCATTAAAGCCCCGATCATACAATAAGATATTTGCCTTCAACGTAGCTAACCTGTGGAAGACACCGGCTACAGAACTGGATATTATCAAAAAGCTACTGAAGAAAGGTGGCAGCTTTTATATCTTTCACCAGCCCCCCTATGATATAACAAAGCAACTGGCAGCAGAAGCCGCACAGGCTCTGCTGGAACATGGGTTTGAAACAAAAGAAACAATTATCTGGCAGTTGGAAACAGTGCCTGCATTCTGCATTGTGGCACAGCCTATATAGCCTCGTCGTAACCGGGATTGGGTACCTGGTTGACACGTACGCTGCTCACACCTTCGCCCTGCATATCTGGCAGTTCTAAAAAGTGGCGCTGTTCTATGGTATCGATAGCAGCTCTGCGTTTCAGGTGCTGGCCTACCAGTGTTTTAATATTCTTGGCAGCAAAGCTCAGTATGTCATTCTTCAGGCGCAGGTGGCGCATAGCGCGTGCCAGCCCGTAAAACAAGAGTGCGATTAAACCGATAAGGCCATATATGCAGAAGAGAAATATCTGCACATTCATATAACCCAGCTTGATGTATTCGCTTTTAAAGCGCAGTTCGTCCAGTATATAAAAAGGGTAGAGCCTGGTAAGAAATACCGCAAAGGCAATAGCAGCCGCAGCCAGTGTATAGCCCAGTACTTCAGCAAATATGAGGGCGCCTTTGCTTACAAGGCGTTGTGCAGCCGGCTTGCTCAGTTGTGTGCCCAGTGGGTCAAACACTTCGAGCTGGCTGTATATCATATTTTTCTGTTCCTTGAAGTCGTATAGTAAGTCGTCTTGTAAGCGGGCCATCCTTGGGGGTACTTTTTTACTCAGGCTACAAAAGTAAAATAATGCCAGTACGCGTCAAGTCTGGCGGGCGAGAATGTGGAAATTGTGGGTGAAATGTTGAAAAGCCCCTAAAAGGCTTTTGATATTTGGAAAATATATATCGTAACATCCCCTCCTCCTTGGGGAAGGCCGGGAGGGGGCTTCAATATATCCCCAATATTCCCGACCTTTGCAGGCTTTTAGTTAAGTCGTAAGTGATAAGTCTGTAAGTTATAAGTCCGTTATATGGGTTTGTGGCAAAAAACTTCTCACCACAGACTTACGACTTAAGACTAATAACTTACGACTATACAAAATGTACGAAAAGGAAATCAGCCGTCGCAGGACGTTTGCTATTATATCTCACCCGGATGCCGGTAAAACCACGCTTACCGAAAAGCTGCTGCTGTTTGGTGGCGCCATACAGGTGGCAGGTGCCGTAAAGAGCAATAAGATAAAGAAACACGCTACCAGCGACTTTATGGAAATAGAGCGCCAGCGTGGTATCTCGGTTGCCACATCGGTAATGAGCTTTGAGTATAAGGATGTGCTGGTAAACCTGCTGGATACGCCTGGCCACAAAGACTTTGCGGAAGATACCTATCGTACCCTGACAGCCGTGGATAGCGTAATACTGGTGATAGACAGTGTGAACGGGGTGGAAGAACAAACCCGCCGCCTGATGGAAGTGTGCCGGATGAGGGATACGCCCGTTATCGTATTTGTAAATAAAATGGACCGCGACGGTAAATACCCGTTCGACCTGATAGATGAAATAGAAAAAGAACTGAATATATCCCTGCACCCCCTTTCATGGCCTATCAATATGGGTAAGGAATTTAAAGGGGTGTATAACCTGTATGATAAAAGCCTGAACCTTTTCACCGCCAGCCAGAAGGCTACGGATGATAACACCGTGCCGATACCCGACCTGAGCGATAAGCTGTTGGATGAAAAAGTGGGTGAGCGCGATGCCAACCAACTGCGCGAAGATGTAGAACTGTTGGAAGGTGTGTATGGCGAACTGGATACGGATGCCTACCTTAAGGGGAAGATAGCACCGGTATTCTTTGGTTCTGCGGTAAACAACTTTGGTGTAAAGGAACTGCTGGATACCTTCATCCGCATAGCGCCTGTACCACAGTCACGCGCTACAGACAAGCGTGTAGTGGCTCCTGACGAGGCGAAATTTACAGGCTTTATCTTTAAGATACATGCCAACCTGGACCCCCGCCACCGCGATAGGATAGCCTTCCTGCGCGTATGCAGCGGCAAGTTTGAACGCAACACATATTACAAACACACGCGTATAGAAAAAGATGTACGTTTCAGCAACCCGTACTCTTTCCTGGCACGTGAAAAAGATATTATTGAAGAAGCCTTCCCCGGCGATGTGGTGGGCCTTTTCGATACCGGCAACTTTAAGATAGGCGATACACTCACACAGGGCGAAGACCTGCAATTCACGGGTATCCCTACTTTCTCTCCCGAGATATTTAAAGAGCTGGTGAACAAAGACCCGATGAAGACCAAGCAACTGGAAAAAGGCATACGCCAGCTTACCGATGAGGGGGTAGCGCAACTGTTTACCCAGCATGGTGGCAACCGCAAGATAATAGGTTGCGTGGGCGAACTGCAGTTTGAGGTGATACAATATCGCCTGCTGCAGGAGTATGGTGCATCTTGTGCATTTATGCCGTTGGCCTTTTACAAAGCCTGCTGGATAACGGGTGATAAGAAGAAGATAGATGATTTCGTACGCTTTAAGCAGTCGAATATCATGGAAGATAAAGATGGCAACCTGGTGTACCTGGCACAAAGCGAATGGTTCCTGAACACAGAACGCCAGAACAACCCCGATATAGAATTCCACACCACCAGCGAGTTTAAGACGGCGATGGCGTAGGACATGGGTTGTTAGCTTTTATATATTACTATTTACAGCACCATATCCATCTCATACTGGCAGAGGATATGCGGCATGCCTATAGCAGGCAGAAAGGCATTGCTGGCCTTATCATTACCATCTATATTTACAAACATCACCGGTATGGTATTATCACCCGCTATGTAATGGAATAGTGCAGTAGCCATGCCTTTGCGCAGGTGCTGCTTTGCTGTGGCAAACTGGTACACACGTTTGGTTGCCTTATTATAGTGTGCATAGGCTGCTATGGTATCGCCATCTTTCACTACTGCCGTTTCCACCATATCGCCAAAGTTTTGTACACGCTTATTCATTTGCTGCCATGCAGGTTGCCAGTCGCCGAGGGCAGATAGGGCATTCATGTCGGGACTGTTTAAAACCTCCACTTTATGTTGTGGTGCAGCTTTGGTTACTTGTCCCTTATAGGCATGCAGCTCGCGTATAGTATGAAAGCCTATCTTCTCGTATATCATCTTCGCCCCCGTGTTGTTCTTCAGCACTTCCAGCAAGGCACGTTGTAAGCCCATTTCTTTAAATACCGGCACCATATGTGCAAACATCCTTTGGGTAAGTTGTTGCCCGCGGTAGGCAGGCACTACACCCGTACCACCATCCCATGCAGTCTTTATACCATTAATGGTATCTATACCGAAGAAAATAAAACCCGCCAGTATATCACCATCAAAAGCACCTACGGACAGGCTGAGGTCAATATCTTCGTTGCGTATCTTATCTTGTAATGCCTGCGGGGTAAACTGCAGGGGTATTTCATAATCGGCAAAAGCATTATTGAATGCGGTTGCCAATAGGTCTATCGGTGTATGTTCGAGTGTGCGGAATTGCATGTTGCAAATGTAATTCGATATTACTGCATCTATCTCCCCCTAATGTGGTTATAAAACAAAACACACTACATTCGCCATTCAATCTTGAACATATATGAATAAAAACATCATTGGCGGTTTAGCCATTGTTGCTTTGATAGCTTCCTGCAAATCGGCAGAAAAGAAAGAAGCCGAAACAAAAGGGGATATCCTCATCATGAACCGGGATACAACTGTTAATCCCGCAGACGATTTCTTTGCCTATGTAAATGGCGGCTGGATTAAGAACAACCCCATACCCGGCGATGAAACAGGGTGGGGTATAGCCAACCTTGTGCAGGAAGAACTGTACAAACGCCTGCTGCACATCAACGAAGAAGCACTGAAGAAGAACGCTAAAAGCGGTACCGACCAGCAGATAGGCGATTTCTGGTTCAGCGCTATGGACACGATGGGTATAGAGAAAGCAGGCATCAGCCCACTGAAGGCAGAGCTGGATAAGATAGCTGCCCTGCAAACACCTAAAGATGTAATGGCACAGGCAGCGCATATGCATACCTATGGTGTGGGCGTTTTCTTTGGCGAAGGTGTATCTCAGGATGCGATGAATAGTGAAGTGATGGCTTATTACATGAGCCAGGGTGGTTTAGGCCTGCCTAACCGCGATTACTATTTCAATACCGATGAACGTACTACCAGGATACGCAATGAGTATCCGAAGTATATAGCGAAGGTATTTGGCTTGATGGGTGTAGATAGCGCTACTGCCAATGCAAAGGCAAAAGCCATCGTGGCTATGGAAACCAAACTGGCACAGGCATCGCGCAAGCTGGAAGCCCTGCGCGACCCGTATGCTAACTATAATAAGATGGCCATCAGCAACCTGAAAAGCATATCGCCCACCATAGAATGGCCTGTATACCTGCAGCAGATGGGTGTGAAGCATGTAGATAGCGTAATTGTTGGTCAGCCTGAATTCTACAAACAACTGGATAAAGTAGTAGCTACAGAGAATATACAGACGCTGAAAGACTACCTGTCTTTCCACCTGGTGCGCGATATGTCGCCCTACCTGAGCAGTGCGTTTGTACAGGCGCAATTCGATTTTTACAACAAACTGATACGTGGTGCAGAACAAATGCGCCCGCGTTGGAAACGTGCACTGAATGCAGAAGAGCAGGCAATGGGCGAGGCACTCGGCCAGCTGTTTGCCAAAGAATACTTCAACGAAAAAGCGAAGAAGCGCTACGAGGATATGGTAGAGAATGTGCGCGATGCCTACAAAAAACGCATGGAAAAGCTGGACTGGATGACAGACAGCACGCGCCAGAAGGCATTGGCTAAACTGGCTACCATCACCAAGAAAGTAGGCTATCCTGATAAATGGAAAGACTTTTCATCGCTGAAGATAGACCGTAACTCGTATGCACAAAACATGATGCGTGCCAACGAATGGTGGAATACCTACTACATGAACAAACTGGGCAAACCGGTTGACCGCAATGAATGGGAAATGACACCACAAACCTACAATGCGTACTACAACCCATCGAACAACGAGATAGTATTGCCTGCGGGTATCTTCACCGTACCGGGCTACATGGATCACGAATTGGATGATGCACTGGTATATGGTTATGCCGCAGCATCTACCATTGGCCACGAAATAACACACGGCTTTGATGATGAAGGCCGCCAGTTTGACGATAAAGGCAACCTGAAAAACTGGTGGAGCAAAACAGATGAAGACCAGTTTAAGAACCGTGCAGAGGTACTGGTACAGCAGTTCAACAAAATGACTCCGGTAGATACGCAGCACATCAATGGCCGCGCTACACTGGGTGAGAACCTTGCCGACCTGGGGGGTATACTGATAGGCCTGGATGCCTTCAAGCAAACGGAAACCTATAAGAAAGGAGAAAAGATAAACGGACTGACCCCGCTGCAACGCTACTTTATGGGCTATGCACTGGGCTGGATGTACCAGATACGTAAAGAACAACTGGCCAGCCAGCTGCTTACCGATGTACACTCGCCCGCCAAAGAGCGTGTGAATGGCCCTATGCCCAACGTACCTGAATTTTACGAAGCATTCAACGTGAAGCCGGGTAATAAGATGTACCTGCCTGATAGCCTGCGCGTAAGGCTTTGGTAAAGAAAATTGCTAAATGATACTACATGATAAAGCCGGCTATTTGCCGGCTTTATTGCTATTAAGCTGTTAATGGTATAATTAGCATAAAAAAGATGTATAGTTGGTATTACATTTGCAGGGTCTTTTAGAATGCATTTTTAAAAAATGAGGATAAAAAAATTATTGATCGCCAATCGTGGCGAGATAGCCATACGTATATCGAGGGCTGCTACCGAACTGAACATAGCCACTGTAGCTATATTCACCTTTGAAGACAGGTATTCGCTGCACCGTTACAAAGCCGATGAAGCCTACCAGGTGGGTGCGGATAACGACCCGCTGAAACCATACCTGGATATGAATGCCATCATAGCCATAGCTAAGGAATGTGGCGCAGATGCCATACACCCCGGCTACGGCTTCCTGAGCGAGAATGCCGAGTTTGCACGCAGGTGTGCGGTAAATGGTATTGTATTCGTTGGCCCTTCTCCCGAAGCTATGGGCGCACTGGGTGATAAAGTAACCGCGAAAGAAGTAGCACAGAAGGCAGGCATACCGCTGATAGAAAGCAATGTAGAGCCACTTACGGATGATGCGATAGCACTGAAAGAAGCGGGGCGTATAGGCTACCCGCTGATGCTGAAAGCAGCTGCCGGCGGTGGTGGCCGTGGTATGCGCGTGGTGCGTAATGATGAGCAATTGAAAAAAGCTTTCCACGAGGCACGCAGCGAAGCTAAGAATGCATTTGGCGATGACACCGTATTTCTTGAAAAATTTGTAGAGAACCCCAAGCATATAGAAGTACAGATAGCTGCCGACAGGCATGGCAACATCGTGCACCTGTACGAGCGCGACTGCTCTGTACAGCGCCGTTTCCAGAAGGTGGTGGAAGTGGCACCGTCTATGGGCTTGAAACAGGAAACGCTGGATAAGCTGTATCACTATGCTGTAACGATAGCCAAGGCAGTTGACTATAACAACCTGGGTACGGTAGAGTTCCTGGTAGATGCAGATGAAAATATCTACTTCATAGAAGTGAACCCGCGCATACAGGTAGAGCATACTGTTACCGAAATGATAACGGGTGTGGACCTGATAAAAACACAATTGTTCATTGCAGATGGTTACAAACTGAGTGACCCTGAAATAGGGCTGGGCAACCAGAATGCCATACCTAAGAATGGCGTGGCTATACAATGCCGCATTACTACAGAAGACCCGGCAAACGACTTCAAGCCCGACTATGGTACGCTGCTTACTTACCGTAATGCAGCAGGCTTTGGTGTAAGGCTGGATGAGGGTAGTACCTACCCCGGTATGAAGATCAGCCCGTTCTTCGATAGCATGCTGGTAAAGGTGAGCACATCGGGAAACACCCAGCAGGATGCAGCGCAGAAAATGTATCGCGCCCTGAAGGAGTTTCGTATACGTGGTGTGAAGAACAACATACCCTTCCTGGAAAACCTCATCACGAATAAAGATTTCATAGCCGGTAAAGCAACGGTAAACTTTATACAAGACCACCCCGAGCTATTTGTAATGCCCGTGAAGCAGGACAGGGGCACGAAGGTATTAAAGTTCATAGCTGATGTAACGGTGAATGGCAACAGCGATGTAAAGGTGAAGCACGATGACCGCGTGTTTGAAAAACCGATTGTACCAACCTTCGATGCACTGGTGGCACCCCCTAAAGGCACTAAAGACCTGCTGACCGAACTGGGCCCAGATGCGTTTGCGCAATGGCTGAAGAACGAGAAGCAGATACATTATACCGATACTACCTTCCGCGATGCACACCAGTCGCTGCTGGCTACGCGTATGCGTACCTACGATATGCTGAAAGTGGCGAAGAGCTTTGCTATGAACCATCCGCAAACCTTCAGTATGGAAGTATGGGGTGGGGCCACCTTTGATGTATGTGTGCGCTTCCTGAAAGAAGACCCGTGGAAGCGCCTGGAAGCCTTGCGCAAAGCCATACCCAATATACTGCTGCAAATGCTGATACGCGGTGCTAATGGCGTGGGCTATGCGGCATACCCCGATAACCTGATAGAGAAATTCGTAGAAAAATCCTGGGAGACAGGTGTAGATATATTCCGCATTTTCGATTCGCTGAACTGGATGGAGAATGTAACCCCGGTTATAGATATGGTGCGTAAGCGTACCGGCGGCCTTGCAGAAGCATCGCTGTGCTATACGGGCGATATACTGGACCCGAAACGTACGAAGTACACGCTGGACTACTACCTGCGCATAGCTAAAGACCTGGAAAATGCCGGTGCACATATACTGGCCATTAAAGACATGAGTGGGCTGTTGAAGCCATACGCCGCCAAAGAACTGGTAAGCGCGCTGAAAGCAACCGTAAACATACCGATACACCTGCATACGCATGATACCTCTTCCCTGCAACCGGCTACTTACCTGATGGCCATAGATGCAGGCGTAGATGTGGTGGATTGTGCATTGGGTTCACTATCGGGATTGACATCTCAACCCAACTTCAATGCGGTGGTAGAGATGATGAAATTCCATGAGCGTGAAAATGCTTATGATATAAAATCGCTGAATCAATATTCTGATTATTGGGGTGCCGTGCGTGAGTACTACTATCCATTTGAATCGGGGTTGAAAGCCAGCGCTGCAGATGTATTCCAGCACGAGATACCGGGCGGACAGTATTCAAACCTGAAACCACAGGCCATAGCACTGGGACTGGGTGATAAGTTTGAGCAGATAAAAGATACCTATGCTATCGTCAACGATATGTTTGGCGACATTGTAAAAGTAACACCAAGCTCTAAAGTGGTGGGCGATATGGCGCAGTTTATGGTCGCCAATAACCTGACGCGTGAAGATGTGATGGAGAAGGGCGAAACCATTTCGTTCCCTGAATCGGTACAGCAATTCTTTATGGGTGAGATAGGCCAGCCCGAAGGTGGCTTTCCAGCAGACCTGCAACGCATCGTGCTGAAGGATAAAAAGCCTTTCAGCGACAGGCCTAATAAACACCTGGCGCCTATAGACTTTGATACAGAACTGGAAGCCTTCCGCGAACAGTTTAGCAAAGACCTGACAATACTCGATTTCCTGACGTATAAATTCTACCCGAAAGTATTTGAAGAAGGCTTCAACTTCTGGAAAGAGTTTGGTGATGTATCGGTAGTGCCTACGCCTATCTTCCTGTTTGGTATGAAGCCAGGGCAGGATATAACGATAGAAATATCGAAAGGTAAAACGCTGCTGGTGCGCCTGCTGAGCATAGGACCTGTGGATGATAACGGTAAGCGCACGGTGTTCTTCAAGCTGAACGGACAAACGCGCAACGTGGAGGTAATGGACAGGTCGGTAAAGGTGCAAAAGGTAGAGAACAAGAAAATAGACAAGGCAGATAACAACCAGATAGGTGCACCGCTGCAAGGCATGTTATCGAAACTGCTGGTGAACAAAGGCGATAAAGTGAAGAAGAACCAGCCACTGTTTGTGATAGAAGCCATGAAGATGGAAACTGTAGTTACTGCCCCTAACGATGGCGCTGTAGACTATATCCAACTGGCATCGGGCACACTGGTAAATACGCACGACCTTGTGCTTGCACTGGGTTAGTTGAACTCGTTCATTTACAAAAGAATAAAGCACCGCTATTGCGGTGCTTTATATTATATCGTTTTGTAGTTGTAATACTAATCAACGAGTCAACAAATCAACTAACCCACCCATAGCGCAGCAGCAGCTTCCAGCCCTTCGGTATTATGCGTCAGTTCTGCAAGGCGTTCTATTACACGCTCTACCAAAGCATCGGGGCAGGAAGCGCCGGATGTTATCATAATGCGCAATGGTGTTTTACCGGGTAGGTAGTTTTCTGTTTCTATTTCGGTATGCGTATGCAGGTCGAAGTGGCTGATATGCGTAGCAGAGATAAGGCAATGCTCATCTTTTATATAATAAGTAGGCAGCTTCAGTTCGCACAGTTCTACTAAATGCGATGTATTAGAGCTGTTATACCCACCTATTACAATAGCAATATCTGCATCTACATCCAGCATGCCTTGCACAGCACTTTGGTTATCATTAGTAGCATAACAAAGCGTATCGCGGGTATCAGCAAAGTTGTCTGAAACGTTAACCGGGTTGTAATGGTCCACTACCACTTGTTTCAGGTAGTCGGCAATGCCCTGCGTTTCGCTGGCCAGCATGGTGGTTTGGTTTACCACGCCTATGCGCTGCAGGTCTTTATGTATATCAAAGCCGTCTGAATATTGCCCTTTAAAATCGTTGTAAAATTGTTCCGCAGGCAAGGCGCCTGTTATGAACTTAGCCAGGTGCTGCGATTGCTCCATATCCTTCACCACCACCGTAGGCGTATTGGCCTTGCTGTGTGAGAAGGTAGCCCTTGTTTCTTCATGGTTAGGCTTGCCATGCACTACTATCGTGTAGCCATCCTTGCCTATCTTTTCAGCACGGTTCCATACTTTTTCTACAAAGGGGCAGGTGGTTTCGTAGCGGCTGGGCTCTATGCCTTTATCGCGCAGGGTTTGTTCCAGTTCCAGCGTAGTGCCGAAGGCGGGTATGATGACAATGTCATCACTCGTCAACTCATCCCAGCCCATCAGCATTTTGCCCTTGGTATCCATAATGAACTTTACCCCCATAGCCTGCAGGTCTGCATTCACCCCGGGGTTGTGTATCATTTCGCTCAGCAGGAACACGCGCTTATCCGGAGTCTCGGCCACTGCACGGAATGCTATCTCTATAGCATTTTCCACACCATCGCAAAAACCGAAGTGACGGGCAAGGATAAGATGTAAAGACCCCGCATCCAGCACGGTGGGTGTAAAGTCTTTTTTCATTTTATCAGCTGCCTTGCGTTTTTGCTTGATAGCAGTAACTAATGAACTGCGATAATGTACGGGAACCTCAAACGACTTCATGACTATAACGGTGGTGCAAAGGTAGGTAATGCCCTGTTAATGAAATAATAATGCTTAACTACCTATCTTTTTGATGGTTACGTCCATGCCCGGTTTTACCTGCATCAGTCCGGTAGTAATGATGGTATCGCCGGCTTGCAGCCCTTGTAATACTTCCACCTTATCGCTGGTGCGCTGGCCCAGTTTCACAACTACCATATCCGCTTTGCCATTCTTCACTACAGCTACTTTCTTGTCCTTAGTGGTAGGTATTACCGATTGTGACGGTATCAGGATGGCATCGGGTGCGCTTTGCAAGGGCACCACTACATTGGCAAAAGAGCCTGCTACCAGCTTGCCGTCGGGGTTAGGCACCATGGCACGTACTCTTACAGTCCTGGTGGCAACATTAGCACCCGGGTCTATGGCGGCTACTTTGCCAGCTAATGTATCCTGGCTACCTGTAACAGTAAAGAATACATCCTTGCCCGTAGTAATCGAGGCTGAATATTGTTCCGGTATGGTGAAATCCATTTTTAATGGATGTGTTTGTTGCAGCGTAGTAATGAGTGTAGTAGGTGATACTACGGCGCCAACACTTATGTTACGGATACCTATCGTTCCATCGAAAGGGGCCACTATTTTGGTAGACCTCAGTTGTGCCTCAGAAAAAGCAATATCCGCTTCTATAGAGCTGATTTGTGTTTCCGTGGTTTCATAGTCCTGCTTGCTGATGCCCCCTATGTTCAGCAGTTCCTTCTGGCGCTCCAGTATTTTTACCTGCAATTGCTTCTGCGCGCGCAGTTTCTGGATGTTTGCCCTGATGTCACCATCATATAGCTGCACCAGCGTTTGTCCTTTGCGCACTTTGCTGCCTTCCTTGAAGGAAATAGCCGTAACACGGCCCGATATTTCAGGGTGTATCTCCAGCTCTTCATTGGGCAACAACGAGCCGCTAGCAGCATACGAACTGTTGAATGTAGTATGATTCACTATATAACCTTCGGCTGTAAGTTTATTAGGTCGACCGCCTTTTGCTTTCGATGCGTCTTCTTTGTTGCCACAGCTGCTTGCTAAAAGGGCTACAGAAAGAAAGGCAGTTGCTAATAGATTAGGATACGAGGTCATTGATAGCTTTTATTTAATGAAATATTCAGAAATTGTGACAGCAAAGATATTGATATCTGCATTCAGGATATGCCGTGGGATAATCGTTATTCTATAAATAACTATAAGAAAAACTTAATTTTTTTAGCTGTAGCCATAACACTTTTGTTATTGTTTACATGGATTGCGTCTGCAGATGGAAATGTAGCAGCATATAGTGCTTATATATTTCAGCCATTGCAGCTACTTCGCACCAGCATTACACGCTATATACCTTTTTGCATAGGCGATGTGATATATGTGTGCTGGGTGTTGAGCATGATATATACGATAATCGTATGGCTTTATTTCCTGCTTACATTAAGCAGAAACTATCAGCGCTTTGGTATATCCTTCGTAAAGTTTGTAACCAATGTATGCCTTTTGTGTTTCTTCTTTATGATAGGCTGGGGCGGCAATTACTATAAGCAGCCGTTGAAGGAAGCGTGGAAGCTTGATGAAAACGAGATAGCTGCAGATGATTCGTCGTTGATACGTTTTGACAAGTTTTTGATAGAAAAAATGAACACTTATATAGGCGGGTATAGGGACTATTCATTCAAAAGGATGGAGCGGCTCTCATGGCAGCAGTATAAACAGTATACGGATTGCTACAATGATGCATCGGGCCTGAGGGTGAAGCATACCTTGTTTGGGAATATGATGCAATACATTGGTGTTCAGGGCTATTTCAATCCCTTTACGGGTGAGGCGCAGGTAAATCGCAACCTGCCCGATTTTATGCTACCCTTTGTCATATCTCATGAAATGGCACACCAGGCAGGTATAGCAGCAGAAGATGATGCCAACCTGGTAGCCTATGCCTTGTGCGTAAAAAGCGGGGATTCCACCTTTCGTTATTCCGCCTATTTCAACCTATGGTTGTACACACATAGCAGGCTGAAAATGCAAGATTCTGTACTGGCAAATGAGATGAAAACTATGGTAAACCCCGTATCCCTCGCGCACCTTGACACACTGCGCGCGCAACGTATAAAATACCGGAGCATCTACAGCCGGTATGGTGCCAATATGTACGACCAGTACCTGAAGCTGAATAACCAGGAAGATGGCATAGAAAGCTACCAGAAAGCCAGCCTCAGCGCATGGATATGGGAACAGCAGCACGCCGCTGCCCCCGAAGAAAAGCTACACCTGCCTTAACCTTTATACTCTCCCCATACACCGCGCAGGGTATCAGCTATTTCGCCAAGCGTACACAGGTTTTCAACGGCATCTATTACGGCAGGCATCAGGTTTTCTGTGGTAGTAGCTTTTTCTTTGATGGCTTGCAGACAGGCGGCAGCTTTAGCGGCATCACGCTTAGCACGCAGGGCTTTCAGCTTTTCGCTCTGCACCATGCGTATGCTATCATCTATCTTAAATACAGGCGTTACTTCCGTTTCTTTAGATGCAAACTTGTTGACACCTACAATGATCTTATCGCCTATTTCTATGTCTTTGTTGTATTTATAAGCGCTGCGGGCTATTTCTTCCTGTATAAAGCCTTGTTCGATAGCTTTTACTGCACCGCCCATCACATCTATTTTCTCTATTAGCTTCCAGGCGGCAGCCTCTACTTCATTGGTCAGTTGTTCTACGTAGAAAGAGCCGGCCAGTGGGTCAACGGTATTCGTTGCGCCACTTTCGAAAGCTATTATCTGTTGCGTACGCAGGGCTATGGTAGCCGCTTCTTCTGTAGGTAGCGAAAGGGCTTCGTCATAGCCATTGGTGTGCAACGACTGTGTACCGCCCAATACAGCACTCAACGCCTGTAGCGATACACGTACGATATTATTCTTAGGCTGCTGTGCTGTCAGGGTGCTACCACCGGTCTGAGTGTGGAAGCGCAGCATTTGTGCCTTAGGGTCTGTAGCGCCTAGCTCTTGGGTAATACGCGCCCACATGCGCCTTGCTGCACGAAACTTGGCTACCTCTTCAAAAATATCGTTGTGTGCATTGAAGAAGAAGGAAAGGCGCTGTGCGAACACATTGATATCCAGTCCTTTCTCTATGGCTGCCTTCAGATAGGCTTTACCATTGGCCAGTGTAAAGGCCAGTTCCTGCACGGCATTGCTGCCCGCTTCGCGTATATGGTAGCCCGATATAGATATGGTATTCCATTTAGGCACTTCCTTGCTGCAATATTCAAATATATCGGTAATGATACGCATAGATGGTGCGGGCGGGTAGATGTAGGTGCCCCGTGCTGCGTATTCTTTTAAAATATCGTTCTGGATGGTGCCCGATATTTTCTTAATATCTGCACCCTGCTTTTTAGCCAGTGCTATATATAACGACAGCAGGATGAAACCTGTAGCGTTGATAGTCATGGATGTAGATATATCTTCCAGCTTAATGCCTTTGAAGAGTATCTCCATATCTTCCAGTGAGTCGATTGCCACCCCCACTTTACCTACCTCACCTTCCGCCATTTCGTGGTCAGAATCATAACCTATCTGCGTAGGCAGGTCGAAGGCGACAGACAGCCCCATCACACCCTGGTTCAGCAGGTAGTGGTAGCGCTTGTTCGATTCTTCCGCCGTACTGAAGCCTGCATACTGGCGCATGGTCCACAGTTTATTGCGGTACATGGCAGCGTGCACACCACGGGTAAAGGGAAATTCCCCGGGGTTTTCCGTCATCTGCACAGGCTCACAATACACCTGCTTTATTTCAATATTCGAATCGGTAATTATCTTTTTATCGCTCACTTAGTAGAAAATTATGGTAGTAAACGGTATTAATGTTGTGCGCCGTAAGACAGCACCATTTTAGCTTCTTCATTTATGATTTGCAGTGCTACTTCTGTAGGCATCACGCCGGGTTCAGACAGTACTGCATCTATGATGCGCATATGCAGATCTTTGGCTGGGGCATCAGGCTTCAGTTGTTGTGCCAATGTGCCTATCATGTTAATCTCCTGTTCCATTACACCGCGCACAGTATTCCACACATTGCTGGATACATATATCTGTTGAGAAAGGTTGTGTTCAAACTCTGCTTTGATGTTAAACACCAAAGCTTGTTGCAAATCTGCCACACTCATCCCCGACATGTAGATTCTTGGCACCAATTGCCTGGGGTTGATGCGTTCGATAAACAGCACCAATCTTTCATATGCCTGCAATCTTAAACGCACGGTTATCTGTTGATTGTCCTGCAGCAAAGCCAGTTGTTTGCGTTTTATTTGGCTTACTAAAAATTTCTGTACTATAAGATAGCTGGAAATCAATACGATAAGGGCGGGTATGGTGTATTTGAGAATCTCTAATAATGTAAGCATGTGTACTATAAATTGCTACGCAAAATAAAGGGTTTTTTAGCGCGAATACTACTGTTGTGCAAATAATAAACGACGCAAATAAAAGAAGAACCAGGATGCTGGCACGATGTTTTAAGTAAAGAACTTGATTACTAAGATGGGGGTCTGGTAAATAAGGCAAGGGCCGGAATATAAATTCCAGCCCTTTGCTTTTTATACATGTTGCCATATTTCTACAATTCCCCGTGCGGTTTTTGTGTATGTTATAAACTTTAATGTTTAAGTAGCATGATTATCATTAACTGTAATTTTTACGCGTTCCTTAAGGATAGTATAACAAAGCATGGCAGCATCTTTTCATAACTGTTATAAAACCTGAATGTTATGGAACAACAACCGTATAAAAAGCCAAATGATAAGGCCACGGAAATGAATACTTTGAGTGCCTGTATGAATAAGGCTTTGCAAGATGGATATACTGATAATTTCAAAGTTGTAGGGCAAGGCCTTTTTGCCCCGTCGACAGAAAAGAGCTATCGCCCCGAACAGGTACATGTGATAAACTTTTATCGTTTTGAAGGTGAATCGGACCCGAGCGATAATTCTATACTGTATGTGATAGAAACAGATGATGGCGTAAAAGGCATGCTGAATGATGCATATGGTGCCTATGCAGATGAAGCTGTAAATAAATTTATGCGCCAGGTGGAAGACATGAATAAGAAGGTGATAAAAGAAGATAAACCGAATTAACAGCCCTGAAGCATCAAATAAAGAGGCGGCAATTGGCCGCCTCTTTATTTTCCATTTTCCGTTACCGGGAAAAACAATTTAAATGTTGCCCCCATTTGTAAGTGCCCATGTGCTACTATAAAGCCATCATGGTTTACCATAATGCGCTGGCAGATGGCAAGCCCTATGCCTTTGCCTTCATATTCCGAATCCTGCCCATGCAGGCGCTGGAACATTCTGAATATTTTTGATATATATTTATTGTCGAAGCCGATGCCATTATCTGATACCGTAATGCGGTAGAATTTTTTATCAACCAATTGCCGGTTGAAATGTGCCAGTTCTTCGCCATTGGTTATGTCCGACCGTATGGCTATGACAGGTTGCATCCCCGGGCGTGTAAATTTCAAAGCATTATCCAGCAGGCAACGAAACAGAATATTGAACTGGCGGCTATAACCGGGAACAACCGGCATTTTCTCTACACGTATATCTGCGTTCTTATTTTTTATCTTTTCATCCAGCTCTTGCAGAACGGTACTAACAACAAGATTTACATTTACCGGTTCTTTTCCGGCATCGTCGGCCACCAGCGATGTCAGGTTTACCAGGTCTTGCACCAGGTCTTGCATGCGTGTGGCCGATGCTGTGATGCGGTCAACCGTTTTGCGCACTTCGGGGTTGTCATTATTTTTTTCCAGTAGGTCCAGCCGCGTAAGGAACATCTTTATTTTCCTGAGCGGTTCTTGCAGATCGTGCGATGCGGCAAAAGCTATTTGCTCCAGTTCTGCATGAGAGTTCTTAAGGTCCAGTAGCCTGTTTTGAAGCTCGTTTTGATATTCCTGCCTTTTTCTCAACTGCGTTATCATCAGAATGAAGAGGAAGACAGTAATAAGTCCGAATGTCGTAAGCAGGTATGTAATGAAAGTGTAAGTAAACTGCTGGTAATATTGTTTCTGCCTCAGGCTTTGTTGCAGTACATTTTTCTCCGTAGCCATCATTTGCTCTATATAGCGCACACATTCTTTTTTTCGTTCCCTGCCCTCGTAGAAGAATGGAGATGGCGTGCTTTTTTTGGCCGTGTCGGTATAAGCAATATTATTCTTAAAGGCTGTCAGGCGTAGAGATAGGGCAGTATTCAGCATTACCAGTATATTCTGTTGCTGTTTATTTTCGGCTGTTAGCTGGCGCAAATGGCTGTATGCAGGGCCTAAAGAGCGTATGCCTTCTTTATAATTAGTGATGTAGCCGGTGTCTTTTGTAAGCATGTATCCGCTCTCCCGGATGTCCACATCCTTAATGATGTCTTCTATTGTGTACAGCTGTGTGATGACCTTGTTGGTATGATCTACGGTTGCAGAATAATCACTCAGCGTGGTATACTGCCGTATCGAATAAAATGATAGCGCAGTCACTATCATAAACGATGCAATGAATGCTATAGTTATTATCCTGAATAATCTCATGGTTGAATATTCCCCATTTCGTGGCGTAAATTCCTCGCGCTATGGGCTTTATAACATCCTGACAGATAATAACTAAAATAATGTTTATCAGTCTTGAAATGCTAAGATGCCCGCAGGTAAAGGCTTTTGCACTATCAGGCAGTAAAATACATTCTTTTCTGTAAAAAATGGCTTCAAGGTTGCATTAAGTAAGGTGTACCTCCTTAATTGATTGACCTATGATAGCACAGCAGCAAGTACAGAAACAACAGTTAAAAATTTTGCCTCAGCAAATACAATTGCTGAATTTGTTTTTCCTGAATACACAGGAGTTGCAAATGCGCATTGCTACCGAGCTGGAACAAAATCCTTTATTAGATACAAAGGATGCAGACGCAGATGACCTGGGTAAAGAAAAGACCGCAGATGAGGTGCAGGATTACCAGGATTGGGATGAATTCGGATATGATGACCGCCCCGATTATAAACAGGAATACAGCAACTATTTTGATAGTGAAGCTACCCCGGAAAGGCCCTTGGCAGCAGCGGTGGATTTCAGGGAAGATGCCAAACAGCAGCTAATGATGTATAAAGTGGACGAACAGGAAATGGATATCGCCATGTTCATCATAGACCTGCTGAATGATAAAGGTATGCTGGACAAAACTGCCGATGAAATAGCCGATGAATACTCATTTCAAAGTAAAGTATGGGTAGAGGCGGAAGATATAAAAAAGGGTATTGCATTGGTGCAATCGTTAGACCCTGTGGGCCTGGGTGCCACGAGCATCAAAGAGTGCCTGTTGATGCAACTGCAGCGCATGGATAAAGAAGATAGGAATGTGGTACTGGCTACGAAGCTTGTAAACAACCACTATGATGATCTATTAAACCGCCAGTTTGATAAGATACACCATGTGCTGCGTGTAGATGATGAAAAACTGAAAGAAATACTGGCTTTGGTGGCGGGCCTTAAATTTCACCCGGTGTGCGAAAGTGCAGGCTCTTATGAACCTCGTCATACTATCATGCCCGATTATATCATCACCCGCAATGGAGATGATATACACGTAGCGCTCTGCTCATCAAAGTCCGATTCTGTTTTTGTCAATCAATCATTATACCAGCAACTGAATGAACAATGCAGTGCCAGGGATAAAAGCGGCAGCCAGTATATAAAAAGCAAGCTGCAGTCTGCCGAATGGTTTGTAAATGCAGTGAAGCAACGTGAGGATACCATGATGCGTATAATGAAATGTGTGGTAGACCTGCAACGCGACTTTTTCCAGGATGGAGACATCATGAAGCTGAAGCCGATGGTGCTGCGCAATATCGCTGACATTACAGGCCTCGATCTATCCACCATTTCACGTATTACCAGCAATAAATATGCGGAAACACATTTTGGCATGGTATATCTGAAAGACTTGTTTAGCGAAGGCATTGCCGACCAGAAAGGCCAGGTGGTAAGCAATAAAGTGATACAAACCATCATCCAGGAAATGATATCTAAAGAAGATAAACACAAACCATATACTGACCAGCAGCTAATGGATATACTGTGCAAACAGGGGTATAACATCGCTCGCCGTACAGTTGCCAAATACAGGGAACAATTAAATATACCCGTAGCGCAGATAAGGGCTGTATGGGCATAATCTTTTAATGGTATATTTGACTAAACCATATTCTGACACACACAAATACAGATAACCCGTAAAAACATATGAGTAAAATACTGGTAGTAGATGATGATATAGATATGTGTACCCTGTTAACGCGCTTTCTTACACGTCATGGATATGAGGTGTCGAGTGCTAATAGTGGTAAGGCAGGTATTCAGTGGATGCAAAAACACGAACCCGACCTGGTGCTGAGCGACTTCAGGCTTGAGGATATGACCGGGGCGGAATTGCTGACTAAAATAAAAGAAATGCACCCGCATGCACCTGTAATTATTATTACTGGTTATAGCGATGTAAAAGATGCGGTAGAGGTGATGAAGATGGGTGCTTATGATTATGTAACTAAGCCCCTGTTTCCAGATGAAATTTTGCTGACTATACGCAAGGCGCTTTCTGACGAAAATGCAGCGGTGGGGCCTGCACATTCTCCGGAAAGTAATGGCAGCGCTGTAGCTCCCCGTCAGCCTAAGCCCAAAGCCAAAAGTAGCAGCACTGAAAAATACATCTTCGGCAAAACACCTGAGTTTCAAAATATATTGAAACAGATAGAGCTGGTGGCACCTACTAATTTCAGCATCATTATATATGGAGAAAGCGGTAGCGGTAAAGAAGTCATTGCACAGCAAATACACGAGAAAAGCAAGCGTGCTGATAAACCGTTTATTGCTATTGACTGTGGTGCCCTGTCAAAAGAGTTGGCCGGCAGCGAATTGTTTGGCCATGAAAAAGGGGCGTTTACAGGCGCGATGGCTCAAAAAACGGGTAGCATGGAACTGGCCAATGGCGGAACCATCTTCCTGGATGAGATAGCTAACCTGTCATATGATATACAGGTATCACTGCTGCGTGCAGTGCAGGAACGTAAAATTAAAAGGGTAGGTGGAGTGAAAGATATAGAGCTGGATGTGCGCATCATTGTAGCCAGTAATGAAAGACTATGGGATGCTGCGAAAAATGGCAAATTCAGAGAAGACCTGTATCACCGCTTCAATGAGTTCAGTATAGAAGTGCCGCCATTAAGAGAACGCAGGGACGATATCATGCAATTTGCACAGCATTTCCTTGCTATAACCAACCTGGAGCTGGGTAAAGACGTTCAGGGTTTCAGTAAAGAAGTAGAAGATATCTTTTACAACTACGTATGGCATGGCAATCTGCGGGAATTAAAGAACGTAGTGAAACGCGCTACGCTACTTACCGATGGGCCGGTTGTAGAGGCCCGCTCGCTGCCGTTTGAGATTACCAACTATGCCAAACTGCAATTTGAAACAACAGGCAATAAAAATGGTCAAAACGAGCCTGTAAAAGAAGAGAAGAAATTCGACTCGCTGGAACAGAAACTGAAAGCAGCCAATATGGATGCGGAATATGAGGTAATACTGGATGCACTCAAGCAATCAAACTTTAATAAAAGCAAGGCTGCAAAGCTTTTGAATATAGACCGAAAGACGCTCTATAATAAAATGAAGCAATACAATGCTTTTAAAGATGAGTTATAAGTGAATACCCCCTTTATGTAAAATGATAATAATGCAAACTGATAACCCTCAACATATTGTTCCTTTTAGTGAAGGTAAAGCCGATGCGATGCTACCACAAATTGTATTGAATGGGCCGTTTGCCATGTTGGTGGTTGATAAAGTAAGTAATGAGATCATCTATATCAACCCTCGCCTGACAGACGTATTAGGATATTCGATGCAGGAGATTGAAGACCGCAGATTGAAGTTTACCGATCTTGTGGAAGCCTATCAGGAAGGAAGGTTGCTGGAACTCGCACATCAATCAACAGCCGGTGACGAGTGGTCTAAACAGTACGGACTACACAACCTGAAGCTGAAGGATGGCAGTGAACAAATGTTTTTTGTATTTATCAATCCTGTTATAGTAAATGGCACCGCAGATGCTGCCCATTATCATGTAGTGTTATTGCCGGAGTATTCACAACAGAATTTACCATTTATATCTTTTGATTCCCGTGAGTTGTTTCTGGAACAACTTAATAACATTGGCTTCGGAACATTTGAGTGGATCATTGAAACAAACAAAGTTTATTGGTCTGATGGTATATACCGGATATATGAGGTAGATAGAAACACTACCGAGCTGTCTTATGAGCTAGTGCAACAGTTCAGTCATCCGGACGATGCGCGCAAGGCCGCAACAATGGTGAAGCGTACCCTGGAAAGTGCACAGGATTATAACTTGCAGATGAAGATCATCACTGCCCGCAAGAATATAAAGTACATTAGTGCCAGTGGTAGACTAATAAAGGATAGGGCAGGGAAACCGGTGAAGATGGTAGGCTGTGTGATGGATATTACACAGCAGAAACAAGTGGAACAGAACCTGAGCAAGAATGTAAAGGAGCTGAATAAATCGAATAAAGAGCTGGAAGAATTTGCCTATGTTGCCAGTCACGACCTGCAAGAACCGCTGAGAAAGATAAGCACGTTTAGCGATCGCCTGAATGAGAAATACAAAGACGCACTGGAAGGGGATGGTGCTATGTACCTGGAACGCATCATAGCTTCGGCAGAAAATATGCGCTCGCTCATTCACAACCTGCTGGAGTTTTCGCGTGTGGCAAAAGACATGGAACCATTTATGTCTGTAAACCTGGCGCTGGTATTAAAGGAAGTAGCAGGCGATCTGGAGCTGCCTATTGAAGAAACTGGGACAAAGGTTTTAAGTAATGGCTTGCCGGTGGTAGAGGCATCCTTCAGCCAGATGAAGCAATTGTTTACCAATATCATTAATAATGCTATAAAATTCAGGAAGGAGAACAGGCCACCTGTTATCACCATAGAAAGCAGCCTGTTGACGGAAGATGAAGCAGTCATTCATCATTTATCATTGTCTGATTCGTATTATAAAATACAGATAACAGATAATGGCATTGGCTTTGATGATGTGTATGCTACACGCATATTTCAGATCTTCCAGCGTTTGCATGGCAAGTCTGAATACCCGGGTTCAGGTATTGGCCTGGCTATCTGCAAAAAGATAATTGATAATCACCAGGGTATTATTTATGCAGAAAATATTCCGGATCAGGGTGCAAGGTTTACCTTTATCATACCTGAAAAACAAAATTAACATTCATGTCGGGCGGACAAATAGTACGCATACTTATCATAGATGACGATCAGGATGATTTCATCATCACAGGGGATTATATAAAACATATACAGGGCTTATCTTCTGTTATCGATTGGTGTAATAATT
>JANLJF010000071.1 GCA_029255605.1 Azovibrio restrictus
CTTTTTCTTGTATCATTTTTATAAATATTTTTAAAACGTGCCTAAGGTAACATTTTATTAATAATCAGCTTCGCATGGCATGTTAAATCGAGATATATTTTTCTGCACTATAAGTCGCTATATTACAGAAAACACAATAAGAAAAGCACGAATACTTTTAACAATACCCTGCTATTATTTCAACTAAATTTAGGCTTGCATACATATGAGTATTCAAAGAGCTACGCCGGCAAATGAATTGCTGGCAAAGATTATATTCTTACTATTACCTACTGCTGCCATTGGTTACTTCCTGCTGACGAATGCCAATGAATATTTTGCTATACCCAACAACCAGGCATGGCAGCAAACGCTGTACCTAAGTGCAGGTATGTTGGGGGCAGCCATTTTTTACGCTTTTCGCTTCCGTTTCCTGCCCACTTTTTTGATACTGGTAGGTAGCCTGTACATCATATATAAAGGAATAGACAACTATGCAGTAGGCGAATTTGATGCCTTCTTCATTTCTGTGCAATACCAGGTTACCGCTACCTTACTGGTGCTGGGCTGGCTGATTGGCTGGGGGTTCATACGGCTGCGGTATTGGTCGGTATTCATATCTGCTATTTTACTACTAGGATGCATACTACTGATAGCAAAACAAAAGACCGACAGTGTGCTGGTGCTATTACAAGCATTCTTACCAGCAGTTCTGTATGCGGTCTATATTATCTTCACCACAGAGCAGATATATAGTTATCGCGACAAAAGCCAGCAGTTCTGGTTCTTTCTTACCCGCAGGCTGGTGTTATTCGCCCTGCTGGCGGGCTTCCTGCTTACGGGGGTAGTGTACCTGATGCGTGGCGAGATAAAGGAAACTGTAGCCACCTATGGCGGTAGCGGCAAGGATGGCGCCGGTGCCAATAGTATGCTGCAAAAGAATAAAGACAATACCTTCGACCTGAAGGATTATACCCGCCTGCGTTCTAACCTGGGGCGCAGTAATGAATTACTGTTCTGCGCGCATATCGACAATTACTTCCCCGGCACAGATATACCCAACCCACTATACCTTACTGCTTTTTATTATACTAAGTTCGATACGCTGACAGAAACCTTTGAGCGGGATAAGGATATTCCCTTTAACGACTTGTTTGAGCCCGACCCATCGAAGCTGGCCATGTTCTTCACCAAGGTCGACTCTTCAGTAATAAAAAACAGCCTGGCCACCAAGCTAAGGCGTACGGTTGAAATAGAGGTATATAGCAAGCAATTATCGCCCAATACCTACCTGGCGCCACACGTGGGCTTCTTCGTACAGCCTATAACGGTGGAAAAAGATTTCAGGGATGAATTCAAAACAGCCTTCCGCGCAAAGGGGTATGTATCGGAACTGAACAGTGCTTACTTTGTTTATAACTCTCCCGACCCGCAGATAAAAGCCTTCCAGGAGCAACGTTTCGAGGTGCTGCGCAAGGTTACTGGCTACGAGGGTACTGATAGCAGGCTGATGAGCTATTATACCTACATGCCATCAGATGCCAAGTTCAAGGCCATCAGCTACCTGGCACATAAGGTAACACAGAATGCTAAAACACCGGTTGATAAAGTGCTGGCCATTCGCGATTACTTCCTGTCGAAAGACGAGAATGGCGAGCCTCTGTATAAGTATACCGACAATCCCGGCATACCGGATATACCCAGTGCATCGAAACTGCAATACTTCCTGTTCGAGAATCATAAGGGTTACTGTGCTTATTATGCAGGCGCTACCCTGTTCATGCTTCGTTCATTGGGCATCCCTTCGCGCATCACGGTAGGCTTCCTTACTATGGACCGCAGTGATAAGAACAAGGGCTGGTACTGGTATTATGCCGACCAGGCACATGCGTGGGTACAGGTGTACTTTCCCGGCTATGGATGGCTGGACTTTGATACCACCGTAGGTAATAGCGAAGCACAGGAAAGCCCTAAACCGGATGGCACACCACCTATGCAACCGCCACGGGCATGGCTGGCAGTAGATGGTATTGTGGAGAATGTAGATACGCTGAAGAAGCGTATGGATATGAAAGTAAAACACTTCATATTTCATGATAAGGAATACAACCTTGATTCTGGGGTAACGGTGGAGATGGATTTGAAGATAGCTACCGTGCATCGCGATAGTATAGATGTGCCGATAGGCAACATCCAGAAAGGGGATGAAGCTACGGCCGTATCATATGCAGAAGCTTTTAAAAAGATGGAAGCGATGCCGATGGAAAAAGCATTGACACTCATCAAGCGTTTTCCGGCCCCTTCACCTATAGACGAGGTATACCTGAAACGTAAAGACATAGCTAAACCCGAACAAAAACAACAAGCTGCACAGCAGGATAAGCCAATATCCGTTCAGTCTGTATTGACAACGATAGCTATTGTAATTGCCGCTATGCTGGCATTTATTCTATTGCTACCTGTATTCGTGTACTGGTATTACAGGTTGCGATACAGCAATGCCAAAGGCGATGCTAAGGCATACTGGGCATACCGCACTGCAGGTTATTACCTGCACATGTCGGGCATCGTACGTGGCGATGAAACACCTATGCAATATGCCCGCAACGTGGTAGACCCGCAACTGGGCACCTCGTTCACAGGCTTTATGAATGTGTACCTGAAACTGAAATATGCCAAACAACCGCTGACACTACAAGAGCAGGAATATGTTGGTCGGTTCCTGGTACCGTTCATTAAACAGGCAAAAACGCGCATACCATTCAAAAAGCGTTTGGCAGGTTTTGTAAACCCATCGCGCATGCTGGCTTTCTTTATAAAACCGGACGATGACAACCGCAGTGCATAAGCATAAAACCTGATATTAAACCGTATCACGCTAATAATCACTATAGTGCTGTATTACATTGCCATATTGCAGCATTATATTAGTTTTGTCGAAGCATAAAAACACCCACTTGCAACAAAAAAACAACAACACTCCACGTACCAAACGCCGCGTAAAGCTGCTTTGGCGTGTCTTTTTCATAGGCATTATTTCCTTCAACCTGCTCATTATTATGATGAACTTCGGCTTGCTGGGTTATATGCCATCTATGAAAGAACTGGAAAACCCCAGCAGTGCCTTGTCGTCTGATGTATATGCGGCAGATGCCACACTCATTGGCCGTTATTATGTTACCGACCGTTCTACCAGTAAATACAACGAGATATCTCAAAACATATTCAATGCACTGCTGGCCACCGAGGATGCCCGCTTTTACGAGCATTCGGGTATAGACCCCATAGCTACAGCGGCCATTCCTATATATGTCATCACAGGTAAAAAGCGGGGTTCTTCTACCATTACGCAGCAGCTGGCGAAAAACCTCTTTCCGCGTGAGAACCAGAATATGTTCACCCTGCCCTTCCTGAAACTGAAAGAATGGGTAATGGCTGTGAAGCTGGAACGTAACCTGACAAAGAATGAGATCATAACACTGTACCTGAATACCGTACCATTCGGCGATAATGTATATGGCATCCGCAATGCATCGCTTACCTTCTACAGCAAAACTCCGGATAAGGTAAGCATCAATGAAGCTGCGGTACTGGTGGGTATGCTGAAGGGGAACACGCTGTATAACCCGCGCCGCAATCCCGAGCGTGCATTGGAACGCCGCAATGTGGTGATAGACCAGATGGTGAAGTATGGCTACCTGAAAGAAGACGAGGCAAACAAGATAGCGAAAGAACCTATCGTGCTCGACTATCATAAGCTGGACTACCACGAAGGTATGGCCCCTTACTTCCGCCAGGTGGTGGAACAAGAGGTAAAGAAAATATGTAAAGACCTGGTGAAACCCGATGGCAGTAACTATAATATATATAAAGACGGCCTGAGGATATATACTACCATCGACCCGCGTATGCAACGCTATGCAGAGTCGGCAGTGGAACAACATATTGCAGAGCTGCAAAAGCAGTTCAGTGCACAGAGTGGCTACAGGGATGGTTCGGTATGGAATAAGTTTAAAAAATACCTGGACCAGGCCATAAAAGAAACCGATCGCTACCGCCAGTTGAAAGACCAGGACATGAAGCATGCGGATATCATCCGCGAAATGAACAAGCCGATACCGATGAAGGTATTTGCCTGGAACAAGCAACATTCAAAAGACACTACGATGAGTCCTATCGACTCCATCAAGTATATGAAGATGTTTCTGCAGGCAGGCTTTATGGCTATGGATCCTTTTACGGGTGAAGTAAAAGCATGGGTAGGCGGTGTAGACCACGACTACTTCCAGTTCGACCACGTAAACATCAATACCAAGCGCCAGGTAGGTTCTACCATCAAGCCGCTGCTGTATTGCCTGGCGGTAGACAATGGTTTCTCCCCTTGCGGTTCCGTATCTACCATGCCACAAGATTTCCCTACCAAGAAGGGATATAATGCCGGTGGTGCGGAATATGGGCAATTGCCTATGAGCATGGCCCTTGCCAAATCGGTAAACAACGCGGCGCTGTATCTTATAAAACAAGTGGGTATTGATGCCTTTGCGGACTTCCTGCGGAAAGTCGGGGTTTCCAGCCCTATAGACAAAGTACCGGCACTGGCACTGGGTGTGCCCGATATATCGCTGTACGAAATGCTGGGGGCATATTCCATGTTCCCCAACGGTGGTATCAACGTTCGCCCCATGTTCATTACCCGTATAGAGGACAAGAACGGTACCGTCATCAAGAACTTTGTACCGGAGCAGAAAGAACTGATCAACCAGAATACGGCCTTTAAAATGGTAAAGCTGATGCGTGGTGTGGTGGACTTTGGCACGGCTAAAAGGCTGCGTTACCGCTATGGCTTCAAAGCCGATATGGCAGGTAAAACAGGTACGACCAATAACCAGGCCGATGCATGGTTCATAGGTTACACACCGCAGATACTGGCGGGCGCATGGGTTGGTTGCGACGACCGTTACCTGCGTTTCAATTCAGAAGCACTGGGCCAGGGTGCGGCAGCTGCGTTGCCTATATGGGCACTGTTCATGCAAAAGGTGTATGCCGACAAATCGCTGGAGATACGTACAGATGCGACCTTCAAACAACCGGATAATTTTGACGACTGTGCCTCTTTCGACCCTACGAGCTTGCAGCGCAGTGGTACTTATAATACAAGTGGCTACTCTCCGTCAAGCGATTCGTCGGGCAATGATGAAATGGAAGAATGGCAATAAATGGCAGGAATAGCCGACAGATGGGTATAAAAGGAAAAATAATCAACGACCCGGTTTACGGGTTCATACGCTTCCCCGAGGCAGAGCTATTACAGATAATAGGGCACCCCTGGTTTCAGCGCCTGCGCAACATCAAACAGATGGGTATGGCGCAACTGGTGTACCCCGGTGCGGTGCATACCCGCTTTCATCACTCGCTGGGTGCCTGCCACCTGATGGGTACGGCGCTGGAAGAGCTGAAAGGGAAAGGCGAAAACATATCGAAAGAAGAATGCCTGGCAGCACGCATAGCTATACTGCTACACGATGTTGGCCATGGCCCTTTTTCTCATGCGCTGGAACATACCCTGATAGATGATATATCGCACGAAACAGTTTCGCAGCTGATAATGGATAAGCTGAACAGCGAAATGGATGGTATGCTTACCGATGCTATACATGTATTTAAAGGCAATAACTCCAAACAATTCCTGCACCAACTGGTATCGAGCCAGCTGGATACCGACCGTATGGACTACCTGAACCGCGATAGTTTTTATACCGGCGTTTCCGAAGGTGTTATCGGTTACGACCGTATTTTGCAAATGCTGACCGTGCAGGATGGTGCACTGATGGTAGAAGAGAAAGGCGTGCATTCGGTAGAAAAATTCATCATTGCCCGCAGGCTGATGTACTGGCAAGTGTACCTGCACAAGACCGTACTTTCTGCCGAGATATTATTGATAAATATATTAAAGCGTGCCCGCGAGCTGGCTATGGATGGCACATCCCTGTTTGCAGCACCGGCATTTCATTATTTCCTGTATAACAGGCTGGGCGCCGATAGCTTCAAAACCGACCCTACCCTGCTGGAAACCTACTGCCAGCTGGATGATAATGATATACTCACCTCGGTAAAAGTATGGCAGTCGCACCCCGACAAGATCCTTTCTTATCTTTGCAGCATGCTGATAAACAGGCATTTGTACAAGGTAATACTTAGTACCGGCCCTATGGATGAGTTATATGCCCAAAAGCAGGAAGAAGTAAAGAAAGCCCTGAACCTCCAGGATAACGAATTACAATATTTTGTGTCAAAAGGCGTTACATCGAACAATACTTATAATGTAAACGACGAAAGGATACAGATAGCTATGAAGAACGGCAGCGTGGTAGATATATCGCAAATTGACAACCCGATTGTAAACCAGGCACTTGCAAGGCCGGTACATAAAAACTACATTTGCTATACTTTACCCGTTTAAACTTAGATAAGCGGAAGCCGTGCTATTTGCACAGGTTAACGTAAATTACAGCCTAATATTTTTAAAATATCAAAATGCAATTCACCGCACTACAGATAGCTACCATCATAAACGGGAAAGTGGAGGGAAACCCCGATGTAGCGGTAAAGCAGGTAGCGAAGATAGAAGAAGCCGGTGAAGGCGACCTGAGCTTCGTAGCCAATCCTAAATACGAAGAGTATCTCTACACCACCAATGCCAGCCTGCTTATCGTAAACGATTCGCTGGAAATAACGCAACCCGTGAAGCCTACCTTGATACGTGTGAAAGATGCGTATATGAGCTTTGCCCTGCTGCTGGAAAAGTATAACGAAATCATGTCTCAAAGCGGGAAGACGGGTATCGAACAGCCGTCTTTTGTTTCGCAAACCGCTACGGTGGGTCAAAACGTATATATAGGTGCATTCAGCTATATAGGCGATAATGTGAAGATAGGTGACAATGTGAAGATATACCCCGGCTGCTATGTAGGCGATAATGCCGTGATACACGCCGGTGCTAAACTATTTGCCGGGGTAAAGGTATATGATAGCTGTGTGGTAGGCAGCCGTGCCATCATCCATTCGGGTGTGGTGGTAGGTAGCGATGGTTTTGGCTTTGCGCCACAGGGCGATGGCCAGTACAAGAAAGTGCCCCAGATAGGCAACGTAGTGATAGATGACGATGTGGAAATAGGTGCCAATACTACTATAGACCGTGCTACGATGGGTTCTACACGCATCAGCAAAGGTGTAAAGCTGGATAACCTGATACAGATAGCCCATAACGTGGAGATAGGTGAAAACACCGTGATAGCTGCGCAAACCGGTGTATCGGGCAGTACCAAGCTGGGTAAAAACTGCATTATAGGCGGGCAGGCAGGTATCGTAGGCCATATACAGCTGGCCGATGGCACCCGCATCAACGCCCAGAGCGGTGTTTCAAAATCGGTAACCGAACCGAATGCAGCCCTCACAGGCTCACCGGCTTTCGATTACAAAAGTTCATTGAGAAGTCAGGCAATTTTTAGAAATTTGCCGGAATTGCAACAACGCATCCTGAAACTGGAAGAAATGGTGGAACAACTTTCAGCAATGTTAACCATCAATAAATAAAGGAAAAATAGTGAGTGTGGATATACTAACGCAAACGGAAGGAAAGAAAACCAACGCACAGGATAACATGCCTGTTGAATTTCAGCATACGCTAAAAGGCGCTGTTACCTTGCAAGGTGTGGGCCTTCATACCGGTGAACCCGTAACTATGACCCTGAAGCCCGCCAACCCGGGCTATGGCATCCGGTTTCAGCGTATAGATATGCCTGAAAAGCCTATTGTAAAGGCAGACTGCGACTATGTAGTAGATACATCGCGCGGTACGACGCTGGAACATAACGGCGCACGGGTGAATACGGTAGAACATACCCTGGCCGCACTGGTGGGCATGGGTGTAGACAATGTGCTGATAGAGCTGGATGGCCCCGAAGTGCCTATCATGGATGGCAGTTCCAAACTGTTTATCGAGGCGATAGATAGCGTAGGCGTACAGGCACAGGATGCAAAACGTATCGTTTACTCCATCGATTCCAACGTACATTTTTACGACCCCGTAAAGAATGTAGATATGCTGGCGGTGCCTTCCAGCGAATACCAGATAACTACACTGATAGACTTCAACTCGCCGGTACTGGGTACACAGCACGCTACGCTGAAACACATATCGGAGTTCAGGGATGAGATAGCGCCTTGCCGCACTTTCTGCTTCCTGCACGAGCTGGAATACCTGCTGGATAACAACCTGATAAAAGGTGGCGACCTGAGCAATGCCATTGTAGTGGTAGATAAAGTGGTAAGCCCCGGCGAACTGGAAAGGCTGGCACACGTCTTCAACAAAAAAAGCATAGAAGTAAAACAGGAAGGCATCCTGAATAATATACAGCTACATTTTTCTAACGAACCGGCACGCCACAAGCTGCTGGATGTAGTGGGCGACCTGGCGCTGATAGGTTACAACATCAAGGCACATATCATTGCCAGCCGTCCGGGCCATGCATCGAATGTGGAATTTGCCAAGAAGATAAAACAGTACATCAAAAAGAATAAGCACCTTTCTGATGTGCCGAATTATGACCCGAACCAGCCTGCCATCTACGATATTACGCAGATAGAAAAGGCGCTGCCGCACAAGTTCCCTTTCCTGCTGGTAGATAAAATAATAGAGCTGAGCGATAACCACGTGGTGGGCATCAAGAATGCTACGTATAATGAGCATTTCTTCCAGGGCCACTTCCCCGGAAACCCCGTAATGCCCGGTGTGCTGCAGATAGAGGCACTGGCGCAAACAGGTGGCATACTGGCGCTGAACAATTACAGCGACCCGGAGAATTACGATACATACTTTATTAAAATAGATAAGGTTCGCTTTAAAAATAAGGTGCTCCCCGGCGATACCCTTATCTTAAAACTCGACCTGCTCAACCCTATCCGTCGTGGCATATGCGAAATGCGCGGTACGGTGTATGTAGGCAATAAGTTGGTGACAGAAGCAGAACTGGTAGCACAAATTGTACGAAAAGACAAAAAATGATCCACCCACTTACTTACATTCACCCCGACTCTAAAATAGGGCCCAACGTAAAAATCGATCCCTTCACTACCGTCCACAAGAATGTGGAAATAGGCGAAGGCACATGGATAGGTTCTAACGTAACCATAATGGAAGGTGCGCGTATAGGTAAAAACTGCCGCATCTTTCCCAGTTCCGTTATATCTGCCATACCACAGGATTTGAAATACAGGGGTGAGGATACACTCACCATCATAGGCGATAATACTACCATACGCGAGTGTGTTACCATCAACCGTGGTACCAGCGACAGGAACAAGACCAAGATAGGCAACAACTGCCTGATAATGGCCTATAGCCACATAGCACACGATTGCGAAGTAGGCAATTACTGCATCTTCTCGAACAACACTACCCTTGCAGGCCACATTACCGTGGGCGACAACGTAGTGTTGGCAGGCCTTACAGCCGTGCAGCAGTTTGTGCGCATAGGCTCGCATGCCTTTGTTACCGGTGGCTCGCTGGTGCGTAAAGATGTGCCGCCATATGTAAAAGCTGCCCGCGAACCGCTGTCTTATATGGGTGTAAACTCGGTAGGGCTGAAACGCAGGGGCTACAGCATAGAAAAGATAAACCACATACTGGATATATACCGCATACTGTTTGTACGGGGCTACAATGTTTCTAAGGCCATGAGCATTATAGAAGCAGAGATACCCGTATCTGACGAGCGCGATGAGATCATCACCTTTGTACGCGATACCGGCCGTGGTATCATGAAAGGCTATGCCCGCAGGCACAATGAAGATATCTCTTGATCAAATAAGCAAGCGTTTTCAGCGTCACTGGGTATTTAAAAATATCAGCTACACTTTTGCTGCGCCGGGCTGTTATGCACTGCTGGGGTCCAACGGCAGCGGCAAGAGTACCCTGCTGCGCATCATAGCGGGTATACAAGCACCCAGCAAGGGCACCATCAGCCATAGCCTGAACGATGCTACTGTAGAGGCTTCCAAGCTATTCCCCCACATCAGCTTTACCGCACCGGGGCAAGAGATAGTAGAGGAGTTTACCCTGCGCGAATTTTTAGAATTTCACTTCTCTTTCAAGAAGCCATTGCAGGGGCTGGATGTACAGCGAATTATAGAGATAACAGGCTTGCAATCTGCTGCCGATAAACCCATAGCAGACTATTCATCGGGCATGAAGCAAAGGGTGAAACTGGCACAGGCCATCTTCTCTGATACACCTGTGTTACTACTCGATGAACCCTGCACGAACCTTGACCAGCAGGGCGTAGACCAATATTCCAGCTGGATAGACCAATACACGAAAGACCGCCTCGTCATCGTAGCATCAAACGATGTGCGCGAATATTATTTCTGCAAAGACAACATAGCGCTCGAGAATTACAAATGAGTTAACGCGGCGTTCGCTACTTTTGCATATCCCTGATGAAAAAGATAGCAGCCTTATACACCGAAGCCTACAGTGGGTTAGCACCCTCTACCTGGTGGCTATCGCTGGTGATGCTGGTAAACCGTATGGGCACCATGGTGCTGCCCTTTATGACGCTGTACCTTACCGAGAGCCTGCACCTCAGCATATCGCAGGCGGGCTTTGTGATGGGCTTGTGGGGCATTGGTGCTATCTGCGGTGGTTTCCTGGGTGGTAAGCTGACGGATAAGTTTGGCTTCTACTATATACAGGTGAGCACACTGGCAGGCGGCGGGCTGATGTTTATGGTATTGGGGCAAATGCATAGTTATATACCCATCTGCATCACTACTTTCTTTTTGAGTCTTGTAAATGAATCATTCCGTCCCGCGAATGCGGCTGCTATAGCGCATTACAGCAAGCCCGAAAACCGTACGCGCTCTTATGCACTCAACAGGCTATCTATAAACATAGGCTGGGCGGCAGGCGGTGCGCTGGGTGGTTTCATCGCATCGCGCAATTATGAACTGCTCTTCTGGATAGATGGTTTTACCAACATCTTTGCGGCGGGGCTGTTGTGGTTCCTTTTATCACCCGGTAAGAATACGGCCACATCGAAACCCGTGGTGAGCAAAGAAGCCGTCACACAATCGGCATATAAAGACAAGCCCTACCTCGTATTCATTGTGCTCACTACCCTGTTTGCCTATTGCTTCTTCCAGCTATTCAGTACCATACCCTTGTTTTACAGGCAAGAGCTGAAACTTACAGAATCGACCATCGGGCTGATAATGGCGCTGAATGGTATATTGATAGCCCTGTTTGAAATGGTGGTGATACACAATATAGAAGGTCGCCGCCACGACCTGCAATTTATAATGATAGGCACCGTGCTGACGGCCCTATCGTTCATAGCCTTCAATATACTGCCGGGGGCTACCATGCTGGCCATAGGTGCTATGCTGATAGGCACTGTGGGCGAAGTACTCTCTATGCCTTTTATGAACAGCTTCTGGATAAGCAGGACGAGTAATAACAACCGCGGGCAATATGCAGGGCTCTACACCGTAGCCTGGAGCGTAGCACAGGTGCTGGGGCCAAGTACCGGCGCGGTAATAGCCGAACGCTGGGGCTTCACTACCCTATGGTGGTATATAGGGGGTGTATGCCTGGTGGCAGCGCTGGGCTACAGGTGGCTATATGGCAGGTTGAGAGGTGAAGCATAATGCATCTTTTCGCATAGCGAACAATTTTATATCTACTTATTTTTGGGCATATACATAGCATGGATGCAAAATTTGCCGTATCATACTACAATGAATGGCACACCGTTTGCAATGGATGTGTCAGTAAAGCAATGACTTATGAAAAAATACACTATAGTTGCAGCTACCCTTATTATTGCGGGCTTAAGCAGTTGCTCCCCCAGGCTGGTGGGCAATTGGAATATAGCCAGCTACGAATCGAAGACAGAGAACGGGCAGGAGATAAAAGTGGCCCACATCGGCAACATACAGTTTAAGAAAAACAACAGTGGCGTTAAGAAAGTAAACTATTCGGTATTTGAAAATAAGGTGGAAGATAACACCGCTTTTACCTGGAAGAAGGCAGCAGATGGCGAGTCGATTACCATTAACAGTGAAGGCTCTGTGCTGAATAAAACATGGCTCATCATTAAAGATGAAAGAAAATACCAGAAGTGGAAATCGACCGATGGCACCAATACCATACAAGTGCTGGAATTGAAGAAATAACAGTTGTTTATATAAAAAACTCATGTAATGACAGCACCGGTTGCTGTCATTATTTTTTATCTACCTGCTAAATGATATGGTGGGGTGTAACACTTGTTACAGGTGATACAGTGATACAGTATGCTGCTATAGTACCGCGTTGATGGCATCCATACACGGCCAACCTGCCATAAAACAGCCCATTTGTTAAGCGTTTGTAAACCAGTTCCTAACAACCGGTTAACCCGCCTTTAAAGTTTGGCAATGGACACCCATGCCCCCATATTTGCATCATCAAACGAACAAACACAAACAAACTTTAAACAAACAAAACAAACAACCAAGATTATGAAAAAAGTATTCGCTATTGCCGCTCTGATATCTGCATCTTTCGCCGCTAACGCTCAAAACGCTTCCAGCACTGCTACACAAACTGTAAACCTGAACCTGAGCAACGCCATCGAGCTGACCTTTACAGGCAACAACAGCGCTACAGGTGCAGCAGTAAACCTGGCCTTCAATACCGTGAACGATTACGCTAATGGTGTTACTTCTGGCGAACAAGGTTTGAAAGTACGTTCTAACAAAAACTTCGCAGTAACGGTTAAAACTAACGCAGCAGCCTTTACATACATAGGTACTACTTCTCCTGCACCTGTTATGCCGGTAAGCGATGTACTGGGCCTGATGGTTTCTGCTAATGGTACCGGTGGTACGATTGCTACTCCATTCTCTGCTACTGCATATGCAGACCTGAGCAGCACTGCTAAAAACCTGATATCTAACGGTAGCAAAGGTGGCAACCAAACTTTCGGTGTAAAATATGAAGCTACTCCTGGTTTTGCATACCCTGCAGGTACTTACACGGTAGATGTAGTGTACACTGCTACGCAACTGTAATCATAAGATTTAATTTAGATAACGAAGGAGCTCTTATGGGAGCTCTTTTTTTGTTAGTGCGATTGATTAGTGGGAAGTGTAACACTTGTTACAGTGATACAGTTATTTCCTACTCGCGTCATTGCGAGGAGGCACGACGAAGCAACCTCAAGATATAAGTGTGTTACGTTACTCATGCTATCGTGAGGTTGCCACGGTGCATATTTGCCTTCGCAAATATTACCCTCGCAATGACGCGTGTGGTGTATCAGGTGAATCACTTGTTACAGTGATACAGGTGATACAGTTTTTCCCCACCGCGTCATTAATATAACTCCCGTCATTACGAGGAGCGCCAGCGACGTGGTAATCTCAAGAAATAAGTGTGTTACGTAACTCATGTTATCGTGAGGCTGCCACGGTGCATATTTGCCTTCGCAAATACTACCCTCGCAATGACGTGTGTGGGTGTATTACTTGTAACACCTGTTACACCCGCTACACCATACTCACCAATACCCCCACCAGCATGGCTGCTATCCAAAAGGATATCATACCCAGTATATAGCCGGTGAAGGCAAGGAGGTAGCTGGCTGCTTTCTTTGGGTTGAAAAACTGGCCGACGGCCCATGTGCAATACAGGATGGCGATGGTGCTGGCTACCGCACCGCTATTGATATGTGCCAACCCATCGATAAGGGCAAAGACGGCAAATAGCAGCATACCCACGCCCATCACAAAGCACAGCATAATGATGACTTCGAAAAAATTGTACTTACTCTTCAGGAACAGCAGCTTCAGCCATGCACCTATGAAGATGCCCATAATGATATTGGCATAGCCATAGTGGCCCTCTACCCATGCCATGGTAGCGGCAATGGCCGATTGCCCCGCTGCGGCATCTACATGCCTTTTATCGATGTGGAAGAAATGCGTGATAAAAGTATAGATAACCGATGTGATGATGATGAACACAACGGGCTTCACCAGCCGGCTGCGGTCTTCGGTAATGAAGGTGCGCATGCTTTTGCCGGGGCGAAGCAGCAGTTCTTTTACGGTATAGAGCAGGCCTTTTTCAAAATGCAGCAGGTGCTGCACCTCGTGTGCTATGTAGTGGCCATCTACCCGCGTAAGGAAGGCAGGGCTGCCGCAGTGGCCGCAATATTTATCGGTAATGATTTCGCCGCAACGCTTACAATGCATGGGGTTGGTTATTAGATGTTTTGAAGTGTGTATGATCTGTACATCAAAATTGAAAACAAAAAAATTGTCAAACCCTACACTTAAGTGTAAACTTGCAGGCCGATAGCCGATTTTGGAACATGAAAAAAGAACCACGCACCAGCCTGCTCACCAAAAACAAGCTGGGGAATATACAGGAAGCAGCACAGGAAGCCCAGCACTACCTGGAGCCGCTGAAGGCCTTTACCCGCCTGTCTTATGAAAGTGTGTATGTGATAGACTATACCGATATGTCTTTTGAATACGTATCGGAAAACCCCTTGTTCCTGTGCGGGCATACGGCCGATGAGGTATTGGCCATGGGCTACCAGTTCTACTTTCAGCATGTGCCGGAAAAAGACCTGGAACTGCTGGCGCTCATCAACGAGGCAGGCTTCAATTTTTACGAGCAAATACCCGTGGCCGAAAGAAAGCTATATAGCATCACCTACGATTTTCACCTGGTGCATACCGATGGCGAGGCCATCCTCATCAACCATAAGCTGACACCGCTATTCCTGACCCGCGAGGGCAGGCTGTGGAAGTCGATGTGCAGCGTATCGCTATCGGCACACAAGGCGGCGGGCAATGTGCGCCTATACAAGCATGGCAGCGACGAGGTATGGGTGCTGAACCCGGCCACCAAAACATGGCAGAAGCAGGAGAAACCCACGCTCACCGCCCGCGAAACGGAAGTGCTGCGCCTGTATGCACAGGGGCTCACCATCAACCAGATAGCCGCCCGCATATTTGTAACCCCCGATACGGTAAAATACTACCGCCGCCGCATCTTCGAACGGCTGGAAGTGAGCAATATAGTCGAAGCACTATCCAGCGCGGTGAGCAGTAAGCTGATATAAAAGGGGTGTAACAGGTGTAACACTGTAACAAATGATACAGGTGATACAGTTATTATTATTTTATTACTCCCGTCATTGCGAGGAGACACGACGAAGCAACCTCAAGATATAAGTGTTTTACGCTACTCATGTTATAGTGAGATAGCCACAGTACATATTTGCCTTCGCAAATACTACCCTCGCAATGACGGGTGTGGGGTGTATCAGGTGTACACTGTAACAAGTGATACAGGTGATACAGTTTATAATACAACTCGCGTCATTAATATTACTCGCGTCATTACGAGGAGCGCCAGCGACGTGGTAATCTCACGGAATAAGTACTTGCTCATGTGGTCTTGAGATTGCCACGGTGCATATTTGCCTTCGCAAATACTACCCTCGCAATGACGCGTGTGTGGGTGTATCAGGTGTAACACTGTAACAGGTGATACAGGTGATACAGTTATTGTCTTTTGTATTGAACGATAAATTATTGATCTCTTACTGTAACTAGCAATTCACCATCAAGCATATCATATCTAGTCTCCAATTCTGATTTGCATTCTTTACATTTTATTTCATACCCAATTTCAATATCAGGTATCATTTCATCACAAACTGGACACTCTAAATGCTTTGATCCACAAAAAGCACAGTTGCCTATATAAACGTAACTCTCACTGTCTTCACTATCATTTTCAAAAAGACTAAGTTGGTTAGGATCTAATTTAAATCTATACACGGCAGGTATATGCCCACCTGGAAGAGTATGGCAAACGCCGCGCATCGAACAAGGCCGATGACGGCAAGTGTAGCGATGATGAAAGGCTGCTGTGCTACAACTATTACAAGCAGGGCGATAGCCTCCGCGCCATAGCCGATAAGGTATTCCTGAGCCGTGGTGCCTTTATGAAGGTGAAACGCATATTGCAGGACTATGGCATATACAAAGCCGCATAGCGCTATGGGGTGTAACAGGTGTATCAACTGTAACAGGTGATACACCACCCCCTTCCACATAAACAATGACATATTCATGACAGACCTTTATTATATCTTTATATATACCAACCTATACTAATATGCTAAGAAAACTACTCCCCTCGTTGCTATTGCTGTGCATAGGGCATACCCTCTTTGCCCAAAACTACCAATGCGTGCAGCCGGGCAAGAAGCGCTATTTCATCAACGATAAGTATTATCTGCGCGGCATACGCATAGATTCTGTAAAAACAATAGGCGGTGTGGAGTACCTGTACCCGTTCAAATCGCCGAGGGGTAAGTATTATGAAGAACCGCTGCAGCCGGGTGGTAGCTGGCTGGGCGATGTTATCATGCTAACGCCCGATGGCACGCACCTGTTCATCAACCATGCCAAGGATACGGTAGTAATAAAGCCACAGGCCGCTGTAAATGATAGCTGGGTGCTGTATGATGATACTACGAGCATCTACTACATGGCTACCCTTACGCAGGCAGATACCATGACGGTATTGAATACGCTTGACAGTATAAAGGTGGTAACCATAACGGCATTTGATGGCAGCACCCCACTCCCTGCCGATTCACTTAACAATAAACGTATCGTCCTATCTAAGACACATGGCTTTGTGCAGGTGACCGATTTGTATAATCTGCCCTTTCGCGGCAGCGTATCATGGCGCGATAGCAGCGATTATTTCACAGCAAGGGAGGGCAAGGCTTCCATGTTCAAGCTCGTAGACTTTCATAATCCTACCTTTAATGACCTGTACGACTATAACGTGGGTGATGTAATGCAACGAAAAACGGATTACCTCAATACTGCCACCGCTACAACTACTATTACAGAGGCTACCATAACGAAAAAGGAAACGATAGCACCGGGCTATACCCGGTATACCCTGCAACAATGGCACCAGGTTCACACGCTATATACCAATAATTATACGACACGTGCCAGTATCGAAACCCTTACAGTCGATACCCAAACACTAATGGCAGACTCACTGATGCCGGAAGAGGTGGGGCAAAAGGACTTCATATATTATAACCCGAACGATACCTCTTTCTGTACAAAGAGCGCTCGTTACACTTTTATCGGCAATAACATTACAGAAGATGGGGTAAGTACATTTGAACCACCAGACCATGTCAGGAAATATAAAATAAGCATAGGCTGGCTAGAAGAAATAAAAGCTAATCTCAGCTATAGCAGCACCGATAAATTAATATACGTAAACCGCAGCGGCACACCCTGCGGTTACAAGGAAACCTTAGGTGTCCCCAATGTTGACAAAGCCACACTAAGCATCTACCCCAATCCTGCCAATGATGTGCTGCATGTAGAGGCCGCGGCTGTATCGGCACAGCTATACGATGCATTGGGCAAACAAGTGGGCGCATGGGCATTGCAGGGCGATAAGCATACCCTGCACACCGGCCACCTGCCCGCAGGTTACTATGTGCTGAAAATACAAGATGCCACCGGGAAAACTTTTCATCAACCTGTAAACATTATTCACTAATGCGCTACGTAACTGTATTGCTTATTCTATTGAGCACAACGCTGACTGCAGTAGCCCAAAACTACCAATGCGTGCAGCCGGGCAAGAAGCGCTATTTCATCAACGATAGTTATTACCTGCGCGGCATTCGTATCGACTCCGTAAAGACGATAGGCGGTGTGCAATACCTGTACCCGTTCCGGTCGTTCAGGGGCCTGTACGAGCTGGATACGAATGGCGGTAGCTGGCTGGGCAAAGTAATAACGGTGCAGAATGATGGCATTACTTACTTCGATAATCATTGGGGTGATACCACCTTCATACACACACAAGCTGCCCTGCACGGTAGCTGGCTGTTTTATACCGATACTACCGATGTGTATTATCCCGCCACCATCACAGCGATAGATACGGCGACTATAGAAGGTGTGATAGATTCGGTAAAAGAGATAACCCTAGCGTGCTACAACAGCAGTGGCCTGCTGGCTACCGATAAGCTGCACGGCGCACAGTTGCTACTAAGCAAAGCGCATGGCCTTGTACAGGCGTTCGACTTCTATATCTTTCCCATGCACGAGCCCGGTAAGCCCTACCAGCGCGATTTTGATTATACGCTGGATAAGTCCACTTCGTACATGTCGAATAAAAACGCTGTCCTGTTCCGGCTATGCGATTTTGATAATCCGCTGATGACCGAGTTTTATGATTATAGCCCCGGCGATAGATTTGTACACCAATACTACCTGGGGGGCTACCCTAATACTACCATGTTTGATGTAAGGGAAAAGCAGGTAATGGCAGATAGCATTGTGTATGGCGGCTATAGCTATAGCCAGCAATATGTGCCCGTGCAAGGTTACGGGTATCAAACAAGCTGTGTGTATAGCAATATAGTTGTACACAGCACTACGTTTCTCGATACCAGCCTTATGCCCGAAGAATGGGGGACGCGCGATTTCTATTATTACAACCCTGCCGATACCACCTATTGCCGCACCGGCGGGTTATATACTACCCACGCCAATTTCATTCTGTACCCCGATAATCAGGTTAATATCTTTGAACCTATAGGACATCAATACAGTTATAAAAAAGGATTAGGGGTTACCTGGCATCATTACCAGAATGGCAGTGGCCCGATTAACTATACCAAACCGCTAACTGCATTTGCCAAAGCCGGCGAACCGCAATGTGGGCCTGTCGCAGTGTTATCGGTAGATGCTATAAATGGTAGTGCTGCTTTCCGCGTGTATCCAAATCCCGCCAATGATGTGCTGCATGTAGAAGCCACTGTAACGGGTACAGTGTATCTCATCAACACATTCGGGCAAACAGTACACGTGGCTACACTCGGTAAGGGCACAACCACCATCCCCACCACTACCCTGCCTGCGGGTAATTATGTGCTAAAGCTGGAAAGTGCCGGTACTACTATGCATCACAGGATGATAAGCGTGCTGCATTAGCAGGTGTAACACTGTAACAGGTGTAACAGGTGATACACCCTACCATACCAACTGCTGTTCCTTCGGCAGTAAGGTTACATGTTTCATCAGGCCTTTGTTATATTCATCATACAGGCGCAGTATATCTTTCGAGTCGTTGCCTATAAAGGGGCCGTAGGGCTTTATGGCATCGCCTGTGGGCTTGCCGCTATACATTACAAAGCGTGCACCTTCATTGCCTGCGGCCATGTCTATATCGCTCAGGTTAGCATCGGGCGCTATGTTCAGCCAGCCTACCTGGTCGGCATGCAGGGTGGTATCGCCTATCGTCACGCTGCCTTGCAGCATGTAGAAAAAGGTGTTGTAATTAGCAGGTACCTGTAGCGTGTTTTGTGTATCAGCCTGCAGCGCTACATCGGCCAGTATCATAGGTGTATAATTCAGCACGGGCGATGTAAGGCCTGCCAGTGTGCCGCTGTATAGCTTCAGGCTCATACCATCTATAGTAGCAGCGGGCACCTTATCCAGGCTGATATCCTGCACGCGGGGTGCGACCCATTTATCGGCCTTGGGCAGGTTCAGCCACAGTTGCAGTATGCGCACTTTCGATGGCTTGTCTATCGTTTCGGTATGTACTATGCCGCTACCTGCGGTCATCATCTGCATATCGCCTGCCTGCATGGCGTGGTTGCCCAGCCCCAGGCTGCCTTCTATCATCAGCGTTACGGTTTCAAACCCTGCATGCGGGTGCGGGCCGCCTACGGGTGTGCTGTCTTTCTTATCCAGCATATCGTCCATCAGCAATATAAAGGGGTCGCTCTCGGCAAAGCTGCGCTGTATCACGGGACGTGCTGTATGGCCGGCTCCTAAAAAGCCCGGTTCGCCCTGTGGTGTGTCTATATGCTCTATTCTTCTTTTCATCGTCATAACCTATATTTTTCTATGATACAAAATTACCACACGATGGCTATCCATAAGTAAGCAGTATACAAAAGTATACCGGCTGCAATGTGTTATGAGAAAGAGAAAAGGTTTTGATACCGGGCGGGATTGAGTGTGGGCAAAAGAAAAAGGGTTCCAAAGTTATTACCTTGAAACCCTTTAAGTGACCTCGTCAGGATTCAAACCTGAAACCTTTTGATCCGTAGTCAAATGCTCTATTCAGTTGAGCTACGAGGCCATTCCCGTTGTTGGGAGTGCAAAGATAAGAGACCACCTGCATTTTTACAAATAGTTTTCATAAAAAAGATACTGTTATATTTCTCCCTCATTAAAAGTGGTAATTTGCCAACCCTAAAAATACCCGGTAGGTTATGCAGGTAGAAATATGGTCGGTAGGTAAGGAAAACGAAAGCTTTATAGACGAAGGGCTGAAATACTATTTTCAGAAAACCCGCCCCTACAATCCCGTTGACCAGGTACTGCTGCAACTACCCAAAAAACTGGCCACTGCCGATGCCGATAAGGCCAAACTGCTGGAAGAAGAAATGATACTGAAAAAGCTGCATCCGCATCACTACCTCGTATTGCTCGATGAGCGGGGCAAGCTGCTCACCTCTCCCCAATGGGCGCAACAGTTTCAGCAAATGATGAATATGGGCACCAAAACAATGGTGATACTCATAGGCGGCGCATTTGGTGTAACGGATAATATACGCAAGCAGGCAAAGCAAGTATGGTCACTATCGCACCTCGTGTTTCCGCACCAGTTGGTAAGGCTGATGGTGGCAGAACAGGTGTACCGCGCTTTCAGCATTTTAAACAATTCTCCCTATCATCATTCGTAAATAGCTATATTCGTTAGCGTAATAGGACTGGAAAATGAGTTTTACACTGATCATTGTTATTGTAACGGTACTGGTATCATTAGGCGCTTTCAATAATGCAACACTGATGGATAAGCTCCTGCTGTGGCCTCGCCGCATGGATAGCCCTTCAGAATATCACAGGTTCCTTACCTCCGGCTTCATTCATGCCGACTATATGCACCTGTTCTTCAACATGTTCACCCTCTATATGTTCGGCACACATGTAGAAACGTTCTTTGCCATGATAGGCAAGCCATACCTGTTTCCCGTGCTATACCTGGCAGGCATCATAGCCAGCTCGCTGCCACCCTATGCCAAGCACAAAAATGATAGCTATTACCGTGCCCTCGGCGCATCGGGCGGTGTGGCTTCGGTACTGTTCTCGGCCATCTACTTTGCCCCGTGGACGAAGATCATACTCATCATCATACCCATGCCGGGCATCATCTTTGCCATCGCATATCTTGCCTATTCGGCCTATATGGATAAAAAGGGAAATGACAACATAGGCCATGGTGCCCACTTCTGGGGTGCCATATTCGGCTTCGTATTCACCTTCCTGTTCGACCCTACCCACGGCCGCATCTTCCTCGAGCAGATAATGAACCCCACGTTTTAAAACCTCTCTCGCGTCATTGCGACTGCAAGGCACTAAGCAGGGAACAATCCACCCTCTGTAACACTGTAACAGGTGTAACAAGTGATACACCCGCCGTTGCTAAGAAGCGCGACGAGCAACGTCGTAAATTGAGTATTGTGTAACCATCTGCAGTGCTACTATGCAATATCCGTTGCGTCGCACCCTTGTGCTGTATTTCGCTATTCGGCTTTGTAAGGAAAATCACCACCAAAACAATCAACATGGAGAATCTTAGGTAAAGGCTCATTTATCAATACATTACAGCTATCCCCATCCTTTTTGAAAACTAACCCATTACTTTCAATACTTATCGGAAGTTCATCAATCATATCAAGCTTGTAATTTCCGAGATATTTATTGTTGGAAGTAAACAAATGGATGTGGCTAATACCACGCTGCCTATTGGTTATAAAAGCGTGAGTAAGAACTTTAATTTTCTCTTTGCCAATATGCAATACCCCTATGTAACGAAGATTATGAATACCCTCGTCTCGTTCATAAAAGGTATAAGTACTATCGGGATTATTATAATTCAATACATATTGCCAATGGTCTTCTACGACAAAGTTGTATCCAATAGAATTACTACACTTTCGTATACCTAATACAATTAGTAAAAGCAAGCCACCTACAACACCAATAATTGCTTTTCCCCGAAGGCTTAATGTTGCACGATTTGCTAATACATCCTTATCTATCTTCATGGTGCGTTTTTAATATGAAGGATATAGCACTACCTCATCTCCACCCGCAACACATGCTGCGTTTTGGGCAATAGCTTAAAGCGTTCATCCAGGCGCATGCCGCACAGCCATACTATGCGTTTATTACTTTCCAGCACCCATACATGGTCTTTTTCGTGCAGGGCTATCTTCTGGTCTTTAAAGTATTTGCTCACCTTTTTCTTTTTCATACCCATCCCTATGGGGTAGAAATAATCGCCCGTACGCCATTTGCGCAGGGTCAGCGGCAGGGTTGCCACATCCATATCTATATAGGCAAGGCTGGCATCGGTGGGTATATTATCCGGCTTATCCGTTATGCTAAAGGTAAACTTACCATGCGGTATATCTATGGTACAAGGCACGGCATCTATATGCACATGGTCGGCAGCCTCTGTTTGCAGCGATGTAATGATGAGAAAGCCCCTGTTGCGCAATACCCTATGCGTAGCACTATCTACATAATGCCCGCTTTCAGATGATAATAGCGAAATGATTTGCGGTACCTGCTGTGCCGAATAGCCATAGGGTTTAAACAACTCGTAGCATATCGTATTCAGTGGTTCGCGTTTCTGTAGTTTCAGTACGGGTATGTAGTAGTCCTGTCCGCGCTTTTCCACCAGTTTCTTACGTTCTTCTTCTACTGCTTTCTTATACAATACCTCTGCCTCTGCAAAACGGTTGATGCTCTCATTCAGGTGTTGCACCCCATTGGGAAATATCTTTTCTACCACGGGTATTATATGGTGGCGCACCTCGTTACGCAGGTAGTTATCCGTCGCGTTCGATGCATCATCCCTGTAAGGCACATTATGCTGGGCTATATAAGCCGTTATTTCCGTCTTAGTGGCAAAGAGCAATGGCCTTATTATCCTGTCGTTGCGGAGGGGTATGCCATGCAGCCCTGCCATACCCGTACCTTTAAACAGGTTCATCAGCAGGGTTTCTACATTATCATTGGCATGGTGTGCCGTGGCTATATATTGGTAGTTGTATTCCGCACGTATCTCTTCCAGCCATTCGTAGCGCAGTATGCGGGCTGTTTCCTGCACGCCTTTCTTCCACTCCTCCATCTTCTGTGTGGTATCAAACCGCACATGGTGAAACGGTATGCTATGGCTAAAAGCCCATTGCCTTACCAGTGCTTCATCCTTATCGGCTTCCTCTCCCCGTAGCTGAAAGTTGCAATGTGCTATACCAAAGGGTATGCCCGCCTGCAGGAACAAGGTAGCCATCGTCATGCTATCGCTGCCACCACTTACGGCCAGCAATATGTTTTGCGGCACCGTGGCAAAACCCTTATCGTTCCAGTGCTGTATGAATTGCTTTTGTAAGTCCATATCCTAATAAGCAAGGTCTTCGTAAGCGCTCTGCAATTCGTTGTAGCTGTGCATATCCTTCGCCGCCTTTGCCTTCTCCATACCTTTCTCGTATATGGTTATGGCTTCTTCGCTCTCACCCACACGCTCCAGCAGCTTGCCCAGGTGGTAATAGGTGGCTATATAGTTCTCATCCTGTTGCAGGTTTTTACGAAACAGTGCCAATGCCTGGTTATCGTCATCCAGCTTTATATATTCCAATGCCAGTGCATGGTTCAGAAAACAATCCTCGGGAGAGGTTTGCAAAAAGGCTTTGAGTTTTTCTATCCTGTCAGTCATACCGTATGGCAAAGCTACAAAGCATCGACCATAAAAGATAAAGCCTGCCCGTACAGCGCTGCGCTTCACATTTCGGTAGCAATCCTCTTTGTTCAGGTATATAACGCGCAGCGGTGTTAAAAAGCAGGTAATATTTAGCCATACTTAATATTTGTCATGAAAAACAGGCTATACCTGCAATTATAATAGTACCTTTGCCAACTAATTTTTTAATATGCCCGGATTTACGGTAGCGATAGTAGGAAGGCCCAACGTAGGAAAGTCAACATTGTTCAACAGGTTGCTGGAACAGCGTAAAGCGATAGTAGATGACGTGAGTGGTGTAACCCGCGACCGCCAGTATGGTGTAGCCGACTGGAATGGCAAAGCTTTCAACGTAATAGACACCGGTGGCTTCGTAGCCAATTCGGCCGATGTATTTGAAACAGAGATACGCAAACAGGTACAGATAGCTGTAGATGAGGCCAACCTCATTGTTTTTGTATGCGATACGGTTACCGGCATTACCGACCAGGACCAGGATATGGCCAATATACTGCGCCGTAGCCCCAAACCGGTATTACTGGTGATAAATAAGGTAGATAATGCAGAACGTGCACTGGATGCTACAGAGTTCTATTCATTAGGCTTCGATAAAACGTTCTTTATATCATCCATATCCGGTAGTGGTACGGGCGAATTGCTGGATGAAGTAGCCAGCCAGATACCTGTTGAAGACAAAGAAGTAGAACTGGATGAGGATGGTAACGAAATAGAAACAGAACAGGAGACGATACCCAAATTTGCCATCATAGGCCAGCCCAATGCCGGTAAGTCTACCCTGCTGAATGCACTGATAGGTGAAGAGCGTACCATTGTTTCCAATATACCCGGCACTACGCGCGATACCATACATACGCACTATAAACAATTCGGTAAAGAGTTCGTGCTGATAGATACTGCTGGATTGCGGAAGAAAAAGAATGTGCATGAAGACCTGGAGTTCTATTCGGTGATACGTGCCATACGTGCTATGGATGAAGCCGATGTATGCCTGATGTTGATAGATGCCGAACAAGGTATGACCGCGCAGGATGTAAATATCTTCAGCCTGGCTACACGCAAGGGTAAAGGTATCGTGCTGCTGGTAAACAAGTGGGACCTGGTAGCTGAAAAGGAAACCAATACCGCCCGCGATTACGAGAAAGTCATCAAACAAAGGATAGCGCCATTTACAGATGTGCCTATCATCTTTATATCCGCTAAAGACAAGCAACGCATCTTCCATGCTATGGAAAAAGCACTGGAGGTATATGATAACAGGCAGCGTCGCATAGCTACTTCGGTACTGAACGACATTATGCTGAAAGAGATAGAACGCTTTGCGCCACCTATGTCGCGCGGGCATAGTGTAAAGATCAAGTTCGTATCGCAGATACCTACTGCCGTACCTTCTTTTGCATTCTTTGCCAATTACCCGGATGCTATTAAAGACCCATACCGCAACTTCCTGGAGAACAAACTGCGCAGCCATTTCCAGTTTAGCGGTGTGCCCATCCGCATCTTCTTCCGTAAAAAATAATAGCAGCTTAAAATATTGATATAGTGAAAACGAAAAAACTAAAACAGGATAAGGTAAATATCATAACACTGGGCTGCTCTAAAAATATGGTGGACAGTGAGGTGCTGAGTGGCCAGCTGAATGCCAATGGCATAAACGTAGCCCACGAAAGCGAAAAGCTGGACCATAACATAGTGGTGGTGAATACCTGCGGATTTATAGACAAGGCTAAGGAAGAAAGCGTAAACACCATACTGGAACAGGTAGAACTGAAGAAGAAAGGAAAATTGGATAAAGTGTACATCACCGGCTGCCTGAGCGAACGCTACCGCAGCGACCTGATGACCGAAATACCCGAGGTAGATGCATGGTTTGGCACTATGGAGCTGCCATTGATACTCAAGCAATTCAATGCAGACTATAAAACAGAACTGGTAGGCGAACGTCTGCTGAGCACACCCAAGCACTACGCATACCTCAAGATATCTGAAGGTTGCAACCGTACCTGCTCCTTCTGCGCCATACCCCTGATGCGTGGTGGCCACATATCTAAAACCATAGAAGAAGTAGTAGCCGAGGCTAAGAAACTGGTATCTATGGGCGTGAAGGAAGTAATGCTGATAGCACAAGAGCTTACTTACTACGGCCTTGACATATACAAGAAGCGTGCATTGGCCGACCTGTTGAAGCACCTGAGCGATGTGCCGGGACTACAATGGATACGCCTGCATTATGCCTACCCTTCAAAATTCCCGCTGGATATACTGGATGTAATGCGCGAGCGCGATAATATCTGCAACTACCTGGATATGCCGCTGCAGCACATCTCCAACAATATGCTGAAGGCCATGAAACGCCAGATGGAAACACAGGAGATATACGACCTGGTAGCTGCCATCCGCGATAAAGTGCCCGGTATAGCTATACGCAGCACCCTGATAGCCGGCTTTCCCGGTGAAACAAGGGATGATGTGGACCAACTGAAGCAATTCCTGGAAGATGTAAGGCTGGACCGTGTAGGTATCTTTACTTACTCTCACGAAGAGAATACCAGCGCCTACGACTTGGAAGACAATATACTTGCCGAAGAGAAAGAAGCACGTGCACAGGAGATAATGGAAGTGCAGCAGGAAATATCGTATGAAAAGAACCAGGAGAAGATAGGCCAGACCTTCAAGGTGATAGTGGACAAGAAGGAAGCCGGACGCTATCTGGGCCGTACGGAGTTTGACAGCGTGGAGGTAGATAACGAGGTTATCATTAATACCGACAAGCCACTGACACCCGGCGAGTTTGTGAATGTACACATCACTAAGGCATATGATTATGACCTGGAGGGCGATGTAGTAGCATAAGGACTACTCCACCCTGTACATCTTACCCGGCAGGGTCTTTACTAATCCCTGCATTTCGAGCAATAGCAGTGTAGATGCCAGTTGAGAACTGGTCATGCCACTTTTATGGTACAGGTCATCGGCATGCATACTGTCTGCGCCCTGTAGCAGGTTCATCAGCGTTTGCTCATCGGGCGACAGGTTGATGAACAGTTGCTTCTGAACGGGCTTCTTTTTAGCCTTTCCCCAGTTCATCAGCTCCAACAGGTCTTCAGCACGGGTTATCATGGCGGCGGTATTGGTGCGTATCAGCTCATTGCACCCACCCGAACGCTTATCACTTACCCTGCCGGGGAATGCTGCCACATCACGGTTGTAGCTGGCAGCTATACGGGCAGTTATCAGCGCGCCACCTTTTATATCGCTTTCCACCACTACGGTTACATCACTAAGCCCGGCCACTACCCTGTTGCGCATGGGGAAGTTCTCCTTCATAGGTATCGTACCCGACGGGAACTCTGTAAGCATACCACCATGCTGCTGCATCTCTTTGGCTAACCCTCTATTACCTGCCGGGTACATCTGGTCGTGGCCATGACCTACTACACCTACGGTGGGTATATTGTTTTTCAGTGCCTCTTTATGGGCTATGGTATCAATACCATCGGCCAGGCCACTGGTAATGAGTATATCCTCCTGGTCGGCAAGACCGGCAATAAGGTCTTGCGTTAGTTTCAGGCCATAATCGGTACTGCGGCGGGTGCCTACTATGGCTACTATCTTCTGTGCATCCAGGTTGCCATTGCCTTTATAATACAGCAGCAGCGGACTATCTATACATGCCTTCAGGCGTTGGGGGTAATTATCGTCCTGCAGCCATATGGGGTTGATGTTGTTTTCGGCGAGGTATGCCAGTTCTTTATCAGCACGTTCCATTACCACCTCATCGCGAAAGGCACGGGCACGTACTTCACCCATGCCCTCTATCATTTTCAGCTCTTTGAGCGGGGCATGAAATACCGCTGATGCCGAGCCGTATTGTGCCAGTAATGCCCTGCCTGTTTTAGGACCAGTTTGTTTTACAAAGGTGAGTGCCAGCCTATAGCGCCATTCTTCATTCATGGTTTAAAAATATTCAATTCCTCAGTTTGTTGTGTTTTGTTGTGAAATTTTCACTTTTTTCTTTTTCGCAACAAACTCAAAAATTGTTTCCGGTTGTTTTCGGTTTTCAGCAGGTAGTATCTTGTTTCTTTTTACGCTTACTTTACTATAGCAAATATACTACATTTTTAAAATATACGAAAATGAAATAACCCAAAGTATACACCTTGGGCTATGAATGTATTTAGTAAACAGTTACACTCCAGTCACCACCTGAAGTAGTAAAAGAATAGTTAGTAACAACTCCGTCATGAACTACTACACATGGTGGAATTCCACCACATGGAAGATAACTTGTACCACAAAAGTCACAGCTTCCACAGGGCACAGAAGTAACAAATTGTGCAGAGAATGACCCACAATTTGGATTATAAATTGTTCCACCATCATATGGAACAAAACCGCCGCCACCACTAGTAGTTTGGCATGTACCACCTGAAACAGGCCATCCCCCTGGCGCACAGGAAGACCATACATCTGCTTTAAAAAAATTAAAGGACGAGGGTGGCCCAGACAAAGTAGCACTAGGTGTCCCTGCAGTTCCGGTGCTTATCCAAACAAAGTTTCCACCAACAGCACTATTGGTCCCAATTGTTCCGGTAAAGCTATACGCAATAGAATTTCCAGCAGCCAGATATATCGCATCCAATTCATCAACGCTCATTGGTCCGCAGCCGGAATTGTCATCCGCATGTAGACGGATGAATACATCACCACAACTGTTATTGACAAGGGTGAGCTTTTGTGCTAATGCCGATGTGAGGGTGTAGCATAGCAATGCGATTACTAAAATGGTTTTTCTCATGAGATTTTGTGTTTTAGGTAGTTAATGGAATATTCCAGCACACAACCTACAAAACACATTTATAAAAAACACCGGTGTTTTTCACAGTCTTTAACACTTAATCTTACGCTTACCTTACACAAGGTGCCGCATCTTATCTTATCTTTGGCAACCGTAAAACCGATAATTAAAACAAGTATTGTAATGAAGAGATACGTTTCTGCTTTTGCCGTAGCCTCGCTGGCACTGATGTTTACTGCCTGCGCCCAGCAAAAGAAAACCACCGGCGGCACTACCAAAACGACTAAAACCACTAAAGCTATAGCCGGCGTTAGCTACATCAGCATGGAGCGTACTTCGTGCTTTGGCCGCTGCCCCTCTTACCAGGTAGAAATATTCCGCAATGGCGTAGTGCGCTATACCGGCAGGCAGTTTACCGAATATACCGGTGTGTACGAGCGCGAAATAGAGCCTAAAGACGCCCAGAAGCTGATGAAGGAATTTACCAACTACCGTGTAGATACGTGTAAGGATGTATATGAGAATATGATAGCCGATATACCGGGCATCATATACGGGTTTACCATAGATGGCAAGGAAAAGAAGATACACAATGCCCATTTTGGCCCTAAATACCTGGAAATAATGGCACGCAAAATAGATGCAGTGGCTAAGCCGGGTATAGGCTGGCGAAAGGTGGGAGATTTGCCCACAAAATAAGTAGCATTAAAAAAGCCTTTTCAGATGTTGAAAAGGCTTTTTTAATGTGTTATTACCTAAGTGCTTTATCCCGGCAGATGCTTCAGCCATCCCGATATGCATCGGTCGGGCTTCTGAATGACAGCTTTTACGAACTGCCTTACAGGTGCATTTTTTCTTTTTTGGCCAGTAGTTCTTCTACCGTTTCGCGATACATTTCATCGGGTACGCAGCAGTCTACCGGGCATACGGCAGCGCATTGCGGCTCATCGTGAAAGCCCTGGCATTCGGTACATTTATTGGGGGTAATGTAGTAGGTATCTACCGCTATCGGTTCGTGCTTTTCGTTCGCACCCGTTACAGAGCCATCCATCAATACGTAATCGCCCTTTACGCCGGTACCATCGGCCATAGCCCATTCCACGCCACCTTCATATATCGCGTTGTTGGGGCATTCGGGTTCGCAGGCACCACAGTTTATACACTCATCCGTTATCTTTATAGCCATAATTCTGAATCTTCTTTTGGTTATTGTGGCGGTAAAGTTACAATTTCGCACCCAAAATATAAATGGCATGTTGACGACAGCAGGAAGAATAGCATTACTGGAACGGCTGGGCCACTATATGCAGGGGCAGGACGAAGCGTGGGAAACGGCGCAACAGCGGGCCGTGCAGGCCAATGGCTGGTTTACCCCCGGCAGTATAACACAGGCAGTCCGTAATATCGTTTCCCGGTTTCTGCAGGCCGATGCCTTACATGCATGGATAGCGCCCTACCCTGTGGCTACCGCACCTAAAAAGGTGGGCATGGTGATGGCGGGTAATATACCATTGGTAGGGTTTCACGATTTTCTGTGCGGGTTTATGAGCGGGCACAACCTGCTGCTGAAACTATCGGGCAAAGACGAGGTGCTGCTGAAACACTTAGTAGAAAAACTGGTGGAATGGGAACCGGCAGTGGCTGAACAGGTGACGATAGCCGAGAACCTGAAGGGCTGCGATGCCTATATAGCCACGGGCAGCAATAACACCGCCCGCTATTTTGAGCAATATTTTGGAAAATACCCCCACATCATCCGCCGAAACCGTACATCGGTAGCCCTACTGGATGGCAGCGAAACGCCAGAGGAGCTGGACAGGCTGGCTGATGATATCTTTACCTACTTTGGCCTGGGGTGCCGGAACGTGACGCAAGTTTGTGTGCCGCAGGACTATGACATGCCCCGGCTAATGGATGCCTGCAATAAGTATGCAGACATGATACACCACCATAAGTATAAGAACAACTACGACTATTACCTGGCCATATACCTGCTGAACAGGGTACCCTACCTGAGCAATGACAGCCTGCTAATGGTAGAAAACGCATTGCCTTTCAGCGCCGTAAGTGTGCTGCACTACAGGCGCTATGACGATAAAAATGCCCTGCTGCAGGAATTAGGCAGCAGCGAGGATATACAATGTATAGTGGGGCACGGGCAAACTGCGTTTGGCACAGCACAGTCGCCGGCGCTAAGCGACTATGCCGACGGTGTGGATACGATGGCCTTCCTTGCAGGGCTGTAACACTTGCAAACTGTCATATATATGTGCGGATTGTATTAATATCTCATTAAAATAGCGGGGCAAATTGGTGTTTTATTTTAACACAAGGTTTGCAAAAACCATAATTATTAGTATTTTAACACCATTATTAGCAGCACATCGCCATTTGAGCACCACCAACGTTTGGAAGGCTTTTTGCTGTCATAATAATATAATACAGGATCATAGCAAGTTTTCAAATAATAAGAAACAAGTTAACCCATGATAAAAAAGCTATTCAGGAAAGGCTTATTGGTATGTACTACATTGCTGGCAGCGATGCAAGGACAGGCGCAGGTGACGATTAACACACCTTATACCTTCCCGGTAACTCCTCCAACACATTTTCTCTTAGACGGTACTGTTCCACTTCCTAACAGATATGTTACATTTTCCGTTGAGAATACTAATAATTACCCCATATTAATAACGGATGTGAGCAGCCTGCATATTTCAAACGTGCCGTTCACTTATCCTGGTCCAACAAACGTAGTCATAAGTGCTAATGGTTCGACTTATGAACTGTGGCAGACATCTACCTGGCTGAGTGGTGTACCGAATATATCGGCCGCTACCGGCTGGACTAATGCACAAAGCACTGTTTATAGTGGGGGGGCATCATTTGGTGTAGAACCTATTTTCAAGAACTTAGCAGTAGTAGTTCCCTCCAAATCGATGATGCGATTTGCAGTAGTATGTTATGATACTATAGTTGTAAGAGGACGTCAAAATAGCAATGCACCGGCCCCAAGAGGGTTTACCGCAGGTGGGGTACGACTACATACGGTAGATACCAATCAATATACAGGTGTAGCACCTAATGTAGGTATTTTTAGTCCAAACACTACCGACACCTTTGCATTTGAAGGAAATATCAAATTTTACCCGCTGAACCCGCCTGTACTTACGGTGAACCCCACACCTGCCTGTCTGGGTTCTACTGTTATTATCAGCGCTAAATCAAGCTCCTATTTTGAAAACCCTGTATATACCTGGTATGACCAAAACGGCAATGTAATAGCCGGCCAAACAGATGATACCCTGATCATTCCAAGCTTTGATGCTTCTAAAGCAGGCCAGTACTGCGCTACCGTTACGGGCAGCAATACTACTTTTATAACAGAAAAAGGCTGTGCAGATGTGATATTCCTGTCGCCGCCGGCACCTAAATACGATGGTAAAACCAACTATTGCCTGAATGAACCTTTCCAACCGGTAACCATACTGGGCCCAGACCCTAAATGGTACTATACGGAAACAGGCGGTTCACCCATCACACCTGCGGCTGTCAACTTCAATACGACTACTGCACATAAAGACACTTTCTGGGTATCGCAAACCATAAGCGGTTGTGAAAGCCCGCGTACCATGGTGGTATACAGTGCAGCACCTAAGCCAAATGTGCCTGTGGTTACTACCCCTACCTTCTATTGCGAAAATGCAGCATCTTTCCCTGTAAATGCAAATGGACAGGAACTGAAATGGTATTATGAGCCAACAGGGGGCATACCTACCACGCTGGCACCTGCACCTAATACTACTGCAAAAGATACTTTTTACTACTATGTATCGCAAACGGTAGATGGTTGCGAAAGTGAGCGCGCCCGTATGGAAGTTATCGTTACCTTCCGTCCGAATGGTTTGATACTGGCATCGCGCGATGCGATATGCCAGGGCGATACGCTGACCCTGGGCTACTATGGCAGCGCCTTCCCTCAATCTACCTATGCATGGGATTTCCCTCCGTTTGACGGTGTAAGGATACTGGATGGTTCTTCATTTGAAACACCACTGTACTTAGGCATTGACTCTGCGGGTGTTAAAACGATAAAACTAACTGTAGGCCACAGCAATTGCTGGAGCGAAACCTATACTAAAAATATACGCGTAGACCCGGTACCTACGGCAGATATAGAAGTAAGGCCTAACATATGCCAGGGCCAGACAGAACTGGTATCGCTGCGCAGCTATACTTCTACTGTAGATTCATTCTTCTGGTCTTGGGATGGTGGGTATACTACGCACTACTCTACCGATCAGGGCCCTTACGGTGTGATATGGAATGATGCCGGTAAAAAATACATCACCCTGCGACTGGTAGATGAACTGTGCGCTGCAACGATAACCGACAGCACTTATATACATGCAAAACCGGATGCTACCTTTAAAGTAGATGGCTATGCTGCCGACCGCCTGTTCTGCATAGGCGATAGCATACTGATGACGGCTAACACCATACTGCCGGCTGCCAAATACTCATGGACACCATCAAGGTTCTTTGATACTTACAGTTCTCTGCCTGTTACTTATGCACGTATAGATTATAAGAGCTATGTGAAACTGAGCGTGACAGATGAGTTCGGCTGTTTCAATTCAGACAGTGTGCTGATCAATACGAAGTCTTGCTGCGAAATCGGTTTCCCAACAGCATTTACGCCTAACAATGATGGCAGGAATGACCTGTTCCGCCCATTCCCTCAGGCTACAGGCAACGAGCGCTTTGTAAATGTGCGCACCTTCAAAGTAGTGAACCGTTATGGCCAGGTGGTATATGAAAGTGCTAATACACGCGGTGGCTGGGATGGCACACTGAACGGCAAACCACAAGATGCCGGTACTTACTTCTACTACATCAACTTCCAGTGCGATGGTAAGAGTGTAGACCAGAAAGGTGAAGTAATACTGGTACGATAACATACAATTTCAGACCTTCATACATAGAGCCCCGGATAATTCCGGGGCTTATTTTTTGCTGCCTGCAGAGAGGTGAAACACGTACTGCTATTATAACTGGGCGAACGGCACAGATTAAAAATACTGCAGTCAAAACCGTATTGATGGCATAAGAAAAAGCCCTTAGAAAAAGGGCTGATTAAATATGATGTGGAAGAAGTACTGCTATTTCCGTCGGAAGAATACAAAACCATTGGCACTTCCCGTTTCCTCCAGCTGAGGCATTGCGCGGTATTTATCGGCCTCCATTATTTTGCATATAAAGTAAGCAGGCTTATCGATATCGCCATTCAACAGCCAGTCTTCCTTATCGTAGTTGGGATTGGCCTGCGGCTGTTTATCCGTATAGAAGAGATGTGCATAGCTTTTATAACCTAACACGTGTACATATACATCTTTGCCCCGGAAACTTTTAAAATAATCGATAGCAGCACGTTGGGAAAAGGCCTCAATCTTGGGTGTAAAATGGATGACTGTGACCTGTAAAATAACAAGATTGACAACGCACAGCGTTATCATGCCCTTTCGGAAATCTTTATTCATCATCATAACAGCTACCCAAATGCCGATGAGGTAAAGTAAGCCCCACATACACTCGGCATAGCTCCATGAAACGGGGGCCTGCAGGTTACCTACGGCAAAAGGATCATCAATAAGCGGAATGAGTTTATCCTTGTTCAGCCCCACTAATGGCAGGCACATGATGGCTATAGCTACCAGTGAGCCTGTAAAAAGCAAGATGCCTTTTACCAATGGCTTTACCTTTACCTTTTCTGTAGATAACCTGTAAAGCTGCAGCGCTGCCAGGTATGTAAGCGGGAAATAGCACAACGATGAATAGTGAACAATCTTGGTCTTAACGATGGAAAACAACAATAATACCACCCAAAACATTATCCACATCCAGCGGGTGAATTCACGGTGGCCCTCATTATCCGTAACACGCTTCCTACTGTACTGAAACAGGAATGCCGCTGCGGGAAAACAGCCAATAAGCAGAATGATAAAGTGATAGAAGAATGGCCCGCCATGTCCCGCATCTTCTGTCTGGAAGAGTCGGATCTGGTATACGATGAAATCGCTCACCAATGCCCAGCCATGGTTTAATATCTCTATGCCAAACCAGATGCAGGTAGTAGCAAAGGCAGATAATGCAATGACTAGCAGATGCAACGGTTTATAGCCCCATAATCCCTTATTTACGATAACATATACCACAAACGATAACAAGGCTACCAGAATAGCCACAGGCCCCTTAGTAAGCACTGCAAGCCCCAGAAACACACCTGCCAGTAAAGCATGTACCAGTTTTCGTTCCCCAAACTTTATGAGGTGTACCTGGAAGAAGGCTATAAAGATGAAAAAATTGAAAGTGGGATCGATAATACCCGTTTTGAAATAGAAATGCGGTAACCACGATGCTGCATATAGTAATACCCACCAACCGGCCATTTTCTCATTTATCACCCGCTTGCCTATATAGAACAGTGATGTAAGCGTTACCACACCCATCAATGCATTGGGGAACCGCGCTGCATATTCATTAATGCCAAACAGCTTCATGGATAGCACCTGCATCCACATAAACAGTGGTGGTTTTTCCCAAAAGGGCTTATAATTTATCTGCACCTGCAGGTAATCGCCCGAAACAATCATTTCGCGGGCACACTCGGCAAAGTTTATCTCATCCCAATCGAACAGGTGCACCTGCCCCAAAAAGGGGAAGAACAGCAGTGCAGCACCGGCTATTATAATGAAGTAACGGATGTAATTTGGCATTTACATACGGTTTGAAAAAGTTAATCAACGCTTTTTGAAAAAGGCTGGCTGGTAGCGTTTCATTACAGTAATAGTAAATATGCTGAAACAACCACCTATGATGCTGCCTACATATATATCCTCGAAAAAATGGGCGGCCAGGTACATACGCGAATAGGCTACTGCCAAAGCGCATACGAAAAACAACAGGCCTAAAGGTCTGAATTTTGGAGGTAATAATAAAGACAGCAGGCAAAACAAGCTAAAAGCCCCACAGCTATGCCCCGAAGGAAAGCTACGCTCCATCACGCGCGGCCATTCCGGCAAGGTATGTATCCAAGGTGCTTCATTAAAATATTTGAGCGGACGCGGTGCCCTTGTTGCGCTTTTTATAGCCTGTGTAATGAGAGATGGCAGCACACCGGCTATAACGGCGGCGGTGAAATACCACCAGTTGCGCAGGCGACTGAAACCCAATAACAAGAGCAATACAATGGTAACGAAACTACCCTCACCCATAAAGGTGATATACTCCATCAGCATGTCGCCTACGCTGCTATGATGCGTATTGAAGGTAGCGAATAGCGTTTGCTTATCATATACTGATAATGCGATACCTCCTGCGATTATCCAGAGGATAAAAGGAATAATGAAGAAGGGGTTGTATGAACTGTATGGCTTATCCAATTTGTTTTCTACGTTTAAACGGTGCAATTATTTTACTCCACACGCGTGCATACCATTCTTTACTGAATATTTGTGAATCGTTGCGGGCCTGGTTTATCAATACAAAAGCTATAGGCAACAGCATGGCCGTGGCCATCCACATGCCTGCCCAGCTGGGTACAGCATTTGCCTTTGCCAGCTTTTCGCCGGTTATAGACATGATGTGGAACACAACGAAGAACAATACCGCTATTACCAACGGCATACCCAACCCACCCTTGCGTATAATAGCCCCCAGTGGGGCACCTATTAAAAACAACAGCACACAGGCAAATGACAGGGTAAACTTCCTGTGCCATTCGATATTGAATTGCAGGTAGTTATTAAACTGCATAGCCTTATCGGTAGCAGAAATATCCAGCAGGCCTTTAGCATTACGTGCCTGGTTCACGGCATTCTGCATTACCCTGCCCCTTAGTGTATCGGGTACAAATTGCAGGAAGGTAGAATCATACGCACGGGCGGCAAGCTTAGCTGTCGGCTTTACTTTCAGTGTATCTATAAAATTGTTATTGCCCAGTGCTGCTATATTAGGGCCTATGTATATGCCTACATTTTTAGCTACATGGTTTTCATAGCGTTTGAAGCTATCTATACGCTGGCTCAGTTGCCTTACATTCATCATCTGGTAGGCATCTTTGAAGAGGTTTTCGTTAGTGCGGTTTACCCTGAAAGATGAAAGGTCGAAAACCATATCCCAGCTTTTGAAGTACATGCGCACCTGCTGGTTGGTATTGCGGCTGCCTTCATTGTTTATATTTTCTTCATAACGCCACCCATCATTCAGCCTGAATATCAGGTAATGCTTATCGGGCGTAGGCAGCATTTGCCCTTGCCTGGCAAGTACTACCTTGTTATTGCCGCTGCCGGATGTGTGGTCGTAGATAAGTATGTTGCGTATGGTTTGCCCGTCTTTATCCTTCTCTCCCACCCTTATAGAAAAGCCATCGATGTCTTTATTAAATTGGCCGGGGCGTATATTGAATGTAGGCTTTGAATTACGCAGGTCGTATAGCAGGGATAATGCTTTAAGATTGGCGTATGGTATCACATTATTGCTGAAAACAAAGGCCCCCAGGCCAATAAGCAGGATGAAGAACAGCAAGGGCCGCATAAAGCGTAGCAATGATATACCTGCAGCCTTGATGGCCACTAGCTCAAAGTTCTCGCCCATGTTGCCAAAGGTCATGATAGATGCCAGCAGGATACCTAAAGGTAATGCCAGCGGCACCATGGTGGTAGACATATAGAACAGCAACTGAACAATCATCCACACCCCTAAGCCCTTACCTATCAGCTCATCCATGTATAGCCAGAAGAACTGCATTACCAGCACAAACAATGTGATAAAAAAGGTAACAATGAACGGGCCGATGAAACTGCGGAGTATAAGTATGTCCAGTTTTTTGATCAATGCCGGCAAGAATTTGTGCAAACCTACAGAAAACTACCGCTTTATGGTTGCTTTGCTATAGATAAACCTGTGCTTTTAACATAGTAAAAAAGCTTGCTTTTCAGCAAGCTTTTAATTTTTTTTCAAAAAACGATGCTTAGCTGCCGATACGATGCTTCAGATCACTTACCTGTGAATTCCACAAGCGTTCCTGATCTTTGATATCATACTTATCTGCAAAGTCAGTTATTTTCAGAATCGTTTCGTTTGTTATCGGACTTTGTTCTATCCGGAACTCAAAAAATTCATCATCATCGTAATAATCCCAACGATATTTTACAAATTCATTCTCTAGTTGCTCCACCACGTCAGCCGTGTCTGTAGCACCATTCCAGCTAAAGTAAAAAGTATGATCGCGCTGATCGACCTTATCAGCAAACCATTCTTGCAAACCAACAGGGGTAGATAAAAATTCGTATAGAATAGAAGGAGAGCACCTTACCGGAAACTCAAGTGTATACATTGTCTTTTTCTTACTCATCGTAAATGTTCTCGAAAGCTTAACGTTGCTGCAATAATAAAAAAAGGTTTGAACAATCAAAATTATTTCAGTAAATTCCTGTAAAATAAGCTTGCCCCTCCATAAAATTGGTTTGATTTTTGCTGTTAAGAATTTCTTAATTTTTTTTTGGGTTGAATTGCTCTGACGCTTAGATTTGCCACAACAATGTCACAATCTACTCATTATACTCCTTCTATTCTCTAACTTAAACAAAAGCTCTGCCTATGTCTATGCGTCAACTAAAGATCACGAAGTCCATTACCAATCGTGAGAGCCAATCACTGGAAAAGTATCTCCAGGAAATTGGTAAAGTAGACCTGATTACACCGGAAGAAGAAGTACAACTTGCCATCCGGATTAAGCAAGGCGACCAACGCGCCCTTGAAAAACTGACAAAGGCCAACTTGCGTTTCGTAGTATCTGTTGCCAAACAATATCAAAACCAGGGACTTTCTTTAAGCGACCTTATCAATGAAGGAAACCTGGGCCTGATAAAAGCAGCACAACGCTTTGACGAAACACGCGGCTTTAAATTCATTTCTTACGCAGTATGGTGGATACGCCAATCGATACTGCAGGCATTGGCTGAACAATCACGTATTGTGCGCCTGCCACTGAACAAAGTGGGCTTGTCTAACAAAATAAGCAAGGCTTACTCTCAACTGGAACAGGAATTTGAACGCGAACCATCTACCGAAGAACTGGCAGAACTGCTGGAGATTGGTACGGAAGAAGTAGAAACAACACTGGGTGTGGCTGCACGCCACGTATCTGTAGATGCACCGTTTGTAGATAGCGAAGACAATACGCTGCTGGATGTATTGGAAAACCCCAATTCAGACTCTGCAGATTCAGAACTAGAGCACTATGATTCCCTGCGTTGCGAAATAGAGCGTTCGCTCAGCACCCTTACAGACCGCCAGCGCGATGTTATCAAACTGTATTTCGGCATAGGTGTAGAACATCCTATGAGCCTGGAAGATATAGGCGAAAAATTCTCCCTGACACGTGAGCGTGTACGCCAGATAAAAGACAAAGCAATAACCAAACTGCGCACTGCTACACGCTGCCAGTTGCTTAAATCATACCTCGGAAACTAATCGTAATTTTACACATAAATTTGAAGCCCCGTAATGATACGGGGCTTTTTTAATAGCATGAAACACATCATCAGCACTGCCCTACTGCTCAGCACCTGTTATGGTGCGCAGGCCCAGCATTCGTATGCAGAGCGGATAGCGGCACACCGGCAGCATTATAAGGAGGAATTCATAACAGAGCCACGCAGCCCGCTAAAGGGCGGTGATACGGCCTATTTACGCTTTTACAATGCCAATAGCCTGTATCGTGTAGTAGCTACCATAACGGAGACACCGGAGGCTAAGCCATTTGATATGCCTACCTATAGTGGCAAAACCAAGCAATTCAGGCAATACGGGCTGCTTACCTTTGCCATTGGCGGAAAACAGCAGATACTGCAAGTGTATCAGAACCTGAAACTGCTGGAGGACACGGCACATGCACAACATCTTTTCGTGCCTTTTACAGACGAGACTACTTATACCGAAACATACGGAGGCGGCAGGTATATAGACCTATCTACAGCAGATATAAAAGACGGCAGGATAGTACTTGATTTTAATAAGTGCTACAACCCTTATTGTGCTTATGCGGGAGGCTATAACTGTCCCATACCACCTGTAGAGAACCGGTTGAAGATACCTATAAGGGCTGGTGAAAAGCTGTTTGGGAAAGAACATTAAAATAAAAGGAGCACAATGTGCTCCTTTTATTTATATCAGATTTTACTGTGATTATTTAATACCCAGTTTTGCTTTTACCAGTGCCAGGATATTATCGCTTTCTTTAGCATGCAATAAAGTGCCGGTGCTTGAATCGAAAACATAATCGTATGCTTTTTCTTTAGCTACATCTTTTATTGCCTTGTCTGCTTTATCCAGAATAGGTTGCAGCAGTTCCTGCCTTTTCTTTTCTACTTTTTCCTGTGCACTTTGGTTAGTGCTTTGTATGCGGCCTTCCAGGTCTTGAATTTCTTTTATTTTCACTTCTTTCACCGCGTCTGTCATGGTTTTTTCGCCAGCCTGAAACTCTTTAGCTTTCTTCTCATACTCCTGGCTCATTGTCTGCAGCTGGTCCTGGAATGTTTTAGCATAAGCCTGGATATCAGCTTCAGCCTTTGTCATTTCGGGCATAGCTTTCAGCAGTTCGCGAGAATCTATGTAACCGAATTTCGTAGCTTGAGCAAATGCCATGTTGCCGATCAACAAACCGCAGGCAAGAAATAATACGATTTTTTTCATTGTGTATATTGTATAACTTTTATTTATTTAAGCTGTGCAAAGTAAATGCCATTATTTGTTTATTCCAAGTAATTTTAACACATCCTCACTTTTATCCAGTTTCGGATCGGCATAGAACATTGTTACACCACCGGCCTTATCCAGCACCAAATCAAAGCCTTTTGTCTGCGCCATTTTCTGCACTGCATTGTACACCCTGTCTTGTATAGGCTTTACCAGTTTCTGGCGCTCTTTGAACAGTTCTCCTTCATAACCAAAGCGTTGTTTCTGCAGGTCTTTGGCAGATTTCTCTTTCAGCACAATCTCATCCTCACGTTTTTTACGCATGTCGTCAGAAAGCATAGCACGTTCGGCCTGGTAGGCTTTATACATGCGGTCTACTTCCTGCATACGGTTGTCTATATCTGTCTGCCAGTCTTTCGATAGCTTATCCAGGCGCGTTTGGGCGTCTTTATAGTCTACTACCTTATCCAGTATGTATTTACTATCAATGATACAATAGCGTTGTGCGTTAGCGGCTATAACGCTAAGTATAAGGGCAATACTTAAAACTATCTTTTTCATCTTTTATTGAGTTTATTGTTATGCAATATAATCCATTAGCATCAATCCGGCTCGAAGCCCAGCATAAAGGTAAAGGCGGCAATATCAGACAGTTTGGTAGCACCGGTAGCCCTGTTGAAGCTATCGAAACCAACACCATAGTCAAGACCCAGCAAGCCAAACATTGGCAGGAATAACCTGACACCTAAACCGGCAGAACGTTTCAACTTGAAAGGGTTGTAATCATTAAAATCATTCCACGCATTGGCTGCCTCTACAAACGCAAGACCGTATATAGTAGATGTAGGACTCAAGGAGAACGGATAACGCACCTCTGCAGTATACTTATTAAATATCACAGCATTGGTCTGGTACGGATCCTTATAACCACGGTGGGCTATGATATCGCGGCCAACGAAGAAGTTACGTCCTGAAAGGCCATCGCCACCAAGCTGGAAACGCTCGAACGGAGAATAGCCCAATTCCGGGTTGTAATAACCCAGATAACCGTACTTGGTTGCTAACTTAAATACCAGGTTGCCGGTGATCTTCTGGTACCACTCTGCCGTGAAACGGTATTTATGATACTCCACCCATTTATACTTTTCCTGTACAGTTTCATTAGCATAATCCTTATCGCTAAACAAGCTGTATGGCAGGGTAAACTGGAATGTAAAGCTGATGTTAGAACCACTACGCGGGTACAACGGCTGATCGACAGAATAACGTGCTAATACCAATTTGAAGTACAGGTTATTACTAAACCCGTTTCTGAATGGATTATTGTTGTTATCTGTCAACAGAGAGTAATCTTTTAGCTGATAGTTCTGATAATTCACTCCGTAAGTAAATACGAAGTTGTCATCCGGCCATTTTACACGCTTACTAAGCGACAGGCCACCACCCCATACACTGATGAATGAAGAGTCGGCAGGTAGCGGCGCACCAACACCCGAATAGCGGCTATACAGCAAGCTGGTAGTTAAAGCATTGGGCTTTTTACCACCCAGCC